>CAZLGM010000190.1:0-6481 GCA_964558875.1 uncultured Desulfocapsaceae bacterium
ATGGATTCAGGAGCATGAAAGTCGGATGATCTGTGATTATTACTTTTACAGAACAACCAAGACAGGTAGAGTATAAGTCAGAAAAGAAACCAAAATCGGATGATATGCGAATTCTTGTTGTCGAAGATGATACAAAAATAGCCTCCTTTTTAACAAAAGGGTTACGGGAAGCAGGCTACAGTGTCGATGTGTGCGCGGATGGCGTCGATGGGCTGGATATGGTCAAAACGGAGCCGTATGCTGCCGCAGTCATCGATATTATGCTTCCCCGGCTTGATGGTCTCAGTCTGATCGAACAGATGAGAGCTGATAATATTAATACACCGGTTTTGATTCTCAGCGCCAAACAATCGGTGGACGATCGGATACAGGGATTACAGCGGGGCGGTGACGATTATATGGTCAAGCCATTCTCCTTCAACGAACTGCTGGCCAGGGTGCAGGCTCTCATCCGCAGGGATCAAAAAAGTTCCGAACCAACCAGCCTGCATGTCGGGCCGCTCCATATGGACCTGCTGAAGCATGAGGTAACACGAGAGGATAGGATGATCGAGTTGCCGGCTAAAGAATTTTCCCTGCTCGAATACCTGATGAGAAATTCCGGTCGTGTGGTTTCAAAGACATCAATTTTGGAGCAGGTGTATGATTATGCATTTGATCCCCAGACAAACGTTGTGGATGTCCTGGTTTGTCGGTTACGCAACAAGATCGACAAAGATTTTCCCGAAAAACTGATCCATACGGTCAGAGGCATGGGTTATGTTCTCCGGTCCGATTAACAAATGGATAAATGCCCGGCGCAGGTTGGGCCATGGGCTTTTTTATTTCCTTCTCCTCTGGCTGACCACCCTGCTGTTTCTGTCACTTTTTACCCTGCTTGTAAAAAACCAGTTGAAAAATGAAGAACGGCGTGATGCGGAACAGAAGGTGAACCGGTATGTGGCCAGGACCTTTCCGGCAGGGCTCAGTTTTTCCACTTTCAAGCGTGATGGCGGTACCATCACGCTGCAGGGATTGTCTTTCGTCAGAATGGTCAATGGGCCGGAACAGGTGTTTTTCGGCGGAGATCAAGGGGAAGAGCAGGTTGATTTTCGCCGTCTTGTAGAGTTTGATCCGACTCAGACAGGAGTTTGGATTGATGGCCCGGGACAGGCCCGCTGGACGATTCTTTCCCGCCGGATGGGAGATGGCCTTTTCTTTCAGGCCGGAAAAAAGAGTGACAGGAGTTACAGACTGTATCTCAGAATCAGAACTTTCTGTTTTTGGGCGTCCGGTGTTTCTTTTTTTCTTTGTTTACTTGCAGTCTCATTATTGAGTCGTCTAACCTATTCGCCGATCCGAAGGGTTGCCAGGGAAATCGCCGCACTTCCGGCTTCCGGCACCAGGGGCGATCTGCCCGTTCATATCGATGATAACAGAGACTTAAAGGAGCTGTACAGCCGGATTAATCGACTCATTGAACAGAATCGTCAACTGATCGTTGAAATGCAGGGTTCGCTGGATAATGTTGCCCATGATCTGCGGACACCGATGACCCGTCTGCGTTCTGTTGCCGAATATGCCCTGCAGGCAAAGCCGGACCCGGAGTTGTACCGGGAGGCGTTGTCTGACTGCCTTGAAGAGTCTGACAGGGTGTTATCCATGTTGAAGATAATGATGAGTGTGGCCGAAGCGGAATCGGGCACCATGCAACTCGATATGCAGCAGCTCAACCTGAAAGAGATGTTGGAAGATGTCCTTTCACTCTATGAGTACAGCGCTGATGAGATGGGAATTGATATCCGACCGGAGCTGGAAGAAGATCTATGGGTCCTCGGGGATACAACGCGGCTTTCCCAGGTGTGGTCAAATCTGTTGGACAACGCGCTCAAATACAGTTATGAGGGTGGTCAGGTCGAGGTTCGTCTATATCAGGAGGGAGATGCGATGGTTGTCAGTTTTTCCGATTCCGGTATGGGCATATCAGCAAGTGAAATGACCAGAATATGGGACAGGCTCTATCGGGGAGATCGCAGCCGTACTAAGCCTGGATTGGGGCTCGGCCTTAATTTCGTAAAAGCGGTGGTCGAAGCCCATGGCGGCAGAGTGAGTGTGAGCAGTAAACTGCAGGAAGGTTCAATTTTCACAGTTCGGTTGAAAACTGTTGATTCAGGTTAGCCCGTATTTCTCATAAACAGTGTGTAAATTTGTAATTTTTTTATGTAGTACAGAACTTATCCTATCTCCATAGTATTCTGACAACATTGACACAATGTTAATGAGAAATGCGGGTTAGCAGGTGAAGTCACAGAGTAGCGGTGCGTGGTCGGATAGCTGAATGTTGGGAATTTGGAAATTCCTGGGATCAAGACCGGGACTATGGAGAATAAAATCGAGTTCCCGTTGAGGAGAATGACTTGGATGAGATGGTTGATTGGCCAGATTGGCGTTTTGGAGGTTGGCGGCACTCAAAAACAGCTCTAACTCACGGTCACCCCAGAAGGTGTTGAAGTCACCAGCCACGATTACCGGTTTTTCATCATGCCGGATGATGGAGTGGAGCCGCTGAAGCTGGTGCTGGCGGTGCCTGAATTTTAGTGAGAGATGGACGATATAGACCATAACATCCTCCAGTTCCATCTGGATCACCAGTCGCTTTACACCCTCTTCAAAATAGATAAACCTGGAACCGATGATCTCCCGATTGGTAAGCAGAGCATTGGACTGCTTTTTCATGACCGGCACTTTCTGGACAATGGAATCGTTGTGATATTTGGTTTCGACCAGATAGTGATATCCTAGTTTTTTACTGATATATTCCGCCTGGCAGCATTTGCCCGCACGATAGGAGCCGGAATCAACTTCAATCAAGGCAACGACGTCGGGCTGCATGGATTGGATAAATTGACCAATTTGATCCAGATTGTTTTCAGTGTTTTTAAAGAAACCGGTAAAGGGCAACGGCAGGTGATAGCCGTTTTGATGGCCGGTACCGTAACGGATATTATAAAGTAAAAAACGCATAAATATTCCAGTCTTCGACCGGGTTATCGGAGATAAAAACCTGACCAAAGAAACAGATTCAATTATGTTTGGTCAACCCCTTTGCCTTAATAATTCAAAGGCACGATCTCTTATTATAAGTATAAAACGGATAGAATGATAGCGGAAAATCGGAGAGAATGACAGCAGAAAATGAAAGAGATGGGCTTTTTTTCTGGATTATGCTACGTTGTCCCAGTTTATGGAAATAATGGGTTAATCGATCAAGTATGCAGAAGAGGAATGGATATCGATGATCATTCGAATAATATCCCGTAAAAGTCCGCTGGCAATGTGGCAGACTGAAACGGTTGCGGAAATATTGAATACAAACGGCATAGAGACCGAAATCACCAAAATGGAGACCAAGGGAGATAAAATCCTTGACCGCTCCATTGCCAAAATCGGTTCCAAAGGGGTTTTTACTGAGGAACTCGAAGAGAGGCTCGCCCAGGGCACTTCCGATATAGCCGTTCACAGTGCTAAAGATATGCAGTCGAGGTTACCTGAAGGGTTTGAGTTGATCGCTTTCACGGAGCGTGAGCAGGTCAACGATGTGCTGTTAAGCGATGACCAGACCATTGATCTTGCTGACACCAGTCGCAAGATCGTAATTGGTACCTCATCGGTACGGCGCCGGGCTTTTTTACAACACTATTATCCTCATGTTGAAGCCGTTGAGATGAGAGGTAATCTGCAGACCAGGATCAGAAAGCTGGAAGACGGCGTCTGTGACGCCTTGATGCTTGCCTATGCCGGGGTTAAACGAATGGGCTATGAAAACAGGATTATAAAGACCTTTTCGGATTCAGAGCTGATCCCACCGGTTGGCCAGGGCTGCATCGCCATTGAGGCGGCTTCGACCCTTGCTCCGGAAAAAAAAGAGAGGATTCGCAGTTGTCTGAATAATTCCCTGAGTGAATCATGTCTGTTGGCAGAACGGGCCTTTTTACGAAAGCTTGAAGGCGGCTGCTCCATTCCCGCCTTTGGCCTGGCAAAGTTAAACGGCAATGAGGTAACCCTGGATGGAGGGCTGGCCAGTATCGATGGATCGACTATGATCCGTAATCAGTTGAGTGGTCCTAAAGAAACTGCTGAAGAACTCGGCGAGCAGCTTGGCAACTATGTACTGGAAAGCGGTGGCCGTGAACTGCTCGCGGAAATCAGGCGGTTGCAGGCCCAGGATTAACATCTTTTCAAGTGGTCAGCGTCCGATAGATTTCCACCATTCGTATAGGCAGCTTGCGGATGTCGTTGACAAAAATATAATTTACCGGGCCATACATATGGTCCATGTAATCATGGGCATGGTGGTCGATGGTGATGCAGAAAGGGTGGATGCCGGCCATTTTTGCCTCAATCAGCGCGTGTCTGGTGTCTTCAATAGCGTACTCGCCTTTGTAATCGTCGTAATCTTCAGGTTTGCCGTCGGTCAGGGTGATCAGCAACCGCACCTTCGAGTCACTTTCCGATAGCAACCGGGTCGAATGCCTGATAGCCGGTCCCATTCGTGTATATTCCCGCGGTGAGATGGCACCGATCCGTTTTCTCACCTTTTCACCATACGGTTCCTGTAAGTGTTTGATATGAAACAGTTCGCAGCGGGTCCGTTTCATTCCTGAAAAACCGTAAATACCATACCGGTCTCCAAGCATTTCCAGGGCCTCAGTCAGCAGGACCAGCGATTCCTTGATTGTTGTGCCTACCCAGCCGACAGTTGAGTTGGACATGTCGACTAGAAATATGACGCTGATATCGCGTTCATCCCGGAGTAGTTTAATAAACAGCCTGTCGGAGGGCGGCAGCCCGGCCCTGGTGTCGGCAAGTGAGTCGACCAGAGCATCCAGATCGATATCGTCACCATCCCTCTGTCTTCTGGCAAAACGATCCGTTGTCCGTATCAATTCGAACTGATGCCGAAGCCGGGTCATTATGCCATGGTACTTTGCCATGGTGCTCATGATGAAATCCGAACGGGTTTCCGGCAGCTCTTTGACATCAACAGCACACCAGTTCTTTCTGTACCCCTGACGGCGATAGTCCCATTCATCGTAAAGAAAGGATTCGCAGGTGAGCTGTTCTTCCTGGGCGACAATGAGTTGCTCACTCCCGGGCGCCGTTGAGTCACCGGCTTTGCCGACGGCGCTGCTGATAAAACGGGCGGGCAGGTGGGAAAATTCATCAATGACCTTTTCAGCAGCAAAAGTCAGCTCTTCGGGCATCTGTGTTTCTTCGTTATTTAAGAGCATTAAGAGTGGGGACATGTGCTCATCAACGGTTCCAGCAAATTCAGGGTCCATGATCATGGTGATGTCGGATTCGATGGCGCCGGTTCCGTCCTGTATCATCTTTTCTGTTTCAACAAGGCTCTGCAGTCTCTCTTTGGGCAGGCTGAGAAGATGGGTTGCCAGTGAGTCGATAAACGTTTCACTGATTCTCACCAGATGTGCCGCATGGATAATGGCTATTGCCTCCAACCGTGGCTCACCCTGAAAGTGAAGCGGTTGCACACCTTCATAATCAGCAACCCTGTTATTCCGGTGGGATAAATACCAAACTTCTGCAGCCTTCAGGCTGTCAAAAACACTCACACCGTCGGTCCGTAATTTGTGGAAATAACCGGTAATCGGTGGAGGCAGAGCGGTTTGATCAAGACTGTCGGCTAACAACCGGTTCTGCAGCCTGATCAACTCGGTGGCTGCAGGATGAGTGTCTTGAGGAATCCGGATCTGCGGCCATCTCATTTTATCCATGTTTCGGATAAGTCCGGGCAGCTCTTTGGCAAGGTAGGCGTGGATACGAATGGTTTCCAGGAAAAAATAGAGGTCGCGGGCCAGAAGCGGGGTCTCGAATTGTTTGAAAAACGAACTCAGCCAGAGTTCCGAGTGGGTTTCAACGTCTTGGTTCTTCCGGTCAGAGGGAGCAACAGTGAAACTCTTATTGCGGATGAATCCCCATTGGAAGGCGAGGATAAGTTTGTAGAGCAGCAGATTATCATGCTTGCTGTTAAAAGTTGCCAACTCAGGCGGAACAAAGATGGTATCGGTATCGGTATAGGTTGTCGTGGATGAGGAAATCAATAGATCACGGCCTGCAATTCCCCGGATAAATGGGAGCAGGCGGCCTTCAATCTCAGAAAGCGAGATAAGCCCCTGCCCGCTTTGATATCCCGAATAGGAAAGGTGATCACGGATAAACCGCTGGGTGGCCCGTAATCCATCCTGTTCATATCGGTCCAGGATATCACAGACCCATTGGTGCATCCTGGAAATGGGAAAGATATCCAGGGTTTTTGGAGCCGCCTGCAGGAAATCATAACAAAGCGAGTTGGAAATAGGCCAGATCGATGGAATATGATTGAATATTTCATGACAGACGTTGTCGGGTTTATGCAGATATGGCTCAACCACTTCCTCCACATCCCATTCATTGGGGATATCGGGAGCGACAAGAGAATAAA
>CAZLGM010000191.1:0-6441 GCA_964558875.1 uncultured Desulfocapsaceae bacterium
AAATAAATACAACATCACTCATTTCATATCCTTCTTCAAAACCACCAATCACTTTTTAAAGCATAACGCCAATTATCACCTGAAGATGGAGTGCGTAGCATGTAGATGAAACCACTCTTGAGCATGGTGCGGAACGAGCACTTGGTGATTCGACCGGTCTCCAGCTTTCAGGTGAATAAAATTGTTATGCAATTTGTCAATTAAACTATTTATTATTGAGGACTTATACCACTATTGCCATTCTTTTCGTTTTTGATCACGATACAGTTTTGCAGATTCCCTTCCACCTTGTGAGTAGGCTTTCTTTTCTTCACGATTGCACACACGACAGTAAGAACGGTTATCTCTATTTCCGTAACTGAATTCTGCAATTGGATAAGTCTCTCCACATATGGAGCATCTTTTTTCTGATTTCATTTTAATTCTTTCTAGTATGGGATTCCAGATGCTCCACCTTGGCATCTTGGACACTTTCTTTGGAATATATCTGAACCATTCGCACCATAAATCTCTCCGCACTCATACTTAAGACACTTCATTTTGTATGCATATTGTTTATGATCATTTCCTTTTATTCCTCTTGTTCCAAGTACTTCCTGGTTATTACGATTTATATAGCCAATCGTTGTTGTCTTGGTTTTGCCAGATTGTAATTTTTTCATTTTAGTGCATAACTTCTTTATATCCACCTGGTGGGTTTGTTGGCTTTTTTATCCATCATTAACCTTCTAACTGATAATTTCTTTGGATCGAATGTTTCAGTTCACTAACAAATCAAACATTCTGTTTTCTATACAAATAGAATCAATTTGTAAGGATTCCAACTTTAAACGACATTGACCTAACGAATCAATACTGTTTGATTTATGGCAGGTGATATTATTTTTCCCTTTTTATACACAGTGTGGATAATACAGGAATTTAAATATCCAAACAATAATTAACTCTTCAACTTGTGAGGAATTATCGGATCATTACTGCTTTTTATCACTGAAAATAGAAAAATTATGAAGAGACTCACAATATATTGAGAGTATTTACTCTAATAATCCTTGCTTCTCCAAGGTCCAGAAAAGGGGTCAATGAGAAATTAACCAGGTAAATGAACCCTTCTGGTGGGCGAGGTGGGCTTCGAACCCTGGCAAACAGTGTGCTAAAAAATGATATTATCAGTTTGACAATAATGTAACATTTTAATTTTATTACAGCTTTTCAAGCAAGTCTTCTTTATTGGATATCACTCAAAATAATCTAAAATCATATTACATCACATTAAATGGACACAATTTTGGTCACAATTTTTATACTTCAGATGGATGAGAAGCAATTACTTATCACCAATTGTCACAGAAGTGCCAGTAGAACACCTGCAGCGACTGCTGAGCCGATGACACCGGAAACATTTGCGCCCATGGCATGCATGATCAGATGGTTTTGAGGATTTGCTTCCAGGCCGACCTTGTTGACAACTCTAGCTGCCATTGGCACAGCAGAGACTCCAGCTGCACCTATCAGTGGGTTGATAGGCGTTTTTGACAGTCTGTTCATCAGCTTGGCCATCAGGACACCGCCAGCGGTACCGATAGCAAAGGCGATCATTCCCAGAAGCAGGATGCCGATCGTTTCCATGTTGAGGAATTTATCAGCCGAGAGTTTACTACCGACACCAAGGCCGAGAAAAATAGTGACGGTATACATCAATGCACCTTTGATGACGTTGGACAGTCGATCAATGACACCGCATTCCTTGGCAAGATTACCGAGCATAAACATACCGATCAGCGGTGCTGCTGTAGGCAACAGGAAGGCACAGATGCCGAGAACAAGGAGGGGGAGAGTTATTTTTTCTATTTTTGAAACATGACGCAACTGGACCATCTTGATTTCCCGTTCTTCTATAGATGTCAGCCACTTCATGATCGGGGGCTGGATGATGGGGACAAGCGCCATGTAAGAGTAGGCGGCAATGGCTATGGAACCTAGCAACCTGGGTGACAGCTGGCTGGAGAGAAAGATGGCGGTCGGGCCGTCGGCTCCCCCGATGATGCCGATGGACGCAGCATCTCTTAATGAAAATTGAATGCCAGGCATCAGATCAGTCAGGACAAGAGCGCCAAGAAGGGTTACAAATATGCCGATCTGAGCAGCACCGCCGAGTAGGATCGTTTTAGGGTTGGCGATCATCGGGCCAAAATCGGTCAAGGCACCCACACCCATAAAGATAAGAAGAGGGAATATACCGGTCATGATGCCTACTTCATAAATATAGTTGAGAATTCCCCCCGGATCGGATATTCCGGCCAGCGGAATATTGGCCAAGATGGCTCCATAGCCGATGGGGATGAGCAGCAGTGGCTCAAACTGTTTGAAAATCCCCAGGTAGAGGAGAACAAGGCCGACACTGATCATGAGAATACGGCCGATGCCGACAGTCCAGTCTTTGTTGACCTGCCCATCCAGAATGCCGTAGAGGCCTGTTGTTTGAAACAGTTTTTTTGCCAGTTGGCCAAGGGAAGGAAGTTCTTTGGCTTCTTTGGTTTCCGGCCGGTCGGCAATGATGACGGCAGGCTTAATGGTACCGATGACCCCACCTTTAAGAAGCTTGTCATATGATTTCGCCTCAATTGACCGAATGGTCCCTGATACACCGGCTCTCAGCGTTACGACGATGCCTGAATTTGTTTTCAGAAGAGCGAGAGTATCGCCGCTGAAGACTTTTTCACCAGCTTGCACATCAACTCGGATGATTGTCCCATCTGCTGGAGAGGTAAATAATATAATTTCCTGCTCATCGGCAAGAACCAAGGACGGCGCGGCAAGACACAGACAAAACAGTGAGAGCAAAATGGTCTTTATTTTCATGGTAATCCCATCGTTCAACAGTAACAGTGGCCGAATGATACTGACTCGATCACTGAGAAAAAGCAGTTGACTGGTTAGTTGATGACAAAAAGCGGGTCAGAGGCCTGAACGGTATCTCCTGCTGCAACCTGGACCGCTGCAACATTTCCGGCACAAGGCGATTTGACTTCGGACTCCATTTTCATTGCTTCAAGTACCAGAAGTGGCTGGTCTTGTTTGACGTTGTCACCGACCTCGACAAAAACTTTGACAACATTGCCCGGCGTCGGGGCGTCGACTACGGTTCCTTTGGCTGCAGCTGGAGCAGCTTGCTCTGCAGGCGCGGCTGCCGGGGATGCCTGGACACCACCGCCTTCTGAAACTGTCACATCATAGATACGATTGTTGACGGTGATTGAGTATGACCGGGGGCCGGTAGCCTGGGCAGTCGGAGCAGCTGGAGGTGCAGCGTTTGATTTCTTCGGGGCTTCCTCTTTCTCGTCGGTGATTTTCCTGATATTTGTCTTGTAATTTCCAAGGAGAAAATCAAGGCCCTTCTGTTCACAGCTGGCAATGATAAAGATGTTTTCATCATTGACTTCGAGGTTGTTTTCCTCAAGGATTTTTGTCGCTTTTGGGATGCCTGGCTCAAGAATGTCCAGCGGATCCTTGGTAAACACAGGCTTGTCAAGCTGCTCGGATGCCAGTTTAACGATCTCCGGATCCGGATCCACAGGTGTACGGCCGAAATAGCCGAGAACCATGTTGCCGTATGCGGGATTGATCACCTTCCACTTACCCTGGGTAACGTTCAGATAGGCCTGCTGAAAGTAGAACTGTGAAACGGGTGTAACCGATGTGCCAAAACCGCCGAGCCGGACTACATCAATCATCTCTTTAATAACAGCCGGATAGTGATGAAGGGTGTTGGTGTCACGCATCATCATGGTGTTGGCCGTCAGAGCTCCACCGGGCATCGGTGAGAGGGTAATGGTGGGTGAGACCATTTTGGCCTCTGGTGGGAAGAAGTAATCCTTCAATGCTTCCTCGAATGCCTCTTCAGCGGCAAGGACTTTCTCATAATCGAGATCGAGTGTGTAGTCGGTTCCTTTCAGAACGTGCATCATGGAAAGAATATCAGGCTGGCAGGTTCCTCCACTCACCGGGCTCTTGGACAGGTCGATCCCGTCGGTTCCACCTTCGATGGCAGCCATGTTCTGGGAGATACCGATTCCGGCGGTATCATGGGTATGAAACCAGAGGGTCGTGTCCTCGGGCACCATCTTGCGCGCTCCCTTGAAGGTATCATACACTTTTTTCGGGTTGGCGGTTCCGGTGGCATCCTTGAAGCAGATTGAGTGGAAGGGGATGTCGGAGTCAAGGATCTGCTTCAGTTTGTCGAGGTAGAAATCCGCTGTATGGGCTCCGGTGCAGCCGGGTGGGAGTTCCATGATACTGATAACGATCTGATGATGAAGACCATGATGGGCAATACGCTCACCGGAATACTCAAGATTCCTGATATCATTGAGAGCGTCGAAGTTTCGGATCGTCGTCATGCCGTGCTTCTTAAACATTTTGGCATGCAGGTCGATAATGTCTTTCGGCTGCTGGCTCAAGGCAACGACATTGATGCCCCGGGCAAGGGTCTGTAAATCAGCTTCCGGGCCAACCTCAGACCGAAAGCGATCCATCATATCGAAGGCCGATTCTCCACAGTAGAAGAAGATTCCCTGAAACCGGGCTCCACCGCCTGCTTCAATGTGGGTAATTCCCGCATCAACGGTTGCCTGTAATGCTGGGAGGAAATCATCGGTCAAAACTCGGGTTCCAAAAACTGATTGAAATCCGTCTCTAAAAGACGTGTCCATAAATCTGATTACTTTTTTACCCACAGCACTTCTCCTTACATTCGGTTATGTCAAGCTGTATCCAGCCGACTGGATTGGGTTGAGTTGTGTTTGTTTTCATTTTGAAATAGCGAACTTTTCCGCCTCATAGGCAGCAATGGCGGCAGAGATGACAACGATATCCTCATCTTGGTCACTTGCAGCAGCTCGTTTTTCCCATTCTCTTTCACGTTTGAGCCTTTTCTTCCCTTCTTCAATGGCTTTTATTTCTCTGGCAGTACTGGCCTTGGTCAGGTTCGCAACAATTTTAAGAAGGAGAATCATAAACAGCAGAAACATCAAAACAGTCGTCATACCGACGACCATGAGTTTGAGACCTTCGAATAACATAGAATTACCTGTAGTATTTGTTCCAGTGACGAAACTTGCTCGGGAGACTATCCAAGGATTGAATTTTGGACAGCTTCTGAACGCTATACTTCGTAGACTGTGTATTCAGTCACCTCGCCAAGGAGAAGATCAATTTCACTCTGAATACTTATTCTCTCTTCATTATTGAGCCAGCTTTCCCAATCTTCGAGTGAATACCAGGTTGAGATGACCAGGCATTCTTCGGGATTATCGACACACCGCAGTGTTTCACCATAGATATACCCGGGTTGCTCAATGGTTTTTTGTCGTAGTCTTTTTAATAATATCAGAAGTTCTACGATGTTTTTATCAACGACTTTTCTCTTGATAAGAATTTTGACAGCCATGAGTTATACTCCTTTGGTAGTCATATGGTTAGCAATCACGGGAACTTCATGAGAAGTCATCGTTTCGATTAGGTGTTTGGTTATTATACACAGCGACATAAGTCCGATACATCTCATCATGCAGCGTCACTCCCTGAGGTGCCTACGCACCAATCGTGTACACTCCGTGGGCTCCTGACTTGCTCCTCGCCTGATGAGCGTCTCAAACTTATGTCGTATGTATGGAGTCCGGTTATCTCCATCTGTTTGCGAACTGCATCAACCGACAGGGCAAAGCCGTCATTTTCTTCCTGGCTCAGTTCAAATTCGAGAATTTTCTTGACTCCATTTGCACCAACGAGCACCGATACACCAAGAAAATTTCCTGAAATTTCATCCAGCACGGTTTGTCACTGGTCTAACCAGTACCATTATTGCGGAATGATTTCCTGTATGTCAAGTCAAAAAGATAGATCTATAAGAAAAAAAATTTCACCTTCAGTGACGCTGATATGGGTGATTTATTATTTTTATATAAAAAATCAATAGTATATACCACTGCCACTGTCTATCATAGAAGTCGTGACAAGGTGTTTGAGGCGTCTTTTCTATATTAAAAAGTGGATATGGAGGTTGTCTGCTGATGGTGGATTGCTGGAGTGACCAGAACTTCAGAAGAGAATTGTTATGGTTATCGTTTCTGGTCTGTCCAGAAGATGATAAGTAATTGCTTTTCATTCCCTCCCCCGTGCGGCCAGAATTGAGGTTTTGAGACCGGAAATTACCACCCAAAGAGTTAAGAATAGGGGCTACAATCCTTGTTTAGACTGACTCATCCGCCCCCTCCATATCCATCTCCTAAATACAAATTAAAAAACCACACCAAGGATGAAAATACGATTGGAAATCATTATTAACACGCATTTTTCTAGCCAGTAAAATATATATAATATGTTGATATTATTTCTGGTGGGCGAGGCGGGATTCGAACCCGCGACCTTCGGCTTCGGAGG
>CAZLGM010000192.1:0-6354 GCA_964558875.1 uncultured Desulfocapsaceae bacterium
ATGGGTGATGCTCTTTCAGTAGTACTGTTAAACAGAAAGAAGTTTCAGGCATCCGATTTCAGGAAAAACCATCCAGGCGGCAGCCTGGGAGAGAGGTTGAAGGTCCAGGTTCTGGAGGTCATGCTGACCGGAGAGGCGATGCCGGTTGTTGGTGAGGAACAGACAGGCGACTTAGCGATACAGGTTATGAATGAGAAAAACCTGGGAGCGGTTCTTGTTGTTGGTGAGGAAAATGTGTTGGTGGGCATCGTCACCGACGGAGATATCAGGCGGTTAATAACCGAGTCAGGCTCGTTGAACCTGATGCCGGTTTCAGAAATCATGACAAGGGATCCCATTACCATTGATGGACAGATGCAGGCCGCCGATGCGCTGTCGATTATGCAGCGTCATGAAATCACAGTTCTGCCGATCGTGGAGGAAAGACAACTGACGGGGATTCTCCACCTCCATGACCTGCTGGGGAAGGGAGAGTTCCGTTTTCTGGTGTAGAGTATAAGGGTTAGCTTAGATCTACTTGAAAAACAGATAACTATTAAACGAGGATGGATTATGTGCCAGATGAGCGTTTATATTGATCGGGATGGTGAGCAGGAAAATATCATGGAGAATGCTTCCAGGCTGGAGGTTGCCGACGATATCATAACTGTTTCGACATTGTTTGAGGAGCCGAAAGAGGTCGCAGGCGTTCAAATTCAGTCAATTGATTTCCAAACCGGCAAAGTCATTATCAGGCAAATTCACCAAGCGGAGTGACAATGGACATAAAAGACAAATTAAGAGTACTGCTGGCACACTGGATTGAACACAATAAAGGGCATGAGGCCGAATGCTCAAAATGGGTCACCGTTTCCAGAGAAGAGGGCCTTGATGAGGTGGGTGCAACAATCGAGCAGGCTGTCCTGGAGATGACCAAGGCCAATGATCTGCTGCAGAAGGCTTTAAAGCTGGCAGGTGGAGAACTTGAAAAAGATGGAGGCCACCATCATCACCACCATCACCATTAAAGGGTATACGCTGGATTTTATGCGTTGTGTGTTGAGTACTGTGCAGGCTATAAACTGTTTGCTTTGCTAGAAAGAAAAACTACTAAAAGCAACGATATAGCGTGCAGCTGTCTACTGACCGGAATAATACGTCAGTTTTTTCGTGGACGGATTATAAAAATAATCCAGAACGAGCCTGGCCGGCCTTCCTCCTTTTGTCTCGACGCATTGGATATTATACAGCAACTCATCACCCCTTCTTTCCACAAAGGTAACCTTGACTCTGGACAGGCTGCCGGGGATTGTCCCGGGATAATGCTTGATGAAAAGCAATTTAAACTGCTCTTTTAAGGCCTGTTCACCGGCCGCCACCAGGTGTCGGGATTTAACGGTGATCACTTCCTGTTTGAGTTCTTCAAGGTCTTGTCTAAACTGTACGTCGGTTGAAAACCGGCTATTCTCAATGAGTTTGATCAGCGATCCAATCTTTTCAGTGGCCTGATCGAACTGTTTTTTCTGCGAATATCGGGTTGCCGCCTGGCGATCACGGGTAATGGTGATCCTGAGGATGATTCGAGAAAGTTCTGCCAGATATTGGTCAGTATTCATTTCCGTCAGCACGTTACCGGACGACTGAATGATTTGGACGGCCTTTTGATAGTGAACAAGCGCTTTTTCCCACTGCTTTTCAGTAAAGGCAAGCTTGCCTGCTTCTATCTCATAATAGAGCCGTACTTTTTTCAGGTCTTTGTCGAGTTGTACGATTGTCTCTTCGGATAGTTGCGGGGTGTTATCGGCTAGTGTTTTGGCCTTTTCAAGATATCCAAGTACTGCTGCCCAATTGGACTTGTTCATCTGCCTTCCAGCCTGGGTCTGGAACCTCAATATGCTGATCTGAGTTGTTAGTTGCCGGGTAAGGGATTGGCCCAGGAATTGTCTGGTCGATTCATCGTTGATAAGTTTGAGTGTACCATTCAGCAGATCGACAGCCGAATCCCATTTGGCATGGGTTATTTCCGTCCGAATGTTATCAAGGTTTTTATTAATTGTCGCCAATCGCAAATTTTTTCTGCTTTCCATAAGCAGCTTCTCATCGACACGGTTTAAGTTATCGGAGATGCGCAGGCCCTGTTGGTATGCGTGTATAGCTCCCTGCCAGTCGGCCTGAGCCATTTTCCCGGCAGCGGAATGCAGGAGTTCCTCAAGCTCTTTTTGGGCTTTATTCTGAGCCTCGGTAATATACACATCACTCTTAGAGTCAGAGGATGATTGGGCTTTGCTGATGGATGCGATGATTCCGGCAATTTTGTCATTTAATGACTTCTTGTCCTTGAGATGAAGGAAACGTACATGGTTCAGATTCTCCCGGGCCTGGGTGCATTGAGAACGGGCCTGACTCATATTGGAGAGTAGCAGTGATTTCTCACACAGTTCAACGAGATCCTGAGCTCTGTTCCAATGGGTGTTGATCGTTAGATATAAGTGAACGCCATATACAATGGCAGCGAGAAGGCAAAGAGGAATAATGAGGCGAAGGAGCTTAGCGAGTTTACTCGGGGGCTTCTGTTCATCGAAGAAGGTGAGCTGGACCTCTTCTTTCTTTTCTTCTGCTTTTTCACCAATAGAGTCTTTTGCCTGCTGAGAAGGGTCGATTTCCTTGTATTCCTCCTCAGTCACTGCTTCGATTGTTTCACCGCTTAATAATTCAAGGTTGGCGGTTACCCGTTCTATCCCCTCATCGATATCCGGATAATCACTGACAATTGTCCGGGTATCCTGATAGCATTGCAGGGCCTGACCTGCGAGACCCTGGTTTTCGAAATCGAGCCCTTTTTCAAAAAGCTCACCCGCTTCGGAGAGGTTGTCGGTTATCTGTTGGATTATTCGTTCCGGATCATCGATATCAGGGACTTTTCTAATGGTATCGATATCCCCCTGGAGTTCGTGAAAACGTTTCTTCTGCAGGAGGTGTTCCATCCGGTCAATATCATAGATGATATGCTCTTCGAGCTGTTGGCTGTCCTCATCTGATTGTTGGCTCAAGCTTTCAGGTTCCTCTGAGTCAATATCGGTGGTACCAGCTTCGCTTAGATCGATGGTCGATTGGCTTTCGATTTGCTCGGTTTCAAGATAATCGACATCAAGATTGAGATCAGACTCTTCCAGAGTGTCAATATCAAGAGGGTCGAGCTCTTCATCATTTCGAGGTGGAGATATATCGTTTTCCGGTGACAGTGAATCGATTGACGGTTGGCCGGTATCGGTAAAAGGAAGGCGATCCTGATTTTCGATATACCACTCAGCAGCATCGCTGTTAAAAGCGTTTTCTGTAGAATAGGTTTCACCTCCAATCATTTTACCGATATAGTTGATCAGTTCGGTCATCGATTTTGTTTTTTTCCAGAAATCGCCGATGCAGATGGCGGATGGATCAAAATCGGGATGGTAGAGAGGTGTTAACGGTTTGCAGCTTGGTGGGAAATGAGGATAACCGATGGGAATATTGATCACAATAACATGGGTATCCCGCTCACGGATATCACCGTTACTGTCCTTGTAAACGGATGGGATTGTGTATGTTATCGTATACTTGTCGGGAGGATTGCCTTCAGCGGAGGCAATGGTGATGGATGTATCACCCTCTAAGGCTTCCGTGATTTCCGTGTGTAGAGATTCGAGTAAGGATCGTGTTGAGTCGGCCATGGCAACAAGACGATAAATATAAACAGATACCACATGTTACAGCATATACAGCCTAAAAAACAACAGCAAAGAACATAACCAGAGCCCAACTAGCGAAACCAACGAAAAAGATGTTAACAGAATGGCTGGAGATCAAGTATCTCCAGAAAGCTGTCGACATGGTAATCAGCAACGAGCGCAGGGTTTTTAAAGCCGATTAATTTCATGTCGCAAGCTTGGGCATGCTGCTGGTCGATAATGGAGTCACCAATATAAATGGCTTCCTCGACCGTGCAATTGAAATGGTCGAGAATTTCAAGGAGGGCATCGGGAGCAGGTTTTGGCCGTGCAGCATTGGAGGAGGTCATCACTTTGGTGAAATACTGTTCCAGGTTGAAAATCTTCAGGATCAAATCCATGGTATTGGTTCGATTGGTGGAAATGGCAAGATGATACCGGTGTTGGATTTTCTCGAGAAAGTCGAGGAGATCCGTTTCCATTGTCATGAATTTTAAAAAAGAATTGTAACCGATTTCAAGACGATACTGGTGGACGTCCCCCAGCTGTTGATCGGGATAGTGACGGAAAATATGGGCAACGGACTCATTCACATTGTGCATGTGAACATAGTCAACCTCTTCACTGTCCATGGGTGGATGGCCAAAGTGGTCAAGCAGATGGTTATAATATTCGAGGTTGGCCTGCTTGGAATCGAACATGACTCCATCACAATCGAAAATCACACATTTAAGCATAGCGGAGATTTCAGTAATAGGGTGTTCTCGGCAGTTATTCAGTTACCGAAAAATAGGGATTTGATCCAGTTGATTCCATACTGCAACAGATCTTCATCACTTAATGTACAGATGTTGTCAGCATCCTCGGATCCGGAAAGTTTGAGCTCTCCCAAACGGATTCTGTCACGAAAGGTGTCGAGATTATAAAGGGCGAGCAGGTAGAGTTCGACCTGTTTTTTGTTAAGTGTAAAACCCTGGCGAACCTGCTCATGCTGAATGATCTCTGCCATCATGTCGGTAAAGCGGTTATAGGGCTCTAACCCCTGGCTTTTCAGGTACGTCTGAGGGGTTTGTCGGGCATCGTTTATAAAGCCGTGGCAGTGGTCTTCTTTGAGTAGAACAAAGAATTCGGAGAGCCCATCAGCTTGCTTGACAACAGCACGCCCCATGGGATAAGTCCGGCAGGCGCCAGGACGATGCTCATAGACAGAGCAGCCATCACTTGTAACAAAGACACAGCTTTCCCGGCCATCGTCGATCATGGTCAGGTAACATCTGGGAAAGACGTCTTCATCTCCCATTTCGATAATGACATAGGTGTCAAGAAACTGGCCGGAGGAAAGGCCCGCAGCTCGCCGTAATCGTAGAACATCATACGGGCTTAATGCCAGTTCAAGCTGCCGGCAGCAGGTCGTGAAGCAGCTGTTGGCTGTCAGACAGTCGAAAAGAAACGACTCATCGGTTCCAAGCTGCTGAACATTTGGCGGCAGTTTCGGTTGGGTATGCATGGTCGTTTACGGATAAGCTGCGGTTCGAGATCGAAGTTCGGAACCGCAGCTTGTTGATTTACCGTTGGAATTTGTTGTCTCTCCTCCAGAGAGTCAGGACCGGTGAGGCGATAAAGATGGAAGAATAGGTTCCAACCAGAACTCCGACCAGCAGGGTAAAGGAGAAGTCATGAATAACCGATCCCCCGAAAAGGAAGAGTGCCAACAGTACCATCGCCGAGGTCAGTGAGGTGACGACGGTCCGGCTCAAGACCTGATTGATGGAGTCGTTGATGACGGACAAAAATGAAAACTTGCCGCCTTTCCCCATGTTCTCACGGATACGATCAAAGACAACAACCGAGTCATTAAGTGAGTAACCGGCCAAGGTGAGCAGAGCAGTGACGATCAGCAGGGTGATTTCTATATTCATCAGCCAGCAGATGGCGAGCACCACCAGCACATCGTGGAAGGTGGCGATGGCGGCAGCGAACCCGAAACTCACGTCAAACCGGAAAGCCAGGTAGACAATAACGCCGACAAAGGAGATGATGATGGCCTGAATGGCTTTGTTGCGCAGGACAGCACTGATGGACGAGCCGATTTCCGACTGACTCTCAAGGACAAAGCCTTTTTCCTTGAGTTCAGTGTTCAATACACCTTCGAGCTGTCTGTTCAGCTCAGCCACCGCTTTTTCGGATTTCTTCAGTTTGACAATAAGCCGGTTCTCGTTCTCAACTTCCTGCAGGCTGATACCTTTTATACCATGAGTGTTAAATGCGCTTCTCACTTCATCCATGGTGAACGATTTCTCGCCTTTATACTGGAGCAGGGAGCCGCCGGTAAAGTCGACACCCAGGTTGGCGGTTCCCCGCAGGACCTGGACAAAGGCAATCAGGCCGATAACAACCAGTACACCGGAAACTGAAAAGGCGATTTTTTTAAGTCTCATATAATCCAGGGAAGGCCGCTTCATGAACTGGAGAAACTTAAGCAGTTTGATTGGTCTGATACTGTTTTTGGTATCAAACATGAGGCGGGAACAGAAAAGCGCTGTAAACAGGTTGAAAATAATACCCAGCGACAGGGTGACGGCAAAACCTTTGATGGGCCCGGTACCGAAAAGAAAAAGAGCTAGAGCTGTTATCAGGGTGGTGACCTGCGAGTCGACAATGGTCAGGA
>CAZLGM010000193.1:0-6321 GCA_964558875.1 uncultured Desulfocapsaceae bacterium
TAATCTGTTTTGAATCTATGGTGTAAGACTTGCTCAGCCGGATAGCTTCCAATCCTATGGTGGTCATACATTTCGTCCTGTCTTTATTATTCAAATCCTACTACCCTATGCATGGGTACCTAGAAAAATCATCCAACCTAATCTCCAGGTTCTTATCTATACTATTATATTTTATTCTGATTCCATGTATTTTATTGTTAGTTGAAACCTGAATCCAAAAATAAGGAGCAGAAAATGATCGTCTATTTTGATCAGGATTTTTATGAAGAATACACCGGCGATCCGGCAGCTGAAAAAGGCAGGATGGAATCGATCATCCAGGAAATCGACTCCTTTGCCCACATCAAACCCTGCCTGCCCGCCACAGAAGAAGAAATCCTCGCAGCCCACACCAAAGATCATCTGAACCATGTTTTCGCCCAGGGCCTTTATCCCATCGCCTCCCTGGCCGCCGGCGGCGCCATCCAGGCTGCTGTAACAGGCATGAAAGAGCCAAGTTTCGGCCTTATTCGCCCACCCGGCCACCACGCCTCTGGTGGAAGCAGCTGGGGTTTCTGCTATTTCAACAACATGGCCATCTCCCTCTATGCCCTGAGGGCAAAAAACTTAATCGAAACCGCCTTTGTCCTCGATTTTGATCTTCACTTCGGTGATGGCAACGTCAACATCCTCAAAAAAGAAAGCTGGGTAGAAATCCTCAATCCAGCCCACACCGACCGGGAAGACTATCTTGAAGAAGTTAAAGAAGACTTGGATAAAACCAATGCTGATGTCATAGCCGTCTCAGCAGGCTTCGACTATCACGTCGACGACTGGGGCGACCTTCTGCATACCGAAGATTACAAAACCATGGGTCACTGGGTCCGCGAAACCGCCAGGCGAAATAACGGAGGTTGCTACGGGCTGCTTGAAGGTGGGTATAATCACGATGTGCTGGGTGGAAATGTACTGGCTTTTCTAGAGGGATTGGAGGGGGAAGGATAATATTGTCTGTGCAGGTCCAACTCATTGTAATTAATATGACCGGCATCGAATTGGCAGCTAAGTCAGGAAATTGACAAAATAGTACCAAAGTAGTACCTTGTGTTATGCCTCCCAAAATACGAGAACTCATGAAACGGCTTGAAAAAGCAGGCTTCCAAAACCGTGGAGGCAAAGGCAGCCACCGCAACTATTTTCATCCTAAAGGTATTGCCATAACTATTTCCGGCAAATTAGGCGACGACGCAAAAAAATACCAGGAAAGTCAGGTTAAGAATAAGATTTTGGAGTCAAAAAAATGAAAGAAAGAGACCAGTATATAAAGCTAGTTGAATGGTCTGAGGAAGACCAGTGCTATATTGGCTCAATTCCGGGTTGGATTGGCCAGTGTTGCCACGGAGAAGATGAGGAGAAAGTTTATCATAAGCTTTGTCAAATCGTAGATGAGTGGATCGAAATATATAAAAAGGAAAACCTAAATTTCCCAGCTCCTACAAACAAAAAGTATTCCGGAAAATTCCAGCTGCGTTTGGGAAGTGAATTACATAAAATTTTATCCCTTAAAGCTTCGCAATCAGGCGATAGCCTAAATAATTTTTGTGTCAAGGCACTAAAAAAATCTGTTACTCCAGGCGACCACGCCAAAGGCTAATTTTGTGAGGTAAAACTTAATCAAAACCGCTTTTCTCCTCGATTTTGATCTTCACTTCGGTGATGACAACGTCAACATCCTCGATAAAGAAAGCTGGGTAGAAATTCTCAATCCAGCTCACACCGACCGGGAAGACTATCTTGAAGAAGTTAAAGAAGACTTGGATAAAACCAATGCTGATGTCATAGCCGTCTCAGCAGGCTTCGACTACCACGTCGACGACTGGGGCGACCTGCTATATACCGAAGATTACAAAACCATGGGTCGCTGGGTCCGCGAAACCGCCAGGCGAAATAGCGGAGGCTGCTATGGCCTTCTTGAAGGCGGTTATAACCACGATGTTCTGGGTGGAAATGTTCTGGCTTTTCTGGAGGGATTGGAGGGGTGTGATCGCTCAATCACGATCAGATGCTATAACTGCACATCGGCACAAAACTAACCTTTAGGAATATCCGTCCCTCGATTCATTATTTCAATATATCGAGAATAACTAAATATCCGGTTGCGTTTTCTGGCTGTTAGCTCCCGGACAATCCCTATATGCTGAAGATGGCCCAAACATTTGTTTACTGTAGCTGCGGTGAGACCGGTTTTACTAACCAACCAACCCGCATTACAAATTGGATGCTCCAGTAACGTTTGGTGAACCAGTCGAGCAGATTTTGCTGCCCGGCCAAGCTCACTGATCTTTTCATGGTCCTCACTTGAAAGTGCATGTAACTGCTGTGCAGTTTCTACTGCTTGACCAGCGGTAACAATGACTGCATCAGCAAAGAAATCGATCCACGCTTCCCAGTCACCATCCAATCGAACGCGATTTAGCAGCTCGTAATAATATTGTCTATGTGTTTTGAAGTAGAGACTCAAATAGAGCATTGGCGCTTGCAGCACCTTCTGTTCACACAGAATCAACGTAATCAACAGACGACCAAGACGTCCATTGCCATCAAGAAATGGATGGATAGTTTCGAACTGAACATGGGCAAGCGCAGCTTTCAGGAGCGCTGGGGTTGGTTCCGGCCGGTTGTGAAGGAAGAGTTCCAGTTTCCCCATACATTCCAATACTTGATCAGCAGGAGGTGGAACAAAAGCTGCATTACCGGGTCGTGTCCCGCCAATCCAGTTCTGGCTGCTCCTAAATTTTCCAGGAGCCTGATTGCTGCCGCGCCCCTTTTTCATTAATACAGCATGAATCTCTCTGATGAGCCTCTGTGATATTGGAAACCCTTCCTTTAGACGAGAAAGCCCATGGTTTAGAGCAGCAACATAATTACTCACTTCCTGAACATCATCCAATGGCACTCCAGGCTCCTGACCAATCTCATACAAGAGAAGATCAGAGAGCGATGATTGCGTACCTTCAATCATCGAAGAAAGAACAGCCTCTTTCCTCACATACATATACAAAAAGAGAGACACGTCCGGCAGTAAGGTAGAAACACTATCCAGTCGACCGATTGCCAGCAAAGCCCGGTCGAATTTATCCCTCAGCTCTGCAGACCACTGAAGAGCAGGCTTTGGAGGAAGCGGTGATGGCACAAAAGCCTGGACCTCTTCACCGACTGTTGATACCGTGATGTATTGCCCCTGGAGTTCTCGTTGCACTTTAAACCTAAATTAAGACCTTCTGTTATTTTAGCTTTACGTCTGAACGTAAAATAACAAACAGAGTGACAAAAGTAAACAGGGATAATAACTAAAGGGTGCCTTGAAAAATGCGGAGGAAATAAAAAACGCCTATCCCGTGTTATTCACGAGTCGAGGCGACTGCAGATGCGAGAAGCAAACCAATACATTATAGTTGGCTATCTGTATTGGTACAGCGACAAAACAGGTGCAGCCGGATCGGCTCGCCCGTACGGTGGACACTTCTCTCTTATCGTGTAAAGGTTCAAAACACACTGTGCAATATTACGATCGTGACGAAACAAGAGGTAACTCATTGGAAATTAGGTCTATAATTTATCTTGCAGAAAATGTTCATGAATAATCTGGGCTATGGGGATTAGAGCTGACAACAGTAGTAACCTTTCTACTGCCGGGCTGGCGATTTTAGCCTGCCTGCTCTGGTCAACCGCCTTTGTCGGGGTCAAGGTAGGACTGCGCCACTCAGACCCCTTCTCTTTTGCCGGCATCCGCTTTATGCTCGCAGGCCTCCTACTGGTGCCATTCTGGTGGCAAAGGGGAGTGACCATTGCCCTGATTAGAAAGGATATCAGAATTATCTTCCTGGTAGCTTTTTTCCAGACTTTGCTCCTCTATGGCCTTTTCTACCTGGCCATGACTCTGGTCTCCGGAGCCGTTGCCGCTATTCTGATCGGCGCTTCTCCATTAACAGCTGCTGTTGTCGCTCACTTCATGGTACCGGGTGACACCATGAGCAGGCCTAAATTTATCTGCCTCTGCCTGGGAATGACAGGAGTAGTTCTTCTCAGCGTCAGCCGACTTCCCTGGATATCACCCACAGGTTGGCGAGAATTTATTGGTATTGTTCTTCTGCTCATCTCCACGATCTCCAGTGCTTATGGCAATGTCCTTGTTGCCGGCAGGAGGAGTGAGCTTGATCCTGTGGCGCTGAACTCGCTGCAGATTTTCCTGGGCGGGCTTCTCCTCTATTGCATATCGATCCCCACCCATGGTGTGCAGCTCAGGCTCTATCCTCTGGAATATTACGGTGTCCTGCTTTACCTGTCACTGCTGTCTGCAATAGCATTCAGCCTGTGGTTCATCCTCCTGCGCCGTCCCGGGGTCAGGATATCACAACTGAATGTCTGGAAGTTTATCATTCCGGTTTTCGGAGCCCTGATCAGCTGGGCCCTTCTCCCGGAGGAGTCACCGACAATAATCCCTGTAGTTGGGATGGTCTTGATCGGGATATCAATCGTCTTCTTCAATATCGCCGATATACGTCATGAGCGGTTGTTGAGACAATAAGTGAGATTGATTTTCTACGTTTTTATTCAGTCTTGGAAACTTGCTCTATTTTCTTTACAAACGGTGATGGCTTATGGGCTGTCATGATAAGATGATCCATTGCCCGTGTCATGGCGACATAAAACAGCTTTGCCTCATCCTCCATACTTTCTTGACCCATTGGCAAGTCGCCAACACCTGGAATTGCAACAACTGGGAACTCCAACCCTTTACTGGAATGCATGGTAATAATTTTAACACTCTCATGATTGGGATTGTATTTCTTACTGCTTGAATTTCTGGTAACCCACTCAAAAGGTATTTTGTGAGTTTTGAGTTGCTGAATCATTCTCTCTGCAACGTGTCTTGTTCGATAAACAATGGCCATTTCATTCCAACGTATCCCTTTCTCTCTAAAATCCTTAAACCGCTCAATAATCTCAAATGCCTCCTGAGAATAGTTTGGAAGCTTCAGGAGTTCAGGTTCCGGCCCATGACGGCCTGCGGATTCAGGCTTAATTATCGGTATTCCATCTTCTGAGGTATCTTCAGGAGGAATGACATTTTGGGCAAAATTATAGGCTAGGGACAACACCTCCGATGTGTTTCTATAATTCATACGTAGAATCGTTGTTCGGCCCCTTGCCTGTACACCAACACTGGATAAAGAAAATTTCCTTCTCTTCTCACGACCGTAAATAGACTGGGCATCGTCATACAACAGCAAAAGGGAATTGGTTGTTGGATCAACCATCTGGGTAACAAGTTTTAACCATTCCGGTTTAAAATCATGACCCTCATCGATCATCACAACCCCGTATTGACCGGCGGGAATCTGGTTGTTCTTCACCGCGTCAATAACCTTCTGAACCATCTGATCAAAAAACTGACCACCACTGGATTGTGGCAGAGGAACATGATAGAGCTGAAGCTGTTGTCGGCACCATTTATGAAAATTATAAATCTGAACCCTGTCAGCAACTCCTTTTTCTTCAATGAGCTGTTGTAGCCTCGCAGCCAATGAAACATTGTAACATAGAACTAGAATCGGCTTTTTTGTGAGATGGGCCAGATGCAGGCACCGGTATCCAAGAATCAGTGTTTTTCCTGAACCGGCTACCCCATGAATGACCCGGTGGCCTTCACCGAGGCTGCGTGCCAGCTGCTCCTGCTGCAGATCAAGTACACGGATGATATCGGGCAGCTGTTGCTCGACTTCTTCATCTTCTTCAATAACATCAAACAACGAAAGCTGTCCCGGATTAATCCGAACTTCCGGGAACAGATGCCAGCGGACCCGTTCGATCTGCGGCATACTCAACACATGACCGAAACTATATGAGAACATCCCCCATAATTTTTCCTGAAACGCTTCTTCGTCGACAGACTCAGTCATTTCATCCTGGCAGATAACCCTGTGCGGTTTGAGAACCCAGTCAAGCTTAGACGTTTTAAATACCTTCCTGCTGATATTGGTCAGCACAACTCCATAACCGTACGGAAAAACAAGTTTTCCCTGATACCTGTTGCCACCAGGAACCCGTAAAAGCTCATCTTGCTCCAGGAGGTTGACAACCTCATGGGCATTTCTCCGGGCCTGCTCCAGAGGATTACTGACTTCGGTTACACCCCTATCAAGAATGAGGGTAGCTTTTGAATGGTCGATCTGTTGAACAGTATCCGCTTTCCAATCTTTGACTTCCAGGATGAGCAGCCCACGTCTAGTACCATGTAACATTTATAAGTTCGGATAAAGTTTTTTCAGCTTTATTCTG
>CAZLGM010000194.1:0-6083 GCA_964558875.1 uncultured Desulfocapsaceae bacterium
TGCCGGGATCTCATTGAAACACTGGGAAACCCGATCATCAATACAAGTATCCCGTTGGAAGATGAGACCCGACCGCCGACAGAGCCATACGAGATCGAACAGATCATCGGCAACCGGGTTGAATGTATTATCGATGGCGGGCCGCTTTATCCCGACCCATCATCGGTTATCGATCTGAGAGGTGATTTTCCGGAAGTCCTGCGAGTCGGAAAGGGTGATGTCACTCCTTTTCAATAATCAGAGCTTCTTTGAGTGATTTACTCATGGTGAAATGCAGCCCCTTTCGTTGAGGGATATTCATCATGACCCCGGTTTTCGGGTTCTTAGTCGATCGAGCTTTACGGGTTCTGGTCGAAAACGAACCGAAACCCCGCAGCTCAACGCGGCGGCCGTCACTCAGCGCCTCGGACATTGTATCCAGCATAATCTCAAGAGCAACAGCCACATCCTGTTTCTGGATAGAAAGGTCATTGCTTACCGCATCAATCAGGTCTTTTTTCAGCATTGTTGGACTCTCCTGCCGATCCATTTAAGGTTCCCTTGAGATGGAATCGGTAATATAACTATAAAAAAAGGTTGTTTTGCCGAAATATTAAATATCGGCAAAACAACCAGTGTTGTATCACACAAAGAGGTGCCGAACAGGCAACAGGGCCTAGACGTTATTCTTTGTCAGCTTCCTCTTCGTCTTTCTTCTCAACGACGTCTTCCTGAGCCTCGTCGCTTTCACCGTTCTGCTCTTCAGCCGCCGCTTTCAACAGGTCACCAAAGGTGGAGGTGCCCTCTTCTTCCGCTTTCTTTTTGGCTTTGGCCACAGTCTTTTGAGTGTCGGCCTGTTCACCGTCGCTCTCCAGGGTCTTGA
Organism: uncultured Desulfocapsaceae bacterium; assembly: GCA_964558875.1. Classification (GTDB taxonomy): domain Bacteria; phylum Desulfobacterota; class Desulfobulbia; order Desulfobulbales; family Desulfocapsaceae; genus CAZLGM01. The sequence continues at coordinate 863 of CAZLGM010000194.1, forward strand.
TGGAGAGGCCAATCTTGCGGTCTTTGGGCGATACGTTGATAACAATTGCTTTGAGTTTGTCGCCAACCTTGTACATGCCGACCGGAGTTTTCACCTTGTCTTTAGATATCTCCGAGACGTGAACCAAGCCTTCAATGCCCTCTTCGAGCTTAACAAAAACACCAAAGTCGGTAACGTTGGTAATCTCGCCTTCGACAACCATGCCGGACGGATAGTTGTTGTACGCGGCTTGCCAAGGATCCGGCTCAAGCTGCTTGATACCGAGGGAGAATCGTTCGTTCTCTTTGTCGATCTTCAGGACAACAGCCTGGATCGTTTCTCCCTTTGTATATTTCTCGGTGGGATGCTTGATTCGCTCGGTCCAGGAAAGATCAGAGACATGTATCAGTCCGTCGATGCCCTCTTCGATACCGATAAACACACCAAAGTCGGTGATGTTCTTGATTTTTCCTTCGATGATGGAACCGGCGGGATAATTTTCGGTCACCATGTCCCAAGGATTTTCCATGAGCTGCTTCATGCCCAGTGAGATCCGTTTGGTTTCAGGTTCGATGTTGAGAACCATCACATCGATTTCTTCACCGATAGTTACCATCTTGGATGGGTGACGGGGCTTTTTGGACCAGGTCATCTCGGAAATATGGATGAGACCTTCAACGCCCTCTTCAAGTTCGACAAAGGCACCGTAATCGGTAATGGATACAACCTTGCCGGCTGTCTTTTCACCAACGGGATAGCGGTCCATAACTGTGGCCCATGGATCGGGACGAAGCTGTTTTACACCAAGGGATACCCGGTCGTTTTCTTTATCGTATTTCAGAACTTTGACCTCAAGTTCATCGCCGACCTTGTAGATTTTTGACGGGTGAGAAACACGGCCCCAGGAAAGATCGGTGATATGACAGAGTCCGTCGATGCCGCCCATGTCGATGAACAGACCGTAATCGGTAATATTGGTAATGGCTCCCTTGATGATCTGCCCCTCTTCGAGCACGGAACGCATTTTCTCACGCAGTTTGTTTCGCTCTTCCTCGAGAATGGCACGGCGGGAGATAACGACGTTGTTGCGTTTCCGGTTGAACTTCAAAATCTTGAAGGCGTAAGTTTCGCCGATAAGCGCGTCCAGATCTTTGACCGGCCGCAGGTCGATTTGTGAGTAAGGTAAAAAGGCGGGAACGCCGATATCGACGGACATACCGCCTTTGACTCTGTTTTCAATTTTACCGTCAATGGTGCCGTCGGCTTCCTGAATTTTTTCAATCTCTTCCCAGACCTTAATGGCTATCGCTTTATCCCGTGACAGAAGAAGTCCGCCTTCATCCTTTCGCCGTTCGACAAATACTTCAAATGTGTCCCCGACGTTCAGTTCAGCGCCTTCGTCCAATCGGAACTCCGATTTGGCAATATAACTTTCCGCTTTATCTCCGACATCGACAAGGACATAATCGTCGATGGTTCCGATGACCGTTCCGATGGTGACGTCGCCGACATTGACGACATTGGAGTTTTCCTCCATTTCAAAGAGCTCCGCGAAGCCCATTTCATCTTTACTGTTATTGTTGGTTGATTGTTTTGATTCTTCTGTCATTGGTTTACGCTCTTATTTTCGGGTCGCAACGACCCAGTAGCAAAGGTTAAAAATCGTTTTTGATTTTTTGTTTTGCCTGCCCGGAGGCAGACGCGAATACAGTTAACCGTTTTTCAGCCGAGAAAAACGCTTCTCTCAAAGAGAGAAACAAAAATTATTACCAAAATTCATCTAGAAAAACAAGATGAGATTGTTCCAGTGGGAAAAAATATCAATTTTATGACCCGAAAATCGTATATGGAGATGGCAGGCCGGTATTCAATTACACAATCGTGCCGTTTGATTATTTAAATGGAATTATTTTACCTGAGTACCAAAGGTAACGGGAAGGCCGGCTTGATACCATGCCTTGATACCGCCGCTGAGATTGTAAATTTCGCGGTATCCCCTGGTGGATAGGATTTTGCCGATGGCATAACTCCTGCCACCGACGGCACAGACCAGTAGCAGGGGTTCGTCTTTGGGCAGGGAGGATGTACCTCGGAATAACGAACCGATAGAGACATGCTGGGAGCCGGGAATGAGGGCACGGGCACGTTCATTTAATGTTCTTACATCAAGAAACAGGATGTCATTCCGGCTGTTAAGTAATTGAGAGGCCTGTTGCGGACTGATCGAACGGAAGATACTGGTATTTCCACCGGTGCTCTGTTCTGTCGGTTGAGCAGTGTTCGATTGTCTTGCAGCCTGGTTTGCTTTTCCCTCCGATGGAGGTAACAGAATACCAAGACAAAAAAAACAGAGGAGACAAAGGAGGGTGAGGAGGTTTCTCATAACATCATTATACATTCATTATTTTGATTATCCTTAAAACTCAATTAAAAGATAATAAACAATGCACACTACAAAAAAACTTTTAGGTTTCCGATATCTCCTGTCAAACGTCCTCGCTCATTCTTCGCTTACGGATCGGAGTCTACGCATACCTGTTTGACAGAAGACATAGGAAACCACCATGTGCCAATTTTTATTCAAAATCTAACTGTGTTTCAGGGGTTAGTCAGTTTGATGATTAACTCGGAGGTATACCTGATCCCTGGGAGTTTGGGTCAGTATACCCTTATTTGCCTGATCGTTGAACCGCGCATCATATGACGAATAATACAGAAAGACAACCTCTTTTAAAGCCACCTAGAATTGGTCTGTTTAAGTTGTGAAATGAATTCACATACGATAAATTTACATCTTTACATTCAACAATCAGTCTCTAAATATGTTGGGAGAAACAAGAGCAGCAATAATTCCGGAAGGAAGAGGAGGAAGCCCCTGAATGCGCGCGGCAATGTATTACAATAACAGCGATATTCGGCTGGAACAAGTGGAACGGCCGACCATCGGAACAGGTGAGCTGCTGGTGAGGATTCACGCCAGCGGCATCTGCGGCTCCGATGTTATGGAATGGTACCGTATCCATAAGGCTCCTCTGATCCTTGGCCATGAAATCGCAGGAGAAGTTGTGGAGGTTGGTGAGGGTGTGACACCATTCAAACCAGGTGACAGGGTCGTCGCCACCCATCATGTTCCCTGTTCCACCTGCCACCAATGTTTGAGCGGTCATGAAACGGTCTGTGATCTCCTGCTGGGCGGGACTCATTTTGATCCCGGCGGTTTCTGCGAATATGTGCGTCTGGCCCCGGTCAACGTGGAAAAGGGGACCTGGGAAATACCGGATCATGTCAGCTTCGATGCGGCCACATTTGTGGAACCTCTTGCCTGCGTCCTGAGAGGACAACAGGTTGCCGGGTTTCTGCCTGGAGCCAGTGTTTTAGTGCTGGGCAGCGGTATTTCCGGCCTGCTGCACGTCCATCTGGCGGCTGTTTCCGGGGCTGGCTTTGTGGCGGCAACCGATCTGAGCGATTACCGGTTGGCAGCGGCAGCCCGTTTCGGTGCCAGCCAGACATACAATGCAGCCGAAGATGTTGCTGAACTGTTTCGACAGCATAATCAGGGCAGAGGTGCAGATCTGGTGATTGTCTGTGCCAGCGCCGAATCAGCTTTTCAGCAGGCATTTGACTCGGTTGAGCGGGGTGGGACTATTCTTGTTTTTGCACCGACCATGGACGGCAAGGTGCTGCCGCTCAACGTCAATACTCTATTCTGGCGTCGGGATGTGACCGTTACCACAACCTACGCGGGAGCACCCAAAGACTGTCTGTCTGCTCTGGAGCTGATCAGCCATGGTCGTGTACAGGTGGAAGAGATGATTACCCACCGGTTCGGGCTTGCCGATACGGTAGAAGGATCGAAGTTGGTGGCGGAAGCAAAAGATTCAATCAAGGTGATTATTCGTCCGCAGGAGTAGGTAGGACGCATTAACAACTATGATTATCAATAAAGCTCAGCCTAACACGAGGTATTGTCGGTTTGCCAGTATAGCCTCCGGTCAAGGATCATGGCTTTGTGGATAGTAATACTCTGTACTCTATTGGTATTTCATCGTTAATAGTAAAAAATTGGTGCGATACCATGATCCTTGAAATACGTCTGTCAAACCGACAACACCTCTTTTTCAGTCAAGGCTGAGAATCATTGGTAATCAGATCAACATTTTTTTATTGTCAATTGATAATTAATAATTGTTAATGTAAACGTACTGGATAATCTAAATTTTAATGACAGGTTAATAGGAGGGTGACGATGCCTGAAGTTGATAAGGAAGGAAAACTGTTTAGTCAGGATGTGGAGATGAAAAGCGAAGGATTTTTTCTCAAGGGGTCCAATTCGCTGGATTGGGGAATGAAGAACAGGCTTTCACGGATTTTCAATCCTGTAAGTGGCCGGACGGTCATGCTGGCCATTGATCATGGCTATTTTCAGGGGCCGACTATCGGGCTTGAGCGAATCGATCTCAACATTCTTCCCATCGCTCCCTACGCTGATACTTTGATGCTCACCCGCGGGATTCTGCGGTCGACGGTACCACCAAGCTATACAAAAGGCATTGTGCTGCGGGCAAGCGGCGGACCATCGGTATTGAAGGAACTGTCAAACGAACACCTTGCGGTTGATATAGAAGAGGCGGTACGATTGAATGTCGCCGCGCTTGCCGTACAGGTGTTTATTGGTGGAGAATATGAGACCCAGACCGTCAACAATATGACCAGACTGGTCGATATGGGTATGCGGTATGGCATTCCGACACTGGCAGTAACAGCGGTCGGGGCCCAGATGAAGAGAAGCGCCAGGTATTTCAGGCTTGCCTGCCGGATGTGTGCCGAGCTTGGAGCCCATTATGTGAAAACCTACTATATTCCCAAAGGATTTGAAAAAGTAGCAGCCACCTGTCCCGTTCCCATCGTGATGGCGGGCGGCAAGAAAATTCCGGAGAAAGATGCCTTGGTTATGTCGTATAACGCGGTCCAGGAAGGCGCGGCCGGAGTCGATATGGGCCGCAACATCTTCCAGTCGGAATCACCGGTTGCCATGATCAAAGCAGTGGGCAAAGTGGTTCATGAGGACATGAAGCCGGACGAAGCCTATGAGTACTATCTCGATACGAAGAACGAGGGATAATCACTTCGAAATTGAGGATTATTGAAGAAACGAATAAGCTTCTTTAAATGATTTTTCCCTGAATGCGTATCTCCTCGATGATCTGACCAAAGAGCCGATCGTATTCAGGGATTTTTTTTG
>CAZLGM010000195.1:0-3202 GCA_964558875.1 uncultured Desulfocapsaceae bacterium
CTATCATTGCCTAAGGAAAACACTGCCTAATGTTTGTCTCTCAGGCCTTTTATTTATGTTGTTTTTCTTGCCGAATCTGAATCAACTCAGGGCAGCCGATATCAATGATCCGTATCTGGAAGATCGGCTTCAGATGGTCGAAGAGCAGCTGAAAACACGGGGGATAGATGATCCAAGGGTGCTGCAGGCCATGGCAACCGTGCCCCGCCACCTCTTTGTGAACAGAACACTAAGAAAGCTGGCCTATCACGACGGGCCGTTGCCTATCGGTCATGGTCAGACCATTTCCCAGCCTTTTATCGTCGCCTACATGAGTCAGATCATAGATCTTCAGCCGGGACAACGGGTGCTGGAAATCGGCACCGGTTCAGGCTATCAGGCGGCCATTCTGGCAGAGTTGACAGATAAGGTCTATACCATTGAAATCGTCAAGCCGCTTGCCAAAAAAGTCGACAACCTCTTTGAGAAACTTGGATATCACTTGATTCAAAGAAGGCAGGGAGACGGCTATTACGGCTTGCCGGAAGTCGCACCCTTTGATGCTATTGTGGTGACTGCTGCAGCCGAGTATATCCCCCCTCCACTTCTCAAACAGCTGAAAGACGGTGGACGGATGATCATTCCAGTGGGTTCTCCCTTTCGGGTTCAGCATCTGTTGCTGGTTACCAAGGAAAACGGTACTGTCCGTACCAGGAAAATGATGGCGGTTCGCTTTGTTCCTTTCAGGCGAGCCCGCTAACCTATGATGAGGTAAGCAATCACAGGGCGTACCTGCTGTGGACGATCGGCAAGCCTTATGTAGCGGTAGTACACTGCACCTTGCCGCTCATCAACATCAGGCACACCCTGTGACCGCTTACAATTTTTCCTTAAGATTAAGTGTGTTGCTTACTCCGTGATTGGTTTCGCCATGAGTCCTCCCCACTTAAAACTTCAGCTTTCCCTTGTTCTCCTCTCCGCCTCCCTCATTGCTTTTCAACTTGAGCTGATACAGGTTCTGGCCCATATTCAGTTCTACCATTTCGGCTATCTGGTTATCTCCATCGCCCTGCTTGGTTTTGGGGCTTCCGGCACTGTTATCGTCCTGTTTCGCAGGCGGCTGATAAAGCATTTCAACACTCTTCTGCCGGTGCTTTTTTTTGGTTGCAGTATGGCAATGAGCCTTGCGCTCCCTGTGTCCGGGAAACTGATTCAATCCTTTGATTTAAGTCTTCTTTTTATCGAACCTTCACAATTTGTTATTCTACTGTTCTGCCAGCTTCTTTTCTTTGTTGTCTTCTTCTTTGGGGCACTGGCTATCGGCCTGATCTTTATTCATTACAGTACAAACATATCCACGCTCTATTTTGGAAATATGATCGGTTCCGGTCTGGGTGGTCTCGGTATTGTATTTTTAATGTCTTTTATCCTGCCTGAAAGGCTGGCTCAGATAATCGCATTGTTGCCATGGTTTGGCGGATGGCTGCTTTATATAAGAAAGAAGCCCTTTACAACTGCCTTTGGGTTATTGAATTGTTGTATCATTGCTTTTTTTCTCCTGTTCCCCAATCACATCCAGCCATCTCTCTACAAGTCCATCAGGCGGACACTCGATTTGCCGGACTCCAGGGTTATCTCAACACAATCCAGTCCTTTTGGTACCTTACAGATCGTTCAGGCCTCTGCTTTGCGTTATTCGCCGGGGCTCAGTCTTGCCTATGATAAAACAGTTCCTCCAGTCAACGGATTTGTTTTCCTGGGCGGTGACGGTCTCGGACCAATTTACAGTGAAGACACCTCCTTTATGAGAGCGACCATTGGGGAGTTGCCTTTTCAGATAAAAAAACCAAAAACAGTCCTGAGTCTGAGCTCCGCCACCGGAAGTGAGCTGCACCGAATCCTTTCTCACCACCCCCTCCGGGTTAACGCCATTGAGGCCAATGGCCGATTACTCGATCTGTTAAGTCGGTTTTCAAATGCGGCCCATCCCTACAACAATCCAAATGTCCAGACTCACGTTCTTCATCCACGAACCTGGCTAGCCATTGACTCGAACCAATATGACCTGGTCACCATGCCAACTGTCGGCAGCTTTGGCGGCTCTGCGGGATTGTTCGCCATGCAGGAGCATTTCCTGCTAACAGCTGAAGCCTTTTCCCAGATCTGGGATCGCCTGTCACCAAACGGACTCTTTCAGATCACCGCCTGGATTGACTCTCCTCTACGTACTCCCCTCCGGCTGACAGCGACTATAGCCGAGTTGTTTGAGCAAAAGGGTGTACACTACCAGGATCATCTTGCTGCTGTCAGGAGTTGGGATATGCTGAGCCTGCTAATTAAGCGGTCCCCTTTCACTACTGATGAGATCGACAATCTGGCTGCATTCTCCAGGAAATACCAATTTGACCTGATCCTGCCAAAAAACCCGGCCCCGGGCCAATTCTACCACTCGTCCGACGAAGACTCTCTTGTTTATCTCATGCAGGATCTCTTTGATGGGGCGAAAAGGAAAAGATTGTATAGGGACTACGGCTTCAACATCAGACCGGTAACAGACCAGCGCCCTTTCTTCTCCCAATTCCTCCGATTCGATACATTCAACAAACTGATATCGCTGTTTGGCAGACAGTCACTCCCCTTTCTGGAACTGGGATATTTCATTGTCATCCTCAGCCTTATACAGATGGTTGTCCTGTCGATCGGTTTTATCGTCATCCCTCTTTTCAAACTTGACTCTACCCGGATGTTCACTGGTGACTGGTCAACATTAATCTATTTTGCGGGACTTGGAGTGGGCTATATGTTTTTTGAAATTGCTCTCATTCATGAGCTTGTTCTGTTCCTGGGACATCCCATCTATGGCGCTGCCGCAGGAATTGGTTTTCTGTTGGTCTTTTCCGGTCTCGGCAGCCTGTATTCCGAACGATTCCACCGATTCCCCTCGTCCAACCTGATTATTGCAGCTTGTGTCGCAATACTTCTTCTGCTCTACTCCCACCTGTTGACTCCGATCCTCCAGAACACCATCGGTATACCACTTGGATTAAAAGCCGGACTTTGCTGTCTGCTTGTCGGTCTTCCCGCCTTTGTCATGGGAATGGTCTTTCCCATAGGTTTGAGAAGGATCGCCAATCGAAATGCATCTGTTGCCGCCTGGGCCTGGGGGATGAATGGCTGCAGTTCGGTAATCGCAACCGGATTGGCAACTATTATTGCAGTGGAA
>CAZLGM010000195.1:3302-6080 GCA_964558875.1 uncultured Desulfocapsaceae bacterium
TCAACCGATTTCTGTCTGCGAAGAATATCATTTTTTACTGCCGGATCCAGTTGGGGTTGACATCGGATCAACATCATATTTCCGGGATTAGCCCGGTCGGTCGCTTCACCATTTTGGTTCTTCATATCGATAATCCGGGTTTGAATACACCTCATATCTCTACCCATATATTCAATCCGTTCCCCATTCTCAAGCGTGTTACGAACTTCAACCAGAAGTTCCTCCCCTGACTCACGGACCACGGCAACTGGCTCAACAGTCAAGGGTGCTCTGGAACTTTCATAAAGCATATCATCGGCTCCCGGTTTCTGATCAAAGAAATTCCGGGTCATTCCGCGGGTACCGGTCCTGGTTATTTCTTCAAGCAGATCATTCGGCAGCCGGATCGCCACCGGATCAGACCAGGCAGATTTGTCAAGCGATGCCAGATAATCCAGGGCCGCCCGGTATACCCTCACAACACCACCGACATAAAAGATCGACTTCATCCTTCCTTCGATTTTCAGTGAATCGACTCCGGCAGCGACCAGCAGCGGCAGTTTTTCAAGCAGACAGAGATCCTTTGAGTTAAAGATATAGGTACCTCTTTCATCTTCCTCAACCGGGAAATACTGGCCAGGACGTTTCTCCTCAACCAGACTGTAGCTGTAGCGGCAGGGATGGGCACAGTTGCCTTTGTTGGCGTCTCTGCCGGTCAAATAGTTTGAAATCATACAGCGACCGGAATAGGAGATACAGATCGCTCCGTGAACAAAGACCTCAAGCTCACCATCTGCTTTTGATTTGATCTGGGTGATTTCTGAAAGAGACAACTCCCTTGCCAGGTTGAGCCTGGATGCCCCCTGCTCAAACCAGAACCGGGCCGCTAAGTGATTTGTTACATTGGCCTGGGTCGACAGATGGATGGAAAGCTCAGGAACAAGGGATTTGGCCCGGCTCAATATTCCAGGATCACTGATGATCAATCCGTCTACTCCGGTGGCAGCCAGTTCGAGCAGATAATCATCCAACTCATCCAGATCACTGTTATGGGCCAGAATATTGATTGTGACATAGATCTTGACATGACGCTCATGTGCATATTCCACTGCCCGGATCATATCTGCATGGGAGAAATTGCCGGCCTTTGCTCGTAGACTGAACTGTTTACCGCCCAGGTACACTGCATCGGCCCCGTAGTGGATTGCTGTCACCATTTTTTCAAAATTTCCCGCCGGCGCCAGCAGCTCGGGGATACGTATGTCCATATTGTTGCCGCTTTCTTTTTTCAGCATGGTAAGATAAGATGATCTTCTGCTTTGTATCACCTGTTTTTCAAGCTACCCTAAAACCGACTGGTCCGATTTGCAAGTATTTCAATGAAGAGAAAAAAAGTTGGCATAGCCATGTCCGGAGGAGTTGATTCCACTTCCTGCGCCCTTCTTTTGCAAAAAGAGTATGAGGTCCATGGCTTTTTCATGGAACTTGCCCAACCTGATATTGAAGATCAGAAGAGCCGGGTTCGTGAAACAGCCAAACGTCTTGGCATTCCTCTTACCGTCATCAATCTGCAGAACGACTTTCAGCAACGGGTTCTCAACTACTTTACTTCAAGCTACGATTCCGGACTGACCCCAAATCCCTGCATGGTCTGTAACCGCGAGATCAAGTTCGGTCTCTTCATGGACGCCATACTGTCCAGAGGTGTGGATATGATTGCCACCGGTCATTATGTCCGACTGAAAAAAGGAGAAGAATCATACCACCTCTATTCAGGAATCGATCCCAAAAAAGACCAGTCCTATTTTCTGGCCCGCCTGACCCAGGAACAGCTCAGTCGTGTTCTTTTCCCTCTTGGAGAGCAAACCAAAGAGCAGACATATTCTTTCATGGAAGATCAGGATTTTGGTTTTCCCAGGGAGCAGGAAAGCCAGGATGTCTGTTTCTATGAAACAAACAGAATTGGCAATTATCTTGAATCCGTTCTGCCGGACAAAGACCGGCAGGGCGACATCGTAACCCTTGACGGCCGAACAGTCGGCAGCCATAACGGCCTGTTTCGCTACACCATCGGCCAGAGACGAGGATTGGGAATATCGGACACAACACCCTGGTATGTTGTTCGTCTAAATGGTAAAACAAACCAAGTTGTTGTTGGAAAAAGTGAAGACCTGTTGAATGACACCATCACCATTAGCCAACCGAACTGGATCAGCGGATTCGAACCGAATTTTTCCCGTACATACAGTGTACGTATCAGGTACAGTCATCGAGGCTCCCCCGCAACAATTGAAAAAATTGAAGAAAACCGGTTCCGTATCTCTTTTGAAGAACCTCAAAGAGCCATTACTCCCGGACAGTTCGCCGTCATTTATCTGGGTGACGAAGTGATTGGGTCCGGCGTGATTTTATAAGAAATTCCTGATTGCCACTAATTCTCAGCTTAGCTGTGAAATATACTTATTACCATGTAATATACGGACATCATGCGAGGCCTTAGGCCGTGGCAATCTAATACAACTCTCTGAGATTGCTTCGTTTCATTCGTAACTACAGAATTTTTTTCAGTAGACAATCAAACCCCTTAAAATAGAACGATACCCTGTTACAACTTACTAAATACTAATAACAATAAAAAATAATAATGGGGTAGTCACTCTGTGATAACCCGGGTATGGCATACTGGTAACCAGAACCTGAATTCTTTACTGTAAAATATTGATAACCATCTGATAATGAAAAAGATTTCAATCACAACGCTTGGCTGCAAAGTCAACCAGTACGAATCGGCATCTTTTG
>CAZLGM010000196.1:0-6076 GCA_964558875.1 uncultured Desulfocapsaceae bacterium
CGTATCTCCTCGATGATCTGACCAAAGAGCCGATCGTATTCAGGGATTTTTTTTGCCAGAATCGTGGAGAGAAAGGGGAGTTCCTGGTCATTGATCACCAGATTGGCCGAAAAGGCCATTGATTGAAGTTCATAGAGGGTCTGAAATTCAGGACCGATCAGGAAATAAAAGATAAACCGTCTGGTTGCCATTCTCATTGAGCGCATATGAAGATGGAAGGTGTTAGTGTTGATCCCCGAACCTTCAAAGCGTGAATGCAGAGCGATCATGGCGTATTTCCCGAAAGCCATTTTTTCAAAGGCTTCTTCCGATGAGTTGACAATATCGACCCGATAGCCCATGGATTCGATTGCCTCAACAACCTGGCTCTGCCCCTGTTCTTCACGGACCAGAATCAGAGCAAGGGTGGCTTCATCATCGTTGGAACTATCTTCATCATCTTCCAGTTTGCTTTTCAGCCATGTGATATCCGGTGGTCCGGGAGGCATAACTCTTTCTTTTCTCCGAGGGACCCGTTTTTTTTGAGAACCTGACGATTCAGGCTCCACCTTTTTTTTGGCCCTGGTCATCTGAAAGCTGTTGTCGATACTGATCATACCGGAACATTTCGGGCATTGAATATGAACCAGTTTTCCCTGAGGCAGAGTCTTGACGGAGGACTCGGCTTTGCTGCTCAGGTTAAATGATTTTGCGCAGTGTGGGCAGGTTGCCATTATTTCCTCTAAGCGGAATTCTTGGTTGTTGACTCAAACAGGAAAAATCAACATTACCAGTCGAGATCTTTGTTTTCTTCCATCGACAACTCATCCAGTGTGGAGGTTGCTTCACCCCGTTCGGCTTTCATTCGATCTATTCCCCTGCTGACTTCATTTCTGTAGGAACAGTATGCAAGCGCCGATTCTTCGGTAATGAAGCCGTCACCATACAGCTCCAGGATATGCTGGTCGAATGTGCGCATATCCAACGCTGAACCTTGCTGAATAACATTGTAGAAGGTTTTATTTTCCGTTTCTCCGTTAATGATCAGGTCTTTGACTCGAAGACTTGTTCGGAGTATTTCCATGGCGGCAATGCGACCGCCACCGACCCGGGGTATCAATCTTTGACCGACAATCCAGCGAACAGTATCAGCCAGCCGGTTGCGGATCTGAGGCTGCTCGTCCTTTTCGAACATACCTAAAGCCCTGTTGATGGCCTGACCGGCATCAATAGTATGCAGAGTGGACAGAACAAGGTGGCCGGTCTCAGCGGCAGTGAGGCCAATCTCCATGGTCTCCCTGTCCCGCATCTCACCAACCAGAATGACTTTGGGGGCCTGTCTGAGGGCCGCTCTCATGCCGGAAGCAAATGAGTCGAAGTCATTGCCCAGTTCACGCTGATTAAAGGTGGCTTTGTTGTGGTTGTGGACATATTCGATAGGATCTTCCAGAGTAACAATATGAACAGAGCGCTCCTCGTTGATCCTGTTTAACAGCGCTGCCAGAGAGGTTGTCTTGCCGGTGCCGGTGGCGCCGGTAAACAAGATGAAACCGTTAAGGTCCCGGGCCATTTTGATAAACGCTTCAGGGAAATTCATGCTTTCAATGGTGGGAATCTTTTCTTCAAGTTTACGCAAAACGGTTGTGAAATACCCTTTCTGGGTAAAGATGTTCACCCGGAAACGGGCCTTGTGGCCCAGCGTATAAGACATGTCGCAAGAACCCTTCTCGATGAGATCACTCAATAACCGTTTATTGTTGTTAATCAGGTTCATGGCAAATGCTTCTGCCTGGAAAGGTGTGATTTCCGCGATCGGCGGTATGACCTGGACCGGAACCAGCTTGCCGGCCGTCTCGACCTGCAGGGGTTTGCCGACTGTTATATTTAAGTCGGAAACGTTGGATTGCGATTCCAGCATCGTGGTAATCCAGTAGTCTATTTCTGATTTGGTCATTGGTTCACCAAGGGGGAAATAAAAGTTGTTTTTTCACTGACAGGAAATGAAAGGACTATAATTTTACTTTTATCACCAAACACTGGGAAATCCCGGTGCGGGTAAGGAGAATTCCCGTATTTTCATCTGTCAGAAGAAACATCAACTATTTGCCGGGAAGATAGCACGGGCAATACATCAAAACTATTTGTCCATTGACGATAGCGATCTTTTGTATATATTGTCACAAGTTTAGCATCAAATTCAATGTATTTTTCGGCCCCGGCCGAGAATGGATACAAACAACAATCTCTTTTACCAATTCAGGAAAACATCTGATAAGGATAGATAATGGCAATCCCTTTACGTTCAAATACAACCACTCAGGGCAGAAAAATGGCCGGTGCCCGGAGCCTCTGGCGTGCCAACGGTATGAAAGAGGAGCACTTCGGCAAGCCGATTATCGGCATCGTCAATTCATTTACCCAGTTCGTTCCCGGTCATGTTCATCTGCACACCATCGGCCAGCAGATAAAGAAATTAATTGAAGAAAGAGGCTATTTTGCGGCTGAGTTCAATACCATTGCCATTGATGATGGTATCGCCATGGGTCATTCCGGTATGCTTTATTCACTGCCTTCCCGGGAGCTGATTGCCGACTCGGTTGAATATATGTGCAATGCCCATACCGTTGATGCCATGATCTGCATTTCCAACTGCGATAAAATCACACCAGGGATGCTGATGGCGACCATGCGGCTTAATATCCCGACCATCTTTGTTTCCGGAGGCCCAATGGAGGCAGGTGTGGATGGAGATGACAAGTATGATCTGGTTGATGCCATGGTCATGGCAGGGGATAAGGAAATTGATGATGAAACCATTTCCCGGATCGAGCAATGCGCCTGTCCCACCTGCGGTTCCTGTTCGGGTATGTTTACTGCCAACTCGATGAATTGCCTCAATGAGGCCCTTGGTCTGGCACTTCCGGGCAACGGAACAATTCTTGCCACTCACGTGGGCAGAATCGGATTGTTTGAAACGGCGGCGCAACGCATCGTTGAAATGGCCTGGAGCTGGTATGAGGATGAAGATGACAGCGTACTTCCCAGATCCATCTGTACTAAAAGCGCTTTTTTAAATGCCATGAGTCTGGATATTGCCATGGGCGGCTCAACCAATACGGTTCTCCATTTACTGGCCATTGCCCAGAGCGGCGGTGTCGAATTCACCATGGAAGATATTGACAAGCTGTCCAGGATGGTGCCCAACCTTTGCAAAGTGGCGCCGTCTTCTTCGTATCATATGGAAGATGTCAATCGGGCCGGAGGGATCATGGCAATCCTCGGTGAGTTGGACCGGTGCGGCTTGCTTGATGTCAGCGTTAGTCGTGTTGACAGCCCGTCATTGAAGGAGGTCCTTGATCGATGGGATATCATGAGAGATACAGCAACTGATGATGCCATGACAACCTACCTGAGTGCTCCCGGCGGGATCGTCGGCAATCTGACAATGGGCTCTCAGGATCAACAATACGACGACCTGGATATAGACCGGGAGTCCGGCTGTATCAGGGATTATGCCAACTGCTACAGCAAAGACGGCGGCCTGGCTGTGTTGTATGGAAATATTGCCCAGGATGGCTGCATTGTCAAAACAGCAGGTGTTGATCCGTCGATCTTCAAGTTCCAAGGGACGGCCAAAGTCTATTCCTCCCAGGATGAGGCCTGTGAGGCAATTTTGGGCGGCGATATTAAGGCCGGAGATGTTGTCGTTATCCGCTATGAAGGTCCGAAGGGCGGTCCTGGAATGCAGGAAATGCTCTATCCCACCTCCTATCTTAAATCGGTACATCTTGGCAAAGAGTGTGCCCTGATTACCGACGGCCGGTTTTCCGGCGGTACTGCCGGTCTGTCCATTGGCCATATATCACCCGAAGCTGCTTCCGGAGGGGCAATCGGACTGATCGAAGATGGCGATATCATCGAGATCGATATCCCGGAACGAACAATCAATGTTGCCTGTTCCGACGAAGAGTTGGCAAAACGCAGAGCTGCTGAGGAAGCCAAAGGCGGCAAGGCATTTTGTCCAGTGGGCCGCGAAAGAGAGGTATCAACAGCTTTGAAAGCCTATGCATTACTGGCATCTTCAGCCGACAAAGGCGCTGTTCGTATCCTTCCTGAAGAGTAATTCCTTACCAAATCTCATAAATCCAAGGACAGAATTGGACCGTTGAAAGCTCATACGGCCACTTCTGTCCTCTGGTTTCTGTCTTCTGATAATGAGTGGTCATTATTTTTATATCCAGGACATCCTGATCAACTGCGTCGACTGCAACATCTGCGTCAAGGAGTGTGGTTTCCTCCAGGAAAATGGCACACCCCGGGAGATCGGCGATACCTGGTGTGAAGACAGAGGCTCGGGCTCTAAGCTTTGTTTTGAATGTAGCCTGTGTGGGCTCTGTACGGCAGTGTGTCCAAAGAAGCTGGACCCCCAGACTATGTTCCTGACAATGAGAAGGGTTGCAGTAGAGCTTGGGCTTGGTGAGTTCAAGCAGCATAAAGCCATCCTGAATTATGAGCATCGTGGCAGATCAGATCGTTTTTCCCACTGCTATCTTCCCGAGGGTTGTGATACGGTTCTTTTCCCCGGCTGTGCTCTGCCCGGAACCAGGCCGGATACATTAAAAGAACTTTTTCTGCTGCTGCGCGGAAAGATGCCAAACCTCGGTATTATCCTGGATTGCTGCACCAAGCCGACCCATGATCTTGGCCGGGAGGAGCGGTTTCACCGATACTTCCGGGAGTTACTGGATATCACCCGCCAATATGCTGTTAAAAGGATCTTGGTTGCCTGTCCAAACTGCTATAGAATTTTCAGCAAATATGGACATGACCTGGAGATTGTCACGGTGTATGAGCTGCTCAACCGGAATAGCTATGCTGACACTTTACCGATCATCGACAAAGGACGGGTTGCCGTTCATGATGCCTGCTCCACCAGATTTGACAGTGGGATTCAGGATGATTCCCGTGATCTTCTGGGAAAAATGGGGATTGAACTTAAAGAAATGAAACACCGGCGCCACACAACATTCTGCTGCGGCGAAGGAGGGTCGGTTCCCTTTCTGCGTCCCGATCTGGCCAAAGAGTGGTCCAATAAGCGGGTAAAGGAAACCGATTATTATAGAATGGTCACCTATTGTGCCGGCTGCACTCATTTTTTACGCAAGGTCGGCCAGACCGATCACCTCCTTGATCTGGTCCTTTTCCCGGAAAAAACGATGTCGGGAAATACAAAAGCCTCCATATCTCCAATCACCTATACCAATCGGTGGGCTCTAAAAAGATGGCTGCAAACCAGATTTAGTGATGGGATTTCCGGTACTCGCAGGCAGCTTCTGAAAAAATAACCACTCATACAGATCCAGGCGGTTCTCCAAACCCGGGTTTTGCCTTTTCAATTTGTTCTTCTCTGGGTATCATTATCGATTAGAGAATTACTGAAGTGAGTTATTTGATCGCAAGTAATCCAGGCCAAGATACACCCCTATTCACCTACCTGATATTCATCTAATGTTTTGCTCCTCAAACATCTTGAGACAATCGTTCAGCAGACGGGATTTGTCTTTTTTCACCAGACAGGCTGTTTTTATTATATCGCTCGTTTGGATACTGATCATCCTTCTGATTCCGTCTTCGGGCCAGGCAACATTTAGCCGGAGTATTGAGGAGCGCGCTCTGGAGGCATTTGAGCTGGTAGATTGTTTATCACCAGAACAGTATGCCTATAACAAGGATATCGTTAAAATCCTTGGTTATACCCGCCAGCATGTCTTTATAGGTTTCTGTTCGTTGGAGACGGCTCTTCCGGAAGAGATCATTGATATAGCGCGTCGGTTAACCGCTATCCGGGTCAATTTTGATCATTTACCCATTTTTGATAATTTTATCGAACAGGACGGGGTTTCGGTTGAGACAGCCTGGCGACTGATCGAGCTTCTGGAGGGATTGAAATATGCTCCTGCCAGAGCGTTGATCGGCCTTAAAGATGTCACCCCTGTAACCCTGAACCAACTGGAACAGATTATTAACAGAGTCCGCGTCTTGGATGAGGCTGGTCATTGGGCGGCAAAAGCGATCATTCTGCTTCCCAGACAAACCC
>CAZLGM010000197.1:0-6047 GCA_964558875.1 uncultured Desulfocapsaceae bacterium
GCAAGCCAGTATCACGACAGATTGT
Source organism: uncultured Desulfocapsaceae bacterium (assembly GCA_964558875.1). Taxonomy (GTDB): domain Bacteria; phylum Desulfobacterota; class Desulfobulbia; order Desulfobulbales; family Desulfocapsaceae; genus CAZLGM01. Next base: position 26 of record CAZLGM010000197.1, read on the forward strand.
TTCCTTTTTTAACAGAAGTATCTGCCAATCCCAAAGTAATTTTCTTAACCGCCTATGCCCTTCTGTTCATCGGTGCCTATATAGCCTTCATGCTGATGGGAAAGGGTTTGGGGTATGTAGTGAAAATTACCATAGCCGGGTGGTTTGATAAATTGCTTGGTGGCCTGCTCGGTTTTGGTAAAGCAATCATCCTGGCCATCCTTCTTCACATGATTCTTGGGACTGTGCTGGCACCTGAGAACCGAATGCTGACCGATTGTCAGCTGTGCCAGACCCTGAACTCGGCAACCGAAATATCCAGAAACCTGATAAAGGATAAAGAGGCCCGAGAGTCGCTGATGCGTCAGGAACCGGCGATTACTCTTGAAAAGGCCCGTGAGTTGTTGTCGCCCACACAGAAATGAATTCAAACCCAATCTCTCTCTAATCGTAAGAAGATTCCCCCTCGATATTTTAATTCGAACGGCTCTTCGCCTTTTGATAGAATTTTGCCAGTTTCTCTGGTGAAATCCCGATAGAGTAACCGAGAATCATCAATTGGTTGATTACCGTTGTCCTGATGATCCCCACATGTTGCCAGCGTCTGGCCGAGGTGACCACCTGCGATTTCAGAGTGATTACTTTACCGAACTGACGTGCTTTTTTGATAAAAGCATAATCTTCCATAACCGGAATTTTCGGGAAACCTCCAACGCGTATGTAATGCTCTCTGGTCATAAAGTAACATTGATCGCCGTATGGCATTCGAAGGCAGGTTGATCTGAAATTTGCAAGAAAAACAATGATTTTCAATGGCAGATGGCGTTCGTTGACGCCAAACCTGAAGGCACCGACACAATCGGGTTGATTATTGAGCAGTTCGACGATATCGAGATTAAAATTGGGGGGCAGGCAGGTGTCGGCGTGCAAGAAAAGCAATACTTTACCACTACTTGCATGAACTCCACGGTTCAGCTGTGTCCCCCGGCCAGGTTCTGCGTGGATAACCTGAAAACCGGCAGCCTCAGATTTCATCACCGTCTGGTCGGATGAGCCACCATCAACTATGATCTGTTCACCGACACAGCTGTCCAGCATGGCTGCCAACTTCTTGATGTTACCTTCTTCGTTCAGCGCCGGAATAATGACGGATATGTCCGAGGTCTTCAGGGGTGTCGATATCATGGAGTCTGGGGAGGATATGGTATGATAAGTGAAGCTGCTGAATCCGGTGTATGGTGTCATCATAGACTGAATCGATGGACCAGTGGATATTTGAAAACAGTGTTTTCAGGTGTCTTTGTTCCATGGTCCCGCGTATACCAATAAGGTAATAGCCGCCATCGAATGTCGGTCCGATGACCACGTCCTTTTTTTTCAGACCATCCAGCGCTTCAGTTATAATAGGCCTATTGACGCCTGGACAATCGGAGCCCACCAGAACGATGCGGGCCGACGAGCCGAGGTATTCACTCAATGAGTTGAGCATCCGTTCCCCGAGGTCTTTGCCTGTCTGCTGAATAAAAGGGAAGGATTTCCCCAGCCATTTTGTCATCAACTCCGGGTTGCCGCCGTCATAATGGATCAAGAGTTTTACTGGGCGCTGTTCATTGATGGTTCGGAGCCTGGAAACCAGACTGGCGGTCATCTGTTCCTGGAGTCCGGCGGCGCCACTGGCTCCAAGGGCCGGGATCAGCCGGGTTTTGCTATGGCCTGGTATAGGATATTTGGTGTAAACAATAATGATTTCTTGATTGTTGTCCATTATTCGGCCATAGTTTTACACCTGAATCCGTGAGTGCCCCGCAGGAAGTGTTTGTGGAATGCTAGTGTATGCTCCAAAAGGCGAGTAAATATTTCAGGTTATAATAGAGCAAAATCAATTAATGTTATATTATATCAGTCTGTTATTAGCTTGAACAACAATCTTCGTTACGGATTCATGTTGCAGCGATAACAAGGAGAATCATTTCTTCCAGCGATCCAGTGTCAACGATTTTAAGAACCGGGCAACAGGTTTATGTCCAAACGAAAAAAAGATCCGCAATCGTATCAAAACCGGACGTATCGGCGTTTTTTTACAGAAACCGACTTGGTAACCAGCCAGGTTCATATCCGGGAAACCGATCTGCAGATATTGGCAACCATTGATGTCGGTGACAGGGCTACCGAGCTTGTTTTACAGTACCGGCTGCAGATCGAAAACTACATTGTAAAGCATCCACAATTTTCCGCAACGCTCAAACCGTTGCCGATCGATAACCTGGCTCCACCCATTGTCCGTGAGATGATGAAGGCAGCCCAGGTTGCACACGTCGGACCAATGGCCGCGGTAGCCGGGGCAATGGCCCAATATGTCGGAGAACAACTGATTGGTGAAGGATGTGAGGAGATCATTATTGAGAACGGCGGTGATATTTATCTCAGTCGAAAACGGGCCTGTACAGCCGCCATCTATGCTGGACAGTCACCGTTAAATTCCAAGGTGGGCATCAATATTCCGGCAACACAACAGCCTCTGGGTATCTGTACATCATCGGGCACCATTGGCCATTCACTGAGTCTGGGAGAGGCTGACTCAGTGACTGTGGTGGCAGATTCGACACTCATTGCCGATGCTGTGGCTACCCGACTGGGAAACGAAGTGGTTGATGAAGGCAGCGGTAAACAGGCGGTTGCCAGAGCCCTTGAGATAGGAAAACAGATTGAGGATATTCATGGAGTCGTTGTTATATGTGATAAGGTGATGGGTGCCATTGGCAATCTGGAACTGGTTCGACTGAACTGATGACAACCGACGGAATAATCAAAAAGGATGTGCTGTCAACGGACAGACCGGACCAACTCCCGCCGACTATGTATTTCTCTGCGTGCTAATGGGGTTGAATAGCGACTGTTGCCGGGTACTGTTACACGCTAGCTTCCGACAGGAGCGATTCTTTAAACGAGTCGACGTACGAATCGATATCTTCTTTCCAGTCGACAAAAAGATTACACCCGGCGTCTTTCAGGTTTTTATTTTCAAGGATGGAATTGGCAGGTCTTGTCGCCGGTGTCGGGTATTCCTCCGTTGTGCAGGGAGCCATCCGGTAATCTACTCCCATACGGTCCAGAAAATATCGGGCCCCTTCATACCAGCTCGAATACCCTTCCGCAGTTGTGTGGAAAGTGCCGGTAAGTTTCGTGTCGATCAGCGCCTGAATCTGTCTGGCCAGAGTGTAACTCCAGGTCAATGAACCGTACTGGTCGTCAACAACCTTGAGTTCCCGGGTCCTGTCTTGCAGGGCTAGCCGCAGCATGGTCTTGAGAAAATTCGGGCCATGTGCTGAGTAAAGCCAGGCGGTACGCAGGATAATATGGGAAGGACAGTTTTTTCTGACCGCTAATTCTCCTGCCAGCTTGCTTTTCCCGTATTGGGAAATGGGGGACACAGGATCATCTTCAAAATATGGCTGTGGAATCTGCCGTTTCCCGTCAAATACGTAGTCGGTGGATATATGAATAAGCCTTGCACCGATACTGTTTGCAGTACGGGCTAGATTCAGCGGCCCATCAGCATTGATTTTCCAAGCCAATTCCGTTTCTGTTTCACACTTGTCGACTGCTGTATAGGCAGCACAGTTGATCAGTAGTTCCGGTTGAAGATCTCTAACAAGCTCATCAACCTGGTTTGGGTCGCCGATATCCATATGATAGGGAGTGTTGTGGAGGTCGCAGCCAAGGATCTCATGCTGTCCTGAAAAAATGGTATTGCAGTCTTTACCGAGCTGGCCGTTGCAGCCGATGATCAGTATCTTCATCTGTCGAGGTCCGTTTTGCGGGTAGCAGGAAAATGTGGAGTAAAAGGTCGTTTATCTTTCCAGTTCGGCGGCTATATCCATTAGATATTGGCCATACTGGTTTTTGAGCATATCTTCAGCCAGAGCGACCAATTGGTCTTTATTGATGTATCCGAGTTCATAGGCAATTTCTTCAATACAGGCGATTTTCAGCCCCTGTCGGTCCTGAACAGCCTGAACGTAATGGGAGGCCTGTTGAAGTGATTCGTGGGTACCGGTGTCAAGCCAGCAGAAACCCCGGCCTAACGGTTGAACATTGAGTTTGCCCTGCTCCAGATAAGCATTATTGATGTCGGTGATTTCCAACTCCCCCCTGGGGGACGGCTGTACCTGCTCGGCTATAGAGACAACGGTGTGATCATAGAAATAAAGACCGGGGACAGCATATTTGGATTTGGGAACCTCAGGTTTCTCCTCAATACCGATGGCCCTGTTGTTGTCATCGAATTCAACGACACCATACCGCTCGGGATCTCTTACCAGGTAGCCGAAAATAAGACCGCCGTCTTTCAGCCCGGCGCAATCTTGAACGATCTGTGAGAATCCAGGACCAAAAAAGATGTTGTCTCCCAAGATCAGCGATACGGGGTCATTGCCGATAAACTTTTTACCGATAATAAAGGCCTGTGCCAGTCCCTCCGGCCTTGGCTGCTCCTCATAACTGATAGAAATGCCCAGTTGAGAACCGTCTCCAAAGAGCTCTTTAAACAGCGGCTGGTCATGGGGAGTAGAAATAATGAGAATCTCCCTGATGCCGGCCAGCATGAGAACCGATAAGGGATAATAGATCATCGGTTTGTCGTAAACCGGAATGAGCTGCTTGCTGACAACTTTTGTTATTGGGTAGAGGCGGGTGCCGGAGCCTCCGGCAAGAATAATCCCTTTCATAATTAAGTACCGGTTATGATTTTTCTTTACTCGCTGGGTTATGGTCGGATAGAGTAGCACCTGAATCCGTGACCAAGACAGTTGTTTTCGTTACGGATTCAGGTACCAGGGAAATCTGCCCTGATCGTTGCAGTATACTTATCATCGCGGAAAAAGAAAATGAAAAGTACGGCCAAACATCCCGGATATTTTAAGTCATATGATATTCGTGGTAAGGTTCCGGATGAACTGAATCCGGACATCGCCTATCTCATTGGAAGAGCATATGTCCAGGTGTATGGAGTTAAAAAAGTAATTGTCGGTTATGATATCCGCCTTTCCAGTATAGAACTGTCCAGAGCCCTAATCCGGGGAGTGAACGATGCCGGCTGCGATGTGGTCAATATCGGGCTATGTGGAACGGAAGAGATGTATCATGGGGTATTCAGCCTTGAGGATCAAGGGGTTGACGGTGGGATAATGATCACGGCCAGCCATAACCCGTCCAATTATAACGGTATGAAATTCGTGATACAGGGTGCGAAACCGGTGACCGGCGAGTCCGGGTTAGACCGAATGGCGGAACTGGTTGGTGAACATAGCGTTTCCGACGTTCAGACGCATAGAGGCACGCAAACAGGACTTGATCCGAAAGATGGTTATATTGCCCATCTGTTGAGCTATGTGGATGTCGATGAACTGCGGCCATTGAAGGTTGTTGTAAACAGCGGTAATGGTTGCGCAGCGCCTATTATTGACCTTCTGGAGCCCGTGCTGCCCTTTTCTTTCATGAAGATGCATCACACTCCCGATGGTTCATTTCCCAATGGGGTGCCCAATCCTCTATTACCTGAACAGCAACATGAGACTGGCTCTATAGTGATCGAATCCGGAGCTGAGCTCGGTATCGGCTGGGATGGTGATTTCGATCGCTGTTTTTTCTGGGATGAGAAAGGCAATTTTATCGAAGGGTATTATATTGTCGGACTGCTTGCTGTTGAGCTGTTGGCCAAAGAGCCAGGGGGGACCGTTCTTTATGATCCCCGATGTGTCTGGAATACCGAGGAACTGGTGAAAACCGCGGGCGGCAGACCGGTTATGTGCAGAACCGGCCACTCCTATATAAAGGAGCGCATGCGGCTTGAGGATGCGATCTATGGTGGAGAAATGTCGGCCCATCACTATTTCAGGAATTTCGGTTATTGTGATTCCGGCATGGTCCCCTGGTTGTTGGTCTGTTCGCTGCTTTGCCGAAAAGGTGTTCCCCTGTCCAGGCTTGTTGAAGATATGGTCTCTTCATTTCCCGTTTCCGGAGAAATTAATTCGGTTGTTGATGA
>CAZLGM010000198.1:0-5989 GCA_964558875.1 uncultured Desulfocapsaceae bacterium
GCCGCTTCAGTTTGCCAGTGGAGCCCGAGTTGCTCCTGGATGGCGCTTCGGCAGAGCGCCAGAAATTCTCGCGAATCGTTTTTACTTCTCGCCTGGTCGATTTTTTTCAGATGATGCCCAAGTCGTTTTTTCATGGTTGCCCGAAGCTGTCGCTCTGGATTGCGTTGCTGTTGTCTGCGCACAGCGCCTATGGTGACAAGGGCAAGCAGCAGGCAGCCGCACATAGCCATTGTCAAGATAAACCAGTTTTGTTGAAAAAGGGGTCGAATGGTCGGTCTCGGGATACCCTGTCGAAGTTTGAGCGGAGCCAGCCCTTCAATATTGGTTGTGATCGCGATACCTGTTCGGGTGTCTTCTTTCTGTTCCTGCGGGCTCGTTTGAATAAGCTGTGGTGACCCCGACTGGCCCGGTCTGGAGTGGATAGAAAGCGGTATGGGATCGCTGGTCATTTCTTTATACCGTCCGCTGACAGGGTCGAAATAGTTCAGAGAGAGTGGCGGGATTTCTGTAATAGTGGGGTCTTGAGCAACAATAGCCTGCTCAAACCGTTTGGCTCCTTTATCAGGTCGTTTATTCTCCGGCTCAAATTGTACGGAGGGTGAGTACTTTTTCCATTTTTTTGATTCCGGAAAATACGGTGCTACAACCCGGTCGAAGTTGCCGGTTCCCTGAACAGACATGGTCAGGGTGATCGGTTCACCGATTTCCACATCGTCCGGGTTGGCGGCAACCTCCAGGGAAAAATTGCCGATGGCTCCAGAGAAGTTAATGGGCCTGCCCTCCGTGGGAAGAGCAACGGTTTCCAGGGTCAGGTCCGGGCTGGCAACATTAACGGTCTTGGCTTGGTAATCATTGAAAAAATCATCGAACAGGTCGTCCTGAAATAATCCCTGATTACGGAAACGGGAAAACATCCGTGAGCGCTGCGGCATAAGCAGTTCAGCCTGAAGCTCAAAATGGAGAGGATGGCTTCCCTCTTTAATGCCGGTGAGAAAACTGGTCCAGCCAAGAACGATATATCGGCTGTTATCGACCTGTTTCATTGATCGGGAAGGCTTATCGCTCAGTGGTGAAAGGACAAAACCATCTCCGACCAGTTTGGGAAGGGTGAGCAGGTTTGCCTGGATTTTCCGGTTAAAGTAGGCTTCGATGCGAACAGGAATCATTTCACCGGAATAGACAGTCTCTTTTTGTACCTGGGCTTTTAAAAAGACCAGTTTTGCCCCTTTTCCGGAACCGATTCGCTTTTTGGATGAACGGATATCTCCGGTTTGGCTTTGGGTATTGCTCTTGGCCGTGGCGGTGAAGGAAACCGGCTGCGTTAACAGTTCTTCTCCGTCGCAGTATACGGTGATCGGCGGGATGGTATAATCACCGGGTTCCAGTGGTTCGACCAGGTAGACAGTGGCAATGGATGAGGAGAAAGAACCATTGATCATCTGGACCTGGCTGGATTGGCCTCGGCGGTGAAAACGTAAGTGTTTTACTTCGGGCATGTTGATGTCGACAGATTGGCCGCCCTCCACCGTGATGGTCAAAACGGCGGCCATGTCAACGGGTATCTGGTTTTCATTCAATGTTGCCGAAACTGATTTTGAACCATATCCTGGTCGTGTTATGACCATCATTGCAGTGGTAAGCAGCAGGATAACAAGAAGTGGTCGATAGAGTCGATTCACCATTACCAGTCCCTCCCTGGTTCCGAATCGTCAATTTTTTGTGATGGCACAAAATTGAGTTCACTTTCCTCGTTCTTCAATCCGTCAAGAAGACGTTTGGCCTCCTCCTGGGTCATTTTACCGAGCAACCGCCTTTGTTGATCGGCAGCCTGTTGTGCCTGACTGTCCGCCTTTGGCTGTTCCTGATTGCCGGCTTCACCGACATCTTTCGTGTCTTTCTTGTTTTCTGCCGTTTGCGTCAAGGATTGCTGCTGTTCATCTGATTTCGCTTCGTTGCTGTCATTGTTGTCAGCTTCCTGAGGGTTTTCCTCTTCTTTCTGATCGTCGTCCTCTTTCTCCTGTTGTTGATTGTTTTCCTGCTTTTTTTCCTCAGACGATGAACCTTCTTTGTCTTCCTGTTGCTCGGACTGGTTGTCCTTTTTTTCCTTGTTGTCTGTCTGCTGGTCTTGTTGTTCTTTGTTCTGGTTTTGCTGTTGTTGCTGTTTTTTCAGCTCATCGAGTTTTTTAGCCACCAGGTCCCGGTTATAACGGCTGTTTTCATCATTTTCGATCAGGTTCAGACTGTTGTTGTAGGAATCAATGGCCGACTGCCAGGTTTTAATGGTGTGATCAAGGTCCGACTGGAGTGTTTCGGTCCCTTTTTTATAAAAGGCGTTTCCCCGGTTATAATAGGCCTTGGCCTGGAGAGTGAGATCGTCGGTCTTCAGGGCACTGTTGAAAGCGGCTATAGCATCATCCAACATGTTATTTTTATATGCGGCGGTCCCATAGTTGAAGTGGAGTTGAGGGTTGTCGTCCTCTTCTTCCAGTCGTTCCTGGTAATACTCGGAAGCTCCGATATAATCACCATTGTTAAAAGCATCTTCACCTGGGGAGCAGTAGCCGGTGATCGGTAAAAGAAGCGGTGCCAGCAAGCAGCCGATAATAAGGTGCTTGACCACGGTTTTCCTTTTTCTCCGGTTGATGCTTGGGATAAAGGGAAAACTGACGGGAGCCGTTTTTCCGCCGCTTAACAGAAATTCAATGGCCAGCAGAAAAAAAGCGGTCAGTATCGGCCATTCGGTTCGCTCGATAGGAACTTTGGTCCGTTTTTCCGCCAGTTCCTCTTTGGGTATCAGAGACAACTTTTCCTGGTAAATGGTTTCAAATCCCTGTGAACGACTGCCCAGCGGGGCATATATGCCGCCGCCCAACTCGGCAATATGTTTCAGGGCATTTTCATCAAGCTTTGAGGTGATGAATTTTCCCTCATGATCTTTGATGTACTTCTGGCCGGATGGATCGGGGGCGGGGATCAACTCGCCCTCGCTGGTGCCGACACCCACTGTAAAGATGGTCATCCCCTCTTCGTGGGCTTTTCTCGCTGTCTTGAGGACATCACCTTCCAGGTTCTCACCGTCAGTGATCAGGATAAGGATCTTATGATTCGCCTGGTTACCGAGAACAGTCTGGGCGTTGTTGATGGCACCGCTCAGGTCTGTTCCGCCTTTAGGTATGATGGCAGTGTCAACACTGGTGAGTGAGTGCTCGAAGGCATTGTAGTCCATGGTTAATGGACACATCAGAAAGGCTGAACCCGCAAAAGGCAGCAGCCCTACCCGGTCACCGTCAAGCTGGCGGACAAAGTCGAGAATGCCGAGTTTGGCCCGCTCCAGCCGATTGGGTTTGGTATCTTCAGCCAGCATCGATTTTGAGGTGTCCAGCGCGAAAAGGATATCGATACCTTTTCGTTTTACATCAATCCATTGGAAACCGTATTGCGGCCGGGCAATGGCGACAAAGCAGCAGAAAAGTGTAAGAACAAAAAGGGTGCTTTTTATTCTCCGTTTGGTCTGTGACACATTGCGGGTAAGTTTGTCAAGCAGGGCATGAGCACCAAATCGGCCAAGCCGATCTGTTCGGTTTTTCGATGTTCGGACAAGAAAACCAATCAACACACCGCAGACAAGAGCGCCGATAAGTATCCAGATTGGTTGGGCAAAGGTGATCATAGGGTTAAATGCTATAAACAATACGTATCAGTTAAAGAATCACTTTTCAAAACTCTGTGCTCTCTGTGTCCTCTGTGGTGACAACATAATTAAGGAAGCCGGCGACTGAAGCCGACCATAGCCACACAAAGCAGGATCAGTGCCGCTGCTGTTGGAAAGTAAAACAGTTCGCGATACTGCTCAAATTTCTTAATTGTCCGGGTTGTGGTTTCCATGGTGTTGATTTCATCATAGATCTTGGCAAGTGATTCGGTATCGGTGGCGCGAAAATATATGCCGCCGGTCATTTCGGCAACCCGGCTTAAGGTGTCCTCATCGATATCGACCTTTGCCCTGACAAATCGCTTTCTGCCAAGCCGGTCGACAACCGGAATCGGGGCTTCACCCCTGGTACCGGCACCGATGGCGTACACCTTGATCTTCATGGTCTCAGCAGCTTCAGCAGCAACCAGAGGAGGAATCTTGCCCGCATTGTTTACCCCGTCGGTAAGCAGAATAAGGATGCGGGATTTGGACTTGAGATCGCGCAGCCGGTTGACCCCTGAGCCGATGGCTGAGCCGATGGCAGTGCCGTCTTCGATCATACCGATGGACAATGACTGGAGACGGCGGCCAAGCCAATCATGATCAAGGGTCAGGGGGCTGACCATGTAGGGTCGTCCTCCAAAAGCGACCAGGCCGATGCGGTCATTAGGCCGGGCTTCGATAAATTCGGCAACCACCTTTTTAACAACTTCCAGCCGGTTGACCGGCTTATTGTTCAAGGTGAAATCCATGGCTTCCATAGAACCGGACACATCAACGGCCAGCAGAATATCGATACCGGATGCCTCGATCTCAGTGATGCTGTTGCCGAGCTGGGGCCGGGCAGCTCCAATCACCAGAAGAGTTAGTCCCAGGAGTTTGAATGCGGTAAGCAGCCGGCCAGGGCCGGATTTTTTCCCTTTGGCCAAGGTTCCTGCAATGGAAGTTGTCGAAAAGATAAGGGCCGGAGCAACCCCTCTTTTCCCTTTAAGCAGGGCAAGCAGGGGGATCAGGGCCAGCAGCCACAGGAGGTGCGGATAAAGAAAACGAATCATTTCTTTTCCTCTTTCGGCGCAACCGGCTTTGTCAGTTCGATAAAGGATCTAACAGCCATTGCCATTTCATCCATGGCCTGTCTGTTGGGGACAAGGTGGGCGAATTTCGCCATATCACAGGATTCAAGGCAGTTCCGTATTGAGCCGAGATGGGGCTGCAACGCTGCTGTTGCCGGTGTCGAATCTGTTTTGAGTGTGGAAAAAAATTCATGGGTTGTCTGCCGGGTCGAGCTGAGACCAAATCGGGATTCGATATAAGACCGCAGGATCTCGGAGAGCTGTTGGGCAAAAAGCAGCCCATCCGTTTCGTTCATCCACCGCTTTGCCTTGGCAAGGGCCGCAAGGGCTATTTCGTGGGGTGGTTGCGCGGGAACTGAACGTTTTCGGCGCCGTAAAAAAAATACAATCATGGCAATGCCAATAAGCGTAAGAGCGGCCAAGCCGATATAGAGCCAGGGACTCTTCGATTCCGGCAGCAATACCGGGCCCTGAATATCACGGATGTCCTCTGCCATGACAGCTGAGGGCTGTGTGGTCAGGGGAGGCAAAGGAGGTTTGGAAGCATTTGGCTGATTGGGGGTCTTTTTCAGGAGTTTGAGCGGCGGTTTTACTGTCGGCTCCGGTTGGCCGATATTGGTGATCGCCCATAAAGTCTGGGGGTTAAACACGAGTCCGGCAAAAAAAAGCAGGAGAAGCATACGCTTCATCGATAGAGCCTCCTCTTTCTTGTGCCGAAAAAACCAAGCAGCGGTGGGATATACGATTTATCGGTGGAGAGGTCAAGGATATCGATGCCGCAGGAGTTGATGGCGCGATGTAAGCCTTTTTTTCGTTCTAGAGCTAATTGGCTATAGCGTTTTCGTACAGATGGGTCGGAACTGTTTACCTCGACCTGTTGGCCGGTTTCCGCGTCCTCCAGGGTGATCCAGCCAATGTCGGGCAGCTCATGCTCCCGGGGATCGGAGATGATCATCGAAATCAAATCGTGCCGCTTATTGGTAATAGTCAGTTTTGGTCGTAACTCCTCAAGACTGTTGTTAAATTCACCGGGCAGGCAGAAGTCTGAGATCAGAAAAGCAACGCATTTGCGTTTGAGAATGCGATTGACAAAATCCAGAGGGACTTTCAGGTCTGTCTGTTTGCCGACGGGTTGAAAAAAGAGGATTTCCCGAATGACCCGCAGGATGTGCGAACGCCCTTTCTGGGGAGGGATAAAGAGTTCGACAAAATCGGTAAAGAG
>CAZLGM010000199.1:0-5972 GCA_964558875.1 uncultured Desulfocapsaceae bacterium
TACCTGATCGAATACGACCAGTCTGTGATCAACACCTACAAACACACCATTGAGGAATTATCAAACGCCAAAGAACTGCTGACACTTGAGAGAAACCTTTTAAAGGAGTTTATCATCCAGGCCAAGGAAGAAGAGGAGCGAATCGACGAAACCAAGAAAGAGAAACTGACCCTGCTCGACCATATCAAGACCCAGACAAAACTCCACCAACAAGCCATAAAGGAACTTCAGAAGGCTGCCGTTCATTTGACAGCCTCCCTGAAACATATGCAGATAAAAAAGGAAACCTTTCAAAAGGGATTCATCCTGCAAAAAGGAAAGCACAGCCCACCCGTCAAGGGGCTTGTCCTTTCTAGATTTAACTCCAAAGTAGCAAACAAGCTCGGCATTTCGAAAACCAACCAGGGAATAGATATCCAGGTCGGCAACGGAACCAGAGTCAGGGCCATCTTTGATGGTGTTATAACCTACGCCGGATATCTCAGAGGTTACGGTAACACTGTAATCATCAACCATGGTCACGATTATTTCACCATTGTTTCCCGTCTCGAGAGGCTTTACGGCAGCAAAGGCCGTCAGGTGAGCAAGGGTGATATCATCGGGATTACAGGAGATACTGCCATGATCATGGAGGAAGGCATTCATTTTGAAATCCGTCATGGTTCGAAATATCTCGACCCCCTGCTCTGGCTCGATACTGCCCAGCTCAGACTGCCTGAATCCAATCCAAAACAATGATATCTATGATCACTGTGAAAAAAATCATCAGCTTTTTCTGGGTATTCTCTCTTGTCCTGATGTTCTGTCCATCCCAATCTGCGTTAGCTGAGATCACTCAACAGGAAAGAGAAAAAACCTATAAACAACTGGAACTGTTCGCTAATGTTCTGTCCATCCTCCAGGACCACTATGTTACCGAGATTGATACCCAAAAAATAATCAATGGGGCAGTCAATGGTATGCTGCTCTCTCTTGACCCTCATTCTTCCTACCTGGGACCGGAGGGCTTTCGAATGCTGCAGGATGAAACCAGAGGAAGCTTTCCCGGTATCGGTATCGAAATCACCATCGTCAATCACATTGTCACCATCGTCTCGCCCATTGAGGGAACACCGGCTCATAAAGCGGGACTGAAGGCCAAAGATATTATCATCAAGATAGAAAATGAGCCGACCAAGAACATGTCGGCTATGCAGGCGGTCAATAAAATCAGAGGGCCGAAAGGTACCCAGGTGACCATTACCGTCTTCAGGGAAGGCTGGGATGAGCCGAAAGATTTTACCCTCACCCGGGATATCATACCGCTGCAGTCTGTAAAAACGTTTTTTCTTGAGCCTGGCTTTCTGTACGCGAGAATCACCAATTTTCAAAGCGATACGACCAAAGACTTCAAGGCGGCACTCAGGAAATTACGAAAGCAACAACCGATAAACGGGCTTATCCTTGACCTGCGCAACAACCCGGGTGGACTGCTTAATCAGGCGGTTTCTGTTGCCGACTATTTTCTCAAGAAAGGATTAATTGTGTATACCAAAGGCAGGCTTGAGGAACAAAACATGACCTTTCACGCCAGAAATACCGGTGAAAGAGACTATTACCCTCTTGTCGTTCTCCTCAACGAAGGCTCAGCCAGTGCAGCAGAGATTGTCGCCGGCGCTATCCAGGACCACAAGCGGGGCATTTTGGTGGGTACTCCCACATTCGGAAAAGGCTCGGTGCAAACCATTGTTCCCCTGCCGGACGGAGCCGGACTGCGATTGACAACCGCCTACTATTACACGCCCTCCGGCCGTTCCATACAGGCAAAGGGGATAACACCTGATGTGCTGGTCACCCCTCAGAAACCCGTTGCGCAACTGGTGGAAAAAAAGAAAAAAGACAGCCCCAAAAGAGAAGTGGATCTGCAAAACCACCTTGAAAACAAGCCAAATACAAAGAACCAAACTACAAAGTCGGAGACCAAAGAAAAAAGCCCAGCCATAAAGGAAGAAGCGAAAATAGCCCTTCTGCTCAAAAGTGATAACCAGCTTCAAACCGGACTCAATATCTTAAAATCCGTTCGTCTTTACTCTGAGTTTATAAAAGGTCTTTCTCAGTAAACAATTCGTGCAACCTTATATTTGATTGCGAGCCCAACCTCAGCTCAACTAGCTGCATAATAAACCTAAAATCAAACTTACTCTGACATCTGGACAAAATAGCCAACAAACACTCCAATATATTCTTCAGAGTAACGGTATCTGGCTTTGAAAAGCTTGGGCACACATAAATCACCAGTATCCAAAACATAGCAGCTTTTTACAGCAGCAACCAAACCTGCAGAATTGACAAAGAAAAATTTCAATTCTACCTCTGAATTAAGCCAGTCAGCATCACGATTTTTATTGCAAACAACGTTGCCATTAAAGCTGATTGTCCCTTTGATCTCATCAATTTCGTAGTCGTATTGAACGATCAAATGTTTGAGATAAAAAGAATGATGCCCGCTCCCATTTTCACTGAAAGAACGATAATTATAAGCCGGTTTTCCAATTAAATGATGTGAACATCCAACAAGTGAAAAAAGCAGAATCAGAATAATTGTTTTTCCTTTCATGGCCACCTCCTATTTTTATAAGTTATATCTCTGATGCTTATGGCTTTCAGAGTTGGATAAGGAAAACAAAAACAGTTTTAAAATCCCAATTCTCGCAGAAACCTCTCATCGCGAGACCAGTTCTTTTTCACCTTGACCCACAATTTCAGATTTGTTTTCAAGCCAAGCAGTTTTTCAATGTCTTTTCTGGCAGCGATGCCGATACTCTTGAGCTTATGGCCTCCCTTGCCGATAACCATCCCCTTTTGCGAAGAGCGCTCAAGAATGATGGTAGCATGTATGGTGACCTTCTTCCCCGAAACATTCTCTTTGAATGAATCGATCAGCACGGCAGAGGAATAAGGGATTTCCTGGCCGGTGAGCAGAAACAGCTTTTCCCTGATAATCTCCCCAACCAGAAACCGTTCTGAGGCATCGGTGGGAATATCTTCGGGAAAATAACGCGGTCCCATAGGGAACAATTTCAACAGCTCATCAAGCAACATTCCGGTACCGTCACCCTGGAGCGCGGATATGGGTAAAATCGCTGAAAAAGGATAGAGTTCGGTAAAGTGGGTGATTATCGGCAGGATGTTCTCTTTTTTAACCAGATCGATCTTGTTGAGAATAAGCAGGGCCTCGGAATCAACCTTCTCCATATATTCAGCAAATTCCTCTTTGCTTTGTTGCCGTAGATCTTCCGATTGTAATTTTGAAATATCAACCAGGAAAAGGACTACATCGACTTCCTGTAGACTCTCGAGCGCAACCCTTACCATTTCTCTGTTCAGTGGTTGATCAGTCCTGTGAAGGCCGGGAGTATCGAGCAGAACAACCTGATAGTCTTCCCCATTGACTACTCCCAGAATCCGGTTGCGAGTGGTCTGCGGTTTTGGTGTGACGATTGAGATCTTCTGGCCAAGAAGCCTATTCATCAGCGTCGATTTTCCCGCGTTGGGCGGACCGACAATAGCAGCAATCCCTGACTTTACAGATTTACCCAAAATCCCGGTTTCTACTTCATTCATTTATTTATCCTTTTATTGTATTGCTTTGGTTTCATTCTACTTCATAAGGCAGGAAACAACCAAACCTATTCATCCGGTTTGCCAGGGAACGGCCTCTCCTTTTTCGAGTCAGGCTTGACACCTTTGTCAAATAGTTAGAAATAATATCCGCCTTCCAAGAATAACAAGTGCCCAAAAACCAAAATCGCACTATAGTGCCCACTCTTATATTATCCTGAATCCGTGACGAAGATTGTTGTATAAGTTGATAATATATTGATATAATAACTATTATTGAGTCCTACTATTTTAACCTAAAAAAATAATTCGCCCTCCGGGGCATCCGCCAGCGCTGCATCTTTACTGGAGTTGGCTGACCGATATAGGTCATCACTAATATCGATCAGCTAACTCCAGCAAACTACAGCACTATCGGATGCTCACGGATTCAGGAACATTTTCAGAATCAATTATTGTATATCGATGATCACTCCGGGAAAAATTGTTGAATATCTCGATAACGGCAGATTCATCTGCGGTTTCGTTGTTGAGTCCCAACCGAAACGAGTCAGGTTGATTAACCAGAACGGTCGTGAGGTTAACCTTCCCCTTGGTCGTGTTGTTCATCTTTCCCGTAAAAGTTACCCGGATCTAACAACCCAGGAATCCCGGGTTGACTTTCTTCAGCAGGCCGATAAACGACGTTCCGACCTCATGGATGATATTGATCTTGAGATGATCTGGGAACTGGCAAGTGAAGAGAACGATAACCGTTTCGACCCGGTCTTTCTTACTGAACTCAGCACCGGCAGTACTGCCAATGATGACAGTGTCGCTGCCTTTCTGCGCTGTGTCTTCCTGGAGCGACTCTTTTTTAAATATAAGGAAGGTAAAATACTGGTCTTTTCACCCGAAAAAGTTGAACAGCTGCGTATTCAGCAGGAAAAAGAGAAGAAAAAACAGGAGTTGATCGCAAACGGTGCAAAAGCCCTGCAGGATCTTGTCAGCGGCAGCAAAAGCCCGGAGAGTATCAGGAATGAATGCGGAGAATGTCTTGAAATCGTAGGCAATTATTACCTGTTCGGTAACGACGCCCTTCATAGCGATATTACACGCCAAATTCTTAAGAGCGCGCAACTCAACAGGCCCCATGATCCTTTTCATATCATGGTCAAAGCCGGGTTGTGGGACAAAAACGAAAACATCCCGCTTCTCAAGCAGGATATTCCGGTCAATTTCCCGGTAGAGGTTATTCGACAAGCGGAAACAGTTCTGCAAAGCGGCAGTGATTCACTGGACGACGATCCGCTTCGGGTCGACATGCGTCATCTCTCGCCCTTCACCATTGACGGTGCGACCACCCTTGACTTCGATGATGCCTTGACCATTGAGCAGGTCGGAGATGATTTTCTTGTTGGCATCCATATCTCCGACGTGGCCCATTATGTCAAACCCGATGATCCACTGTTCCAGGAGGCCGTCAAACGATGCAGCTCTCTCTATTTTCCAGAAGGTCAGATTCCCATGCTGCCCCGGCACCTGTCTCAAGGTATATGCAGCTTACGAGAAAATGAATCCCGTGCTGCAATGAGCTTTTTAATCCTTATGGATCAAGATGGAGAAATCTTGAAAGTTCGGATAAAGCTGTCAACGATTAAAGTGGCCCGTCGCTTGACCTATGAAGAGGCGGATCGAATGATCGACAGTGATCATGAATTAAAAACCCTCAACCGGCTTGCCAGAAGTCTACGAAAAAAAAGACTCAAGAGCGGCGCCCTGCTCCTTCCGTTCCCTGATGTCAATATTTTTATCGATGCTCAGGACCGCGTCCAGGTCAGTCTTGCAGATGTTGAGACACCGTCTAGAGTCCTGGTCTCTGAAATGATGATCCTGGCAAACACTCAGGCGGCGAAGCACCTGTCCGACAGGATGGTACCCGGACTTTTCAGATCCCAGGGGCCTCCCAAGAAACGGATTGTCCATGGTGAGGAGAGTGATCTATTTCAGAACACCCTTCAGCGAAAGGCACTTTCAAAAGGAGAATTGCTGACAACAGCCAAACAGCATTGCGGACTGGGGGTGAACCAATATTCAACTGTTACCTCCCCCATCCGCCGTCTGCTGGACCTGATCATGCAGCATCAGCTCCATTCCGTACTGACACGAAAGGAACCCGTATTTTCCGAAGAACAGTGCCGGGAGTTCTGCTCACTGATCAGCAGAACTACTGCCACCATCAACAATGTCAAACAGCAACGGCATCGCTACTGGCTTCTTAAATATCTGGAGGTCAGGAAGTCGGAACTGTTTGACGCTCTTGTCATCGAAAGGGGTCCGAAAAGAACCAACCTGCTGCTGCCCAACATCCTGTTTGATTTCGACCTGCCCTC
>CAZLGM010000200.1:0-5959 GCA_964558875.1 uncultured Desulfocapsaceae bacterium
TGCTCGATGAAATCTTCCACATCCAGATAGTCACTGAGTTCTCTGGATACTCTGGTGCAATGATCCACATTGACACCTTCTTCACAATCGACAATAAGCCGCAGGACCCACCCATGCCCTTCTCGGCGAAACTGGACCTCAAGCAGTTCCAGTCCCATCGATTCGGCAAGTGGCCCGGCAAACTCCGTTACTCTCTCGATTTCAAATTCACTCATTCAAATACTTTCCCTGGTTGACAATCAACAGTTGTAAACAATAGTCAACCAACAGGCAGCCAACCACTGGATATACAGTGGTTTACAAACCAACAAACTATGAACTTGTAAATGATCACAGGTGCCCCAGGTTTTTGCAGGCGTGAATGGCCGCTATAGCCTGACCTATGCGACCAGTCACGACCGTAAAAAGATGGGGTGCCTGTGATCATTTACACGGACATAAAAAAAAGCGGGCAACAAGCCCACTTTCAAATAACCCGTATTAAATTACGGGAGATTTGCCGGATCGACAGCGACCCGACCGGCCCTAACAATCTGCCAATCCCATGTGCATGAGATTAATCGCTCAGCTTCAACCACAAAATAGCGGCGTCTTCAATAACCGATCAGACAGATTGCAGCCCTCCTGCATTCATCAGGAGAACGTGAATACTACAATAGAGCATGAAAACAGCAACAAGTCAAGCACAAGTTATCTTGCCAACTTGCGCTGGAGCGGGCAACGAGGTTCGAACTCGCGACCCCAAGCTTGGGAAGCTTGTGCTCTACCAACTGAGCTATGCCCGCCCGTTTCAACCTAAATGAATTTAAACAATGTAACCAAGAAACTCAATCTGATTTATCGTTTGCAAAATCTTCAAAATACAGCAGTACGGTTATAGGGTTCATGCTGCCCAATCATAAAAATGATCCACACATTTTATACGTGGTTGCCCTTAAAATCATCTTGTTTCAGGGAGATAACAACAGCGTGGAAACCTGAAATTCTTAAATTCTATTTGACAAAAGGTGATTCGATTAATACAACAACTGGCAATTTCAAGAAATTCGAGAGAAGGTCGCCACTACGCCATCAAAACACATGAGCCATGGCAACCATCTAATTTCATTTAATATTTTATTATTCTCACGACTATTTTTATAACAGGTCGAACAATGACAGCAATACAATCTATATTTTATCCTTCAGACAATCTTACAATCCACACCTTGTCAGCCGGAGAGAAAGGAGGTCAGGAGATTCTCTTTCTTCATGGGAAGGCATTCCAGGCAAAAACATGGAAAGACCTTGGCACTCTAGAGCTTCTGGCCCAAAAAGGCTGCTCTGCGGTGGCCCTTGACCTTCCCGGTTGGGGACAATCACCGGAAGCGGACTTTAATGCTGAGCAGGTAGTCAAATCGGTGATCGATGGTTCAGAGATGAAAAGACCGATACTGGTAGGGCCATCCATGGGTGGCAGGATCGCTCTTGAATTTGCTCTCAACAACCCTCAACTGGTCGGTGGCCTGATCCTTATCGGAGCTGTAGGCATCGTGGAAAACCGGAGCCGGCTGGACAAGCTGCCACAGAAAACCCTGCTCATCTGGGGAGAAAAAGATCATATTTCCGATCCTGCCAACGGAAAACTGCTGCACAGTAAGGTGACCGGATCACAGCTGGTTATCATTGAAGATACTAAACATGCCTGCTATACGGAAAAACCGGCGGACTTCCACAATCACATCCTCCAATTTATCTGCAGCTAAGAGAACCGGTCCATGGGTGACAAAACTCTAATCATAGCGGAAAAGCCCAGTGTGGCCGCTGATCTGGTGAAAGTGCTTCCAGGTAAGTTCAAGCGGACCAGGAGCTATTTCGAATCCAACGACACTATCATCTCGTATGCAATCGGGCATCTCGTTTCCATCTGCTATCCGGAGGAAATCGATGAACGATATAAGAAATGGCAGATGGATCTGCTGCCGATCCTGCCGGATACTTTTCCTTTAAAGGGGTTGCCTTCTACTAGAAGTCAGCTCAACAGTCTACAGAAGCTGATCCGGCGCCGGGACGTGACCAGGGTTATCAACGCCTGTGATGCCGGCCGTGAAGGTGAGCTTATATTCCAATATATCGTCAACTACGTCTGGAACAGCTCTGTTGCCAAAAAGGAATTTAAACGGTTATGGCTGCAATCCATGACCCGTGATGCCATCAGGGATGGATTTGCACACCTTCGAGACCACCAGGAGATGAAACCGCTGGAAGACACAGCACTCTGCCGATCGGAATCGGACTGGCTGATCGGCATCAACGCCACCAGGGCATTGACCAGTTATAACTCCCGAAAAGGCGGATTCTTTCTTACACCGTGTGGCAGAGTCCAGACGCCCACCCTGTCAATGCTTGTCAAACGGGAAAAGGCCCGAATGAATTTTGTGCCGACACCGTTTGTCACCTTGACAGGCACCTTCACCTATGAACAGGAGTCTTACGAGGGTAAATGGATCGATCCTGACTTCGTCAAAGACAAGACCAATGAGCATGCCAAAGCAGATAGAATATGGGAACCGAAGAAGGCTGAACGGATTGTAGCCAAGTGCAAAGGTCTTCCAGCCAGAGTGGAGGAAACCACCAAGAAGACCAGCCAGTCTTCCCCCCAACTCTACGACCTTACTTCGCTCCAGAGGGAGGCGAATTCCAGGTTCGGTTTTTCGGCGAAAAACACTCTAGCCCTTGCCCAGGTCCTTTATGAACGCCACAAGGCATTAACCTATCCAAGAACGGACTCACGATACCTGCCGGAAGATTATCCAGGTATTGTCAGAAAAACCCTTAAAAACTTGACCGGCTATCAGTATGGAGAATTCGCCCGCGTTATCCTTGACAAGAAATACGTCAAAGCCAACAAACGGATATTCAACAACTCAAAAGTCTCCGATCATCACGCCATTATCCCGACAACCAGACTGCCGAAAAACCTCTCCGAACCGGAGTTGAAGATATATACCATGGTGCTGCAACGGTTTCTGGCCGTGTTTTTTCCACCGGCACGCTATCTCCAGACCAAGCGACTGTCCGTGGTACAGGAAGAGACCTTTTTAACCACCGGCAAGATATTAATCGATCCAGGCTGGAAAATTATTTACGGCCATTCCGACACCGAAAAGGATGGTACCGTGTTAAAACCTGTTCCTGATAAGGCTGAGGTTCTCTGTTCAGATATTCTCAAAGAGGAGAAAGAGACCAAAGCACCGCCACGTTTTAACGAGTCGACCTTGCTTTCGTCCATGGAACATTCCGGCAAGCTGGTGGATGATGAGGAACTGGCAGAAGCAATGAAAGAACGGGGACTGGGAACACCGGCTACCAGGGCCGCCATCATTGAAAAACTGCTCAAGGAGAAATATGTGGTACGGGAAGGCAAGGAACTGACACCGACCGGCAAGGCCTTCGAACTGCTTGCCCTGCTGGCAGCCATGAAGATCGATGTTCTGGCATCTCCTGAAATGACGGGTGAGTGGGAACATAAGCTCAACAAGATCTTAAAAGGGACCTTTACCCGTGAGCAGTTCATGAAAGAGATCCGGGAACTTACAAACCGTATCATTTCCCAGGTCAAAAATTTTCAAGCAAATGGAAGCAGGACAGAGTGCGACTTCAGCCCGATCAACAATATCCGCTATTTCTCCACCCCCACTGCTTATGTTTCTGAAGACGAATCGATAGCTGTCAGAAAAGTGCTGGGCGGCCGGGTCATGGCTGAGCCGGAAATCATCGATCTGCTCAGTGGAAAAACCATTGGGCCGTTTAGCGATTTCAGGTCGAAAAAAGGAAAGAACTTTACCGCAACTGTCAAGCTCACAAATAATAAAGTCGAATTTCTCTTTGCCAATGACATGGACAGTCTTGATAAGGAACAGATTAAAAGGACGGAATCACTGGGGTTATCCCCTGTTGACCAGACACCGGTATTTGAAACACCGATGGCGTATCTGTCCGAATCGGCTCTGAACAATGACGAGAAGAAGGGGTTGCGTATCTCAAGGACCATTCTGTCTAAAGAGATTACTGCGGACAATATCAGGCAGCTGCTGACAAAAGGGAAAACCGAGCTGATTGAAGGCTTTATCTCAAAAAAACGTCGTCCGTTCGATGCTTACCTGTTGCTTGACAACAAAGGAAAGATCTCATTTGAGTTTCCTCCAAGAAAATCAAAGAGAAAGCGAGGGCAAAAAAAATCCTGAGCTAAAAACACTTGAAAGAAAATCAGTTTAAGTGGGTAGGCCCACTGAGACTGCAACCACAAAATCATATAAATTTTCATTCAATCAAAGTAGTATCAAAAAAAAAACAATCTCCGCTACGGATTACAGTAGATGAAAAAACTAAAAAAGGAACATCGCCAAAAAAGCGGTCTTGAACTGGCCCATCTATGTGCGGCATCAGCCCTGGATGCCAAGGCCGAGGACCTGATTATTCTTGATGTGCGTGGAGTTTCCTCGTTTACCGATTATTTCGTGATCATGAACGGCCGTTCAACCCGCCATGTCCAGGGTCTGGCCGAGGCCATCGAAGGGGAACTGCGTTCTAAACGGATCAAAGCTTCCAGAGCGGAGGGTTTAAAAGAGGGCATGTGGGTTCTGCTTGACTTTGATGATGTGGTTGTCCATATTTTTTATCATGAACAGCGAAAATTCTATAACCTTGAGGGGCTCTGGCATGATGCCAAGCAGGTCGAGCCAACGGAAATACAATTGTAACGGATAAAAAGTATGAATTATATTAGCACCAGGGGGATGATGTCCCCTATCTCATTTACCGAAGCTGTCTTGATGGGACTGGCGGAAGACGGCGGTCTGTTGCTTCCAAGAACAATCCCCCGTGTCGGCAGTGAAACCTTCGAATCGTGGCTGGACCTCAGCTACCCGGACCTGGCTTTTGAAGTCATGTCCCGTTTTGTTGACGATATTCCGGAAAGCGACCTCCGGGAGTTGATCAACAACTCCTACTCATCGTTTTTAGCTCCGCAAGTCACCCCATTGGTGCACCAGGATAATCTTCATATCCTTGAGCTCTTCCATGGCCCGACTCTGGCCTTCAAAGATGTTGCCCTTCAGTTTTTAGGCAATCTATTCGAATATCTACTCCAGAGGTCGTCAACCAATCTGAATATTCTGGGTGCCACTTCCGGAGATACCGGCAGCGCGGCCATTTACGGTGTCCGGGGAAAAGAACGGATCAACATCTTCATCCTTCATCCCCATAAACGAGTGAGCCCGGTCCAGGAAAAACAGATGACCACGGTTACCGATAACAATGTGTTTAACATTGCTATCAAGGGAACATTTGACGACGGCCAGGCAATCGTTAAGACGATTTTCAACGACATCGACTTCAAACAGAAGTTCAATTTAGGTGCCATCAACTCCATCAACTGGGCAAGGGTCCTGGCCCAGGTAGTGTATTACGTCTACAGTTGCCTGCATGTACTCAAACACGAACAGCAGAGCACTGTTGATTTTTCAGTGCCGACAGGAAATTTCGGCGATATTTTCGCTGGGTTCGTAGCTAAAAGAATGCTGCCCAAAGGTATGATCAACCGGCTCATTCTGGCAACCAATTCTAACGATATCCTGACACGGATGGTGACATCAGGAGATTATTCTCTGGAGGGTGTCGTCCAGACGACCTCTCCATCCA
Organism: uncultured Desulfocapsaceae bacterium; assembly: GCA_964558875.1. GTDB lineage: Bacteria > Desulfobacterota > Desulfobulbia > Desulfobulbales > Desulfocapsaceae > CAZLGM01. The sequence goes on from CAZLGM010000200.1 coordinate 5,683, forward strand.
TGGATATCCAGGCCGCATCCAATTTTGAGCGATACCTCTATTACCTCCTCGACGAAGAACCGGAGAGGACAGAAGAGATGATGGAAGAATTTTCTCAAAACGGAAAAATTGATTTAAGTGACTATCTGGACCAGATTCGCCGAGACTTTCGAGCAGAAGCAATTACTGAAGAACAGGTACTGGCAACTATCAAACAGTTTAAAGAACAAAACGACTATATACTCGATCCGCATACCAGTGTTGGCGTCACAGCTGCAATCAACCTGAAAAAACAGGG
>CAZLGM010000201.1:0-5905 GCA_964558875.1 uncultured Desulfocapsaceae bacterium
GATAACGTTGGTATCGAGGACAAAGGTTTTTATTTTGTCAATCATTAACAAATACACTCCAAATAAAACATGTGTGTGAAAGCGATAAAAAGGACGATCCATTAAGGGAAACAGAGGGAACAACAGGATGATAATCGATAAAGATCATCAGAGAAGTGGAGAAGGTTTTTTCGATTGCGGACACCAGAACCGGTTCAACCCGCCTCCTTCATTCGACAGTGGCTTTCCCGATTATGGAAGTTTATATACGTTTTACTTTAACACAACCTGATCTTCTTTTACCAAAGAAAAAAATGGTCAGTGACTATTTTAATCTCCTGTTAACAAAAAAGGTTTTCTAAACTCAGTCCAAAATCACACCAAGTTTTTCACTATAATCCCGGATGAACCCTTGCTGCTCTTTGCTGGTTGGAGTTGCCGATGTCTTTTTCATGATCTCCATCACCTGGGCTATACTCTTTCCTCTTTTCAACAGATAGGCCGCAACGACCGTTCCGCTTCTGCCGACTCCGAACCGGCAATGGATGAGTACTTTCTTCCCCTCGTTGATCTGATCGGCCAGCCAGGTGAGGGCCTCATCCATCTCATCGAATTCCGGCGCCAGAGCATCGGAAATGGGAAGCCAATAAACGATAAAACCGGCCTGTCGTTCAAGCTCATGAAGATCACCGCATTCGGCGCATAGATTGAGTATCACTTCAATACCTGCATTACGCACGGTTTTGAGCGCCCTTGCGGAACCAGGAGCTCTGCCCACCGCAATCTCATTAGTGACCCACTTTATTTTATATCCGAACATGGTATATAATCCCTGGGAATCATCTTCTCATCTATTAAAAGTACAACCGGCACTGCTATTCAACAACCGCCAGGTTCCGTTTTCCAGCCATTTTGCGGCTACCAGATTTATCATAACAACTCAAAAGATTATGCAGGAATTCATTAATAAATCCACCACCTTTTTCGGTCAGTTTACAGATCAGCAACTGCTTGGAGCAACTTCTGTTCTGCTGTTTCTTGTTCTTGCCTTACCTGTTCTTCTTTTTTACATTTTCCTGGCCAGGCGCGCAAAAATTGAACTCAGTGCCCTTAAAAAGGGTCATCATCATGAACGGCAGACTTTTCTCGAACGATTAGATGAAAAAAATAGGGAACTGGATAACAAGAATCAGCTTATCGATAAGCTCCACCAGGTATATGGAGAACAAAAAGAGCTGATCGGAAAGCTTTCAACCATGCTCGCCCAGGAAAAGAAAATCACGGCCGAGAAGCTGGAACTCGTTGAAAAGGCAAAAAACGAACTGGGTCTCCAGTTTCAATCCATTGCTCACCGAATCTTTGATGAAAAAACAACCGTCCTCACTGCCCAGTCAAAGCAGACTCTGAAATCGACGCTTGCTCCTTTCAAAGAGCAGCTCCACTTATTTAAACAACAAATAGACGATGCCTATCACCGGGAAAACCGGGAAAGAGGCTCTTTACGCCAGGAATTATCAAGTCTTCGAGATCTCAATCTCCAGATCAACCAGGAAGCTCTGAATCTCTCCAATGCCTTAAAAGGAGATCAGAAAGTTCAGGGGAACTGGGGCGAAATGGTCCTGGAAAAGGTGCTGGAACAGTCCGGCCTGCGGAAAGGGTATGAGTATGAAACCCAGGGAGGATTTAGAAATCCGGAAAATAAGCTGCTCAAACCAGATGTAATTGTTCACCTTCCTGGTGACCGGGATGTTGTGATCGATTCCAAGGTATCTCTAACAGCATGGGAAAAATATGTGAACGCCACTTCCAAGAGGCGAAGGAAACAACATTTGGGTGAACACCTGAAATCGGTCAAAGATCATATAATCAGGCTCGGTAAAAAAGACTACAGTGAACTTAGCGGCATACAGAGCCTTGACTTTATTCTGCTGTTCATGCCCATCGAACCCGCTTTTTCCCTTTCATTTGAAAAAGATGAGAAACTCTTTTCCCTGGCCTTTGCCAATAAGATCATAATTGTCTCTCCAACAACCCTGCTGGCAACTTTGCGCTCCATCGAAAGTATCTGGCGCCTTGAACACCAACATCGAAACTCCCAGGAAATTGCCCGGCGCGCAGGCAGAATGTATGATAAGCTCTGCAGCTTCGTTGAAGATATGGAAAAAATGGGAAAACAGCTTGAAACAGTCAGCTCGACCTATGAAACAGCAATGTCCAGGTTATCCCACGGCCGCGGTAATCTGATTGCCCAGGCAAACCGATTTACAGAACTAGGTGTTAAGGCAAGCAGAGAGTTACCCAAGACTCTTACACAGCAGGCAAATCTGGACGTTGAGGAGTAGCAATTAGCAATTAAGGTTGCCTGGTTCTATGATGTGAAAACCGTTTTTAAATACCAGAATTCCACAATGAAAAAACGATTAAACTTTGACTTCTGTTATGCGGCTATTTCCCTGTTCCTAAAAGTAGCAAATTGGAGACTACTGATAACCACCTTTGACATGATTCAACGTTGACATTGCTAAAATAGCGTAAAAATGTTACTGAGATGTGTGCAATCAGGTATAAAAGGGCGATCAACCCTGCTGCTTTCCTGGCTGTTTTTGTGCTGTTTACCAACCCTTGTATTCAATCAAACGTATTCATTAAATACAGGAGAAAGACCGTGCAACTCCATCATCAATTTATCGAGGTCGCCAAGAAGTACGGTGACAAACTGGCTATTCGTGATTTAACTACCAACAAAGAAATTCCCTATGCTAGAGCACTCATTGCAACCCTCCTTCTCTCCCGGGTGTTCCGTAAACTTGATAAAGGTTTTATCGGGGTAATGATTCCTACCTCAGCCGGCTGCATATTGACCAATATCGGCATCCTGATGAGCGGCCGAACTCCGGTTATGATCAATTACTCCACCGGAGCTGAACAGAACGTCAAGTACGCTCAGAAGAAGTGTGATTTTAAGACCGTTATTACCTCTAAAGCTCTGCTTGAGAAGATCGAATGTCCCTTTGTGGACGGCATGATCTATATCGAAGATATCATGGAATCGCTCTCCACCTTGATGAAAATCAGAGCGGCCCTTATCTCCAAGCTGCCGGCCAATGTGATTAAATCGATGGTTCATGGTGGCAAAGAGGATGATACACTCGTAATTCTTTTTACCTCCGGTTCTGAAAAAGATCCGAAAGCGGTACAGCTTTCCCATAAGAATATTCACGCCAATCTTCAATCTATTGCCGAGCGCTATCAATTCACCGATGAAGACATTATGCTGGCCTCATTACCCCTGTTTCATGTGTTCGGCGTAACTGCCAACCTCTGGGTCCCACTATATTTTGGGATGACGGCAGTGACCTATGCCAATCCCCTGGACTTTAAAACGGTGTGCGAAATTATCAAAGAAGATAAACCGACCATTGTGGTCGGCACCCCTGCCTTTTTCTGGGGATATCTGCGCAAATCCGCTCCAGGAAACTTCGACAACGTCCGTATCGCTCTTTGCGGGGCCGATAAATGTCCCGATGCCTTGCGGGAAGGTTTTCTAGAAAAGCATGACATGGTGCTGCTCGAGGCATACGGCGCCACCGAAACATCTCCCGGCATCTCCGGCAACTCCCACGATGAAAACAAACCGGGCAGTGTCGGTAAACCCTTTCCCGATGTCGAGGTTCGCATAGAGCACTACGAAACCGGTGAACTCTGCGAGGTGGGGGAAGACGGTCGGATTCTTGTTAAGGGAGATAATGTGATGACCGGCTATTTCGATGATTTTGAACAAACCTCTCTGCATATTCGTCGCGGCTGGTATGATACCGGTGACATGGGCAACATCGATGAAGACGGCTATCTCTGGCATGTTGGCCGGCTTAAGCGGTTCGTAAAGATCGGTGGTGAGATGGTCTCACTGGTCCGTATTGAAGGTGTGCTGGAACAGTTCCTGCCGGAGGACTGCCAATGTTGTGTTGTTGAAGTGCCCGACGCCATAAAAGGTGCAAAAATTGTTGCGGTAACCACTGAAGAACTGAATCAGAAAAAGGTACTCAAACAGATGGCTGCACACCTGCCGAAGATCGCCATGCCGAAAAAATTTATAGTAATGGAAGAACTCCCCAAAATGGGGAGCGGTAAAACCGATTTCAGGACCCTAACCGAACAGGCCCGACTTGAAGTAATCGGTGAAGTTAAAAACTAAAAAGCAAACCGACTATTGGGATATTAACAGTTCATCCGGGAATCCGTATCTATGAAAGAATACCTGGACATCGTTGAAACTGTCCTTACAAACGGTGTTGAGAAGAAAGACCGCACCGGTGTCGGAACCATAGCTGTTGCCGGAACCATGTTTGAATATGACATGGAAAACGGCTTTCCTCTGTTAACCACCAAATCCGTGCCTTATCGACTGGTTGCTTCCGAGCTGGAATTTTTTATCCGGGGCATCACCTCAAAAAAGTGGCTGCTGGACAACAATAATCATATCTGGGACGAATGGTGCAGTCCGGAAAAGGTAGCCTATAGCCATAATAAAGATATTCAGGCCAAAATGATGGCTGAGCCTGAGCTTGGCCCTATCTATGGCTGGCAGTGGCGCAATTTCGGGGCGGACTATGTGGCATTTGATCAACCCCCGAAGGGAAACGGCATCGACCAGTTGCAGAAACTTGTCGACAAGTTGAAAACAGATCCTTCGGATCGCCGTATGCTGGTTTCCGCCTGGAATCCCACTGTCCTTCACCGGATGGCTTTGCCTCCCTGTCACTATGGCTTTCAGGTCACCGTACTGGATAACAGGCTCAATCTCCTTTGGAACCAGCGTTCTGTGGATGTGGCGCTCGGATTGCCGTTTAACATTGCCAGTTATGGTCTGCTTCTCCATCTGCTGGCAAAAGAGGGTGGATTTGGAGAGGGAAAACTTGTCGGTTTCCTGGCCGACACCCATATCTACAACAACCATATCGACGGTATGAAAGAGCAGTTGAAACGAACCCCTCTTGAAAAGCCGTCAATTTCAACTGAACCTTTCACAACCATCTTTGACTGGCATTTCCAGGATACTCAGGTCGTCGGCTATAACCATCATCCAAAGATCTCCTTTGATATTGCCGTATAGGAAAGAGAATGACTGAGATCGTCGTTATAGCCGCCGTCGCCGACAACGGGGTTATCGGCAAAGATAATGCCATTCCCTGGCATATCGGTGAGGATCTGAAACGGTTTAAGAAGATAACCATGGGTTACCCGGTCATCATGGGAAGAAAAACCTGGGAATCGATGGGCTCCAGGCCACTTCCCGGAAGAGAAAACATCGTGCTGACCCGGCAGTCAGGTTATGCGGCCACGGGTTGCCGGCTGTTCTCCACTCTTGAGGAGGCTGTTGGTTTTTGCTCAGAATCAGAGAAAGCATTTATCATCGGCGGCACTACAATTTACGCCGCCGGACTGAAAATTGCCGATACCCTCGAACTCACCCGCGTTCACCGCCGGGTGGATGGAGATACCAATTTTCCGGAAATCGATTTCTCCAAGTGGGCAAAAGTGTACGAAGAGAACCGAAACGGTTTTTCCTACCTCACCTACAAACGAATCCAATAAACAACCACGCGTAAAACGTGTGGTTGTTTATTGAGCAGTGTTATCCGCCGTCATAACCGGTGAGTTTTACAGTTTGTGGTAGAACCGCTGCTTGATAATGAAAAACCGGCAGTCTCGTGCACGCACACAGACCACCGGTTAGTTCAAACTGGAATAGACTCAGCCTGGAATACATTATCTGGCCGCTGTTCTATTTTTATCAACCGATTACTCAATAAAAATTTTCTTCTTCTGCACGGCCTTTGCAGCCCTGGCTACGTTGGCACCATGCTTGCCGGCAACCGAGAGCATCTCATCGGTGACGCCGATATGTTTCATATTCTCATCGGCT
>CAZLGM010000202.1:0-4519 GCA_964558875.1 uncultured Desulfocapsaceae bacterium
CTCTCCCGTGAGCAGTTCTGTCAAAAATATGGGCTACATTCAGACAGGTTAATTGTTGGTATTCTGCCGGGCAGCAGAAAAAAGGAAATCAATGTGCTGTTGCCGATATTTTTACAGGCGGCAAAAACATTGAAAAAAAGATGTGACCGCCAAATAACTTTTTTGATTCCACTCGCTTCCTCACTGAGCAGAAGTGATCTTGATCAAAATGGATTGGCCGGGGCACAAGACATCCTGGATATTCAGGTGCTTGAACAGGACCGATATGAATTGATGGCTGCCTGTGATGCTGTGATTGCAGCTTCCGGCACCGTTGCCCTTGAGCTTGCCCTGGTGGATACCCCTTTTGTGGTTGTATACAAAGTATCCACTCTGACCTATTGTCTCGGTAAGCTGCTTGTCAGTATCGACTTTGCATCATTGGTCAATCTGATTGCCGAAAAAGAAGTGGTTTCAGAATTACTGCAGTACGATGCCGTACCTGAACGGATAGTAGATGAGGCATACCAGCTGCTGTTTGATGAGGAAACTCGCAGACGAGTTATGGATGGATTACAGCTTGTTCGCGACAGGCTTGGAACAACAGGAGCCTCCGATCAAGCTGCCGCAGTGGCTCTTGATTGTCTGTCAAGCAGCCGTTAAGGATGGGTGATGGAAAATTTTGAAGAGCCGATTCAGGTGGAAATTAGTGGTGAACTGGATCTGCATCACTTTTCGCCCAAAGACCTGAAAACCCTCATACCAGAATATATTCAGGAATGTATCAAATTAAAAATATTTGATGTCAGAATTATCCACGGCAAAGGGATTGGCAATCTCAGGCGAACCGTTCATGCCATACTTGGACGTTGCCCAAGTGTCGAGTCCTTCTCACTGGCACCGGAAGACCGAGGCTCGTGGGGAGCGACTTTTGTCAGGTTAAAGAAAAACTGAAGGGCATCCTTTATCGGTTATTTCCCAAAATTACAAACCGGATACTGACACCGTTTACAGCTTCTACAGAGACCGCCGTGGCCCATTTCGGCAATCTCTTTGCGGGATATCTTTTCACCGGCCAGGACACGGGGCAGGATGAGGTCGAAAACGGTGATCTTGAAAAACATGCCGCAGGCCGGTACACCAAGAATGGGAATATGGCCGATCCGGCCTGAGAGAAACATGGCTCCCGGTAATACAGGCGTGCCGTAAATAATATCTTCGGCTCCGGCTTCTGCAATTGCCATCCTGGTTACATCATCAGGGTCGACCGACATGCCGCCGCTGGTAACAATCAGCTCTGCTCCGTCGTTTATGCAGGCCTGGATTTCATCTACGATCATCCCGATATCATCAGGCGCGAAACCGACATGGACCACTTCAGAGCCAAACTGTTTAACTTTTTCCCGTAAAACAGGCTCGAAACGGTCCTCGATCAGCCCATTGTAGACCTCAGTACCGGTAATCACCAAACCAACCTTTTTTGATCCCAGTTGTCTGACTTCGATCACCGGAGACAATTCATTGCAGATTGCAACCGCTTTATTAACGATCTCTCGCTTGGCTACTAACGGTATGAGACGGGTGCCACCTATAAGTTCGTCTTTGTAAACCGGTGTATTGTTATGTAATGTGGCACACATCACGTCGCCCAACAGGTTAAACCGGTAAAGCGCTTCCTTGTTAATGAGCAGCAATCCATCCCGGTCGGCTTTAATGTTAATTTTTCCCTCAACCGGCTCAGAGGAGACCCTCACTCCCTCGCCAGCCAATGCTTTTGAGAGCAGTTCAGCCGCTTCATTTTCATGGATTTCATCGTCATCCAAGGTGAGAACATAAATGTGTTCCTTGCCGACCCGTTTGAGTTTGGGAATATCTTCAGGTTGGATGATATGGCCCTTTTTAAAAAGGCGTCCTTTATGGCTGTCCTTGACGATCTCGGTGATATCGTGGGGCAGCACCATACCAACGGCCTGCTCAACGGGAATTGTCTCTTTCATATCGATATGATCCTTGTTGTTGCGGGACTATCCTTAGGACTTACTCGAAAATAACTTGGTATTATGAGCGAGCCCTTGCCAAATTATAAACATCCATCAATTTGGTTTACAGGCAAAATATTCTTCACATCAAATATGACGTGCTTCTCTTTACAAAGTGTACGAATGGTATCCACACCCATATCAAGAAATTGTTTATGGGCTACGGATAAAACAATACCATCATAGTAATTTGGCAGCATTTCATCCGACATAGTCAAATCGTACTCCATCTGGGCCTCCTGTTTGTCGACCCATGGATCGTAAACGTCTACAGTTATGCCGTAATCCCTCAACTCAGCAATAATGTCGACTACCTTTGTGTTGCGGAGATCGGGACAATTTTCCTTGAACGTCAGTCCCATAATGAGAATCCTTGCATCGGCAACATTAATGTTTTTCTGGGTCATCAACTTAATCACCCGGTTGGCAACATAAGCACCCATTTCATCGTTAAGACGCCGGCCGGCGAGGATCATTTCCGGATGATAGCCGACTTCCTGAGCCTTATGGGTAAGGTAATAAGGATCCACTCCAATACAGTGTCCTCCAACAAGGCCGGGCTGAAATGGCAGGAAATTCCATTTTGTGGCTGCTGCCTCAAGCACTTCTTTAGTATTTATGTCTAAATTATTGAAAATGAGAGACAACTCATTGATTAAGGCGATATTGACATCTCTTTGGGTGTTTTCGATGACCTTGGCTGCTTCAGCAACTTTAATCGAGCTGGCAAGGTGAGTGCCGGCAGTAACAACGGTTTTATAGAGTGAATCGATAAACTGAGCACTTTCAGGGGTCGATCCTGAAGTAACCTTAACTATGGTTGAAATTCTGTGCTCTTTATCACCTGGATTGATTCTTTCAGGGCTGTATCCGCAATAGAAATCCTGATTGAAAATTAATCCGGATTTTTGCTCGAGAATGGGTACGCATACTTCCTCAGTCGCCCCTGGGAATACAGTCGACTCATAAACAACCACATCACCCTTTTTCAGCACTGTGCCAATACTTGCCGAGGCAGACTCAAGGGGTCTTAGGTTTGGTCTTTTTGAAGCATCGATCGGAGTAGGGACGGAAACGATATAGACATTGCACTCACCGGTTTCATCAATACTGTTGGTGAAGGTAAGTTTTGTTGCTTCTGCAAGTTCTTCACCGGTCACTTCCAGCGTGTGGTCGATGCCTTTTTGAAGTTCAACAATCCTATCCGTTTTTAAATCAAACCCGATGGTCTCAAATTGCTTGCCGAATTCAACCGCAAGCGGCAGGCCGACATAACCCAAACCGACAACGCATATTTTCGCTTCATTTAAAGATAACATCGTTTCAATTATTTGTGTTCAAACACTCTTTAGATGATTGGTAAAAAAAGTGATAGTTTTGTTGTTGGAGTGTGATATCTATGGATTTTTCCAATACATTCAGACCGGCAGGCGCTAAAGTATACATTTAAGCAATAAAAGTCAAACTCCCCGTCGTTCCTCAGGCCATAAAATGGTGTGCAGTTGCAGTTGAAGACGGACCGGAAGCCTGTCGGTCAGAATCATTTCTCCCAGTTGTGCCGGATCGATTTCTGATAATACCGGTGAGAAAGTGATTGGCACGTTCCGCTTGAGATCATGCTGATGAATGAACTGTTTGGCCCATTGATAATCGAACCGGTCCGTGATAACAAATTTCACTTCAGTCGATCCTAGGTCGTTTTGCAATCTGTTTTTAATGATCTGGAGGTTTTCTAAAAGAAAAGAATCACCTGCTCCCGAACCGGGACACTTCACATCAACGATAACACAGACCTTATCAGGTATCCTGTTAAGTGAAATGGAACCGTTGGTCTCAATCAGGACCCGGTACCGATAACCAAGTAATTTATCCATTAACAGATACACATTTTCCTGAAGAAGTGGTTCTCCGCCGGTTATTTCAACCAGGCTGTCGGGGAATTTCTCTACATACTCCAGGATAGCGCTGATTGGAATCTGCCGGGATTCTTCATCATAGCTGTATGAAGTATCACAATAACTGCAACGAAGGTTACAGCCTGCAAGCCTGATAAACACACAGGGATAGCCGGAATAAGAGGACTCCCCCTGGATGGAATAGAAGAGTTCCGATACATCAAGAACCGGATCAGGGGCCATAATAGGTCAAACCTGAATTGTCGGTTTCCCGCACAGTAACACTATGGAGGTTGTATCGGTCATGGCGCAGGACATCCTTGAGATGATCGTAGATATAGACCGCGATATACTCTGAGGACGGATTTCTGTCCTGAAAGGCCGGGTGTTCATTGAGGTCTCGATGATCGAGGGTGTCGATCACTTCTCCCACGTGTTTTTTTAGGACTTTAAAATCTATACCCATACCAAGTTCATCAAGCTCGGTAGCTTTGACAGTGACCTTGACTTTCCAGTTATGGCCATGGGGTTTTTCACAATCACCGGGGTAATCCCGCAGATGATGAGCGCCGGCGAAATGGGTCTTAATGAAAATATCGAACATAT
>CAZLGM010000202.1:4619-5892 GCA_964558875.1 uncultured Desulfocapsaceae bacterium
GCATTCGATAGTGCTGTAGCTTTGCTTGACTTAACATTTCGATAATAGTTAACTATATCGGAGTGTTAAGTCAAGCAAAGCTACAGCACTATCGGATGCCCCGAAGGGCGAGTAATTCTTATAGGTTAAAATTGTATAATCAAATAACTTGATGATATATCAAACTGTTATCAAACAAAACAACATTTTCCGTCACGGATTCAGGTTGTGGTAGTCGATACGTTAAGACTTTGAGTTTGTTAAATCAATGGCTGGATGCCAACAATTGAAAAGATGTTACCGGAAGAATTGAAAAATAAAAACATCAGTCCAGATTCCCTGTTTGAGGGGCAACTTACCTGTCATCAATTTAAACAGGGGTATCGTTTTTCCATTGATGCCGTTTTACTTGCCCATTTTCTCCAGATAAAAAAAGGCGCCACTGTCCTCGATATTGGCTGCGGCTGCGGGATAATAGGGTTGTTGCTTTGTTACCGGCACCATTTAAGCCTCCATTTTGTCAAAGGATTGGAAATTCAGACCGAACTGGCACAACTGGCAACCTACAACGCACTAGTGAATGGTTTTGAAAAAAGCATGGGGATAACTTGTGGAGACCTGAAGAAAATATCTTCATTTTTTGAACCGGAGTCATTTTCAGACGTTGTTTGTAACCCTCCTTTTTACAGGGACTCATCCGGTCGTAAAAACCAGAACAGTCAGGAAAGAATTGCCAGACATCAAATATCAGCCACAATTGGTGATATTGTCTCGGCCACAGCATATGCGGTAAAAAACAGGGGAAAGCTCACTTTGATTTATCCGGCTTGTTATTTGACTGATCTCATGAGTGCAATGCGTGCGGCCCGACTGGAACCGAAACGATTACAGCTTGTTTACAGCTATCCATCTCAGATCCAGGAGGCTGCACTGGCGCTGGTTGAGGCAAGAAAAAATGGTGGCAATGAGCTTTCAGTTCTCTCTCCATTTTATATTTATGAACGAAAAAACGGTAAATACACAACTGAAATGGAAAGGTTGTATCAACCCAACAACCACTGATTCCAGTATTTATATCTGACTGAGTGGCTATTGGCATTAATCTTCGATCATTTATTGCCAGAGTGGATTTTTATTGTAAGCAGACTAAGTAAATAACAGGTTCCGGCAATAACTATGATCACCGGGCCTGAAGGAAGATCCAACTGATAGCTGAGAGCCAGGCCGGACACAATAAAGAACATGCAGAGCAGAATGGAAATGATCATCATCTGAGAGATCGATCTGACAAAAT
>CAZLGM010000203.1:0-5888 GCA_964558875.1 uncultured Desulfocapsaceae bacterium
TAAGCGATCACAGGCACCCCATCTTTGAACGATCGGCAAGGCTTATGTAGCATCAGTACACGGCTCCTTACCGCTTGTCCAAATATGGGGCGCCTGAGACCGCTTATAGTTTTAGTCGTAATTACAGTCTAGTGCTTACCCTATGATTGGTTACGATATTTCTCTATTAAATACGGTTTATCATGCAGTTGATCAATATCGGTTTCGGCAATACGGTTATGGTGGAACGGATTGTCGCTGTCATCAATACCGGTTCGTCCCCGGCAAGAAAACTCAAAGAGCAGGCAAAAAAGGCAGGAAAACTGGTCGATGTGACGGAGGGAAGACGGACACGTTCCATTCTGGTCATGGATTCCAATCATATAATCCTGTCATCGGTACAGCCGGACACTATCAGTCAACGTCTGGCTTCCTTACAGCCCGGTTATCATCTGAGTGAGTACCGGGGAACGGGTGAAATGAAAAAATGAGCAGAGGAAGGCTATTTGTCATCTCAGCTCCTTCCGGAGCTGGCAAAACAACGATTTTAAAACAGGTGATGGCCCAGACTCCGGGGTTGGCCTTTTCTGTATCCCACACTACCAGATTACCACGTTCTGGAGAAATAAATGGACGGGACTACCATTTTATCAACAGGCAAGAATTTGAAGAAATGAGAGCAGAGGATGCTTTTCTGGAATGGGCCGAAGTGCATGGCAACCTGTATGGCACCAGCATCGCGGCAATTGAGCAGCAATTGGATCTCGGCTTCGACATTATTCTTGACATCGATATACAGGGAGCAGCGGTTTTAAGGGATAAAAAGCGGATTGAGGCAAGTTTTATCTTCATTGCTCCCCCCTCACTTGAGGAACTTGAAAGACGGCTGCGCGGCAGAGGAACGGACAGTGATGAGACCATCGATGTACGTCTTGCCAATGCCAGGAGTGAGATGGCTGAAGCGGATCGTTATCAGTATCTGATCGTCAATGATACCCTTGATGAATCGATCAGAGTTCTAACGGCCATCATTTTGGCTGAACGGGCGAAGGGACACCGTCTGTCAACGGGTGAACCAATCAAGCTTTAACCCCTATTGCTCATGATCAGTTTGCACACAATGTGTGACTACCCGATAACTTAAGTGGGTTGATGAAGAAAAAGAGAACGGAGAAGCACCAGAAGAACGAGTACAGGCTTCGGGTTTCCGATGATCTGATTTGGGGTGTTCATCCGATTGTTGAAATGTTGAAGGCTGAGCCTGGCCGGTTGTCTGAGATCTATTTACAGAAGGATCGACGGGGTTCAAAGGTTGAAGAGATCATTCAACAGGCCCGGGAAGCTGGTATCAAGGTCAGATTTGTTCAAGGACTGAAGATTACAGGGCCGGAGTCTGCTCAAATCAGGCATCAGGGGATAGCCGCAAGGATCAGCCGTGCTGTACTTCTTCCATTTGAAACGCTGCTGAAACGTTTTTCCGAAAAAATACATCAGGGTGGTAAACCACGCCTGATGGTATGCGATTCAATACAGGATCCGCATAACCTTGGAGCAATCATCCGGAGTGCGTACGGCTCGGGAATGGACGGTGTGATCATCACCAGAGATCGTTCGGCGCAGCCGGGAGGGACGGCAGCCAAATCGGCAGCTGGTGCCATGGCCCATATCGATATCTGCCAGGTGACTAACCTGGTTACGGCCCTAAAAAAACTCAAAGAGGTGGGGGCATGGATTTATGGCGCCGTAAAAGCATCCACCTCTCAATCGATTTATGAAACGGATTTTTCCGGCCCCGCCTGCCTTGTTGTCGGCAACGAGGGTGCGGGTATTCGTCCTCTTGTGCAGAAAGAGTGTGATATCCTGGTGTCAATCCCCATTCGGGCAGAACTTGACTCGTTGAACTCATCCGTTGCCGCCGCAGTCGTCATGTTCGAGATGTTGCGGCAAAGCAGCGAGTAATCACACTTGCAAGATAGCGAATTATAAATTGGAGTTCATATAAAACGCTGGTTATTTGTTTTTTTCAGCAAGCTTTGCTTTCAACAGTTCTCCGAGACTGCCGAGGTTCTCCTCTTTTTTCCCTTTCTTTTTTGATTTTTTAAACTCGCGAAACTCATCTTTCTCCGCCTCTTCCTTGTCTTCCGGCGGCGTGTAATCGGCAGGTGCCAGGGATATCCGTTTTTCATCACTATCGATAGTTTCCACAGTGACTTCAATATCCTGGCCGGTTTCCATAACCTCCCGTGGATGGTTGATTTTCCGACCGCTGCCGAGTTTGGAGATATGGATCAATCCATCAACTCCAGGAGCCAAGGTGACGAAGGCACCAAAGGGAGCGAGCCTTGCGACCTGACCGATGTGATTCGACCCTTCAGCAAACTGGTTGACTACATCATCCCAAGGATCGGCCAGGGTCTCTTTCAAACTGAGTGAGATGCGATCTTTATCCCAGTCGATCTGCTTGACTACAACCGATACTTTCTGACCGATATGCAGATAATCCTCGATTTGTTCAACCCGGCTCCAGCTGATTTCTGAAATGGGAATAAGACCATCTATCCCGCCGATATCGACAAAAGCGCCGAATTTCTGCAGCGATGTGATTTCACCTTCAATGGTTTCCCCTTCTGTGAGATGTTCTTTCAGCGTCTCTTTCATCCGGGCCCGTTCTTCCTCCTGGATAGCCCTGGCTGAGACGACAATATTGCGGCCGCCGCTTTCAAAGCGGGTAATTCTAAATTGCATGTGCTGATCCAGGTAAGATTCGTTGTTGTCAACGCGACGCAATCCCATCTGGGAAAAAGGGCAAAAGGCCCGGGCGTTTCCACCTAATGTGATCTCAAAACCGCCTTTGATCTCCGCTTTGACAAAACCCTCGACCGGTATTCCACTACGCCAGGCTTCTTCAAGGTGTTCGACACTTGCTCCTGAACTGATTGTGGTCGTAAACAGGAGTTCAGACCGTTTTGAGCTGAGAAAGTAGACATCAATCACATCACCCAAAGCCGCTTCAAGCTCACCATTACTGTTGGTCAGCTCAGCAGCGTCAAGAACCCCTTCACTTTTCCCTCCTATATCAAGAAAAACCGATTCTCCGCCAAAACCGACAATACGGGCGGATATTTTTTCACCGGTTTTAAGTTTTTTTATAGGTTTGGTCTCTTCAGCATCAAACAGATCTGCAAAACTGTCGCCATTAGTACTCATGGTCTCTACCCTTCAGTGTTTCTTCACTCTCAAATGGTTATAATATTGGTGTGATTCCGTGTAAAATATCAGTTGCCTTGGTATCATGTAATAACAATCGGGCGACTGACAACTTCCTTTCCGTCCCATTCCTTTTTCCACTCTTCCTCAGTCCGTACCGTTATAGGGCGATCAAACAGGCAGTTGCCGATCTGAAACCGTTTTGTCGAAAGATCATCAGTCTCAAGAACGGTAAAGCCGGCATCCTGGTCTTCTCCAAGGAGTTGCCCGGGATTGATCACCAAGGTCGAGCCGATAGTATGGGTTTTTCGCTTATGATTATGGCCGTGGCAGACAACATCGTAATGGTCCTGGCAGGCTAATCCCTTGGCAAGATGAGGATAATGAACAAAAGCGATACGGCGTCCCTCAAAATTTAATTCACCAAACGGTCCATGGTGAACCACGTTGGTGAATCTGATCTGGCAAAATGTAGCAATATTGGTCAGATCACCTATATTATTTCCGTAAATCAAATGGACTTCGCCGTTGAACTGTCCAAGTGCTTTCAACATGAACGGAGAAATCAGATCACCGCAATGAATCATCAGGGGAATTTTTCTGTTATTGCAGAAATCGACAACAGTCCGCAGATTGGCGATCTGATCGTGTGTATCTGAGAGAATGGCTATTTCGGACATAAGTAAGTGTGTATTCTGCTATAAAAAAGAACTGTTTAATCAACTGACGGAAACGAAACAGGAAGAATTTTTTCATTTCTGATGTATTGCCAGTGACAGATACCTGTTCTTTTCAGAAAAAACGAGATATTTTTTTGTTAAATCATCCAAAAACGATCGGATTTTTTCTGTTGGTATCCGGTTGAATGTGTCGGCTATTTCATCCAGTGTTCTGATGGTCGTACAATAGAGGTAAATACTTCTTGATGCTCCTTTGAGCCTGTGCTGCAGAACCTTACCGTCGGGTAGTTCCTGCCGGATAATACAAAATGAACCGCCATCACGGAAGCTCAGCGGAGCAATGTCGTCTTTGTCCCTGGTGATATGAAAAGAATGCCAGGTTTTTAGTTTTTCAAAAACCGGTTTCCAGAGTAATCGCTGGGCCTGGCGGTCTCCTCTATATCCCCGAATTAACAGTTCCAAATTTTTCAGGATATGCCCGGGAAAGAGTTTCCTGTTGTTCGAATGATGGGTAACGGCCTGTATTCCATATTTTTTCGGTTGGCTATAGACCGGTGAGCTGTACCCTAGAAAAAACGAAGCGGAAATCAAAGGATGGTATGGAAGAACATAGTCAAGGGCGTTAAGCGTTTCATCTACTTCCTCATTGGTTGATCCGGGAAACTCAATGATGAGATTACCGTCAAGAGTGATGCCGCTCTCAGCGCTGTTTCGCATAACCGCAATATTCTCAATGGCAGTTGTTCCTTTGCCTAGTCTGTTGAGCAGGCTGGAAGAAAGAGCTTCAATGCCGACCTGAATGGAGGATAAGCCGCCCTGCCGGTACTGTTTTATCCGATTCTTGTCTGTAATAGCCCGAATTTCAGCAAAAAAACGATAATCAACATCTCCTTCTGCCAACCTGTGAAAAAAAAGGTCTGATTCTTTCACGGGCAGGGCATTGTCTGTAAACGTAAAGTTGAGACAGTGGTATTTTTTTGCCAGTTCTTCAACTTCAGCCATGCACCGATCGCTTTTCTTACTTCGATAGTGACGCCATTGAAGGTTGAGATTGCAGAACGTGCATTTGTTCCACCAGCAGCCCCTGGAAAATTCAATGGGAAGAGTAGGAATGAACGGTTCCGATTGAAAAAGGCTGTTCATCTCGGTGAAATAGTCCCCGTAGTCGGGCAGGGGCAGCCGATTCATGTCTTTGATCTCTACATCATTGGCCAAAGGACCGTTACCGGTACGACTCACTATCTGCCTGGATTGTTTTAACGTCCGGCCTGCCAGGATCCGGCAAAGCCGGTGCAGAGGTTTTTCTCCCTCACCGTCAATGACGAAATCGATCCAGGGGAAATTGTCCAGCAATGAGTGTCCCATTTTGCCGACACACGAGGAGCCTCCAAAAACGATGGTAAAGCTACTGTTGCGCTCTTTCAATTTTTTTGCGACCAGCAACGAAGCAAACAACTGGTTAAAGCAGACACTAAAACCGACCAGGTCATATCCGGTATGGATTTTATCGACAATGTTCTCCAGGCTGTTTTGCAACTCCTTTTGCAGTTTATCGTAATCGGGGAAATGGCGGGAAAATCCCCTTTTTTTCAATCGCTGTAAAAAGAGGTTTTTTGCCTGCTCGTATTGCTCGGGAAAGAGTAATGGTGCGTAGAGCGCCTCACCTGCCCAACTGTCTTTTGAGAGTAACCGGTATGTTTTGGTGCCGAAGCGATATGCTGTATCAAGAAAAGGATGAAAAGTGTTTACCTGTATCGATTCATCTGTTTCCAGGTAAGCCTTCAGGGTACCAAGTTGGATCGATGGTCGGTTGAACAGGGCCCACGGCATGGAGAGAAGGGCGACCCGGAAGGTATCTGGCTCATCTGCTACCATATCACTGGTGAATGATCTCGGTCCCTTGCGGGGGGGAAAACAAGAATAGCTTATTCAACGCCTCCCGTTCCAGAGAGGTGAGTGTATCAATCTGAAGATTATCCAAGTCGATCGTTGTTAAGGTGTCAAAATGATCGGTTATCTCGA
>CAZLGM010000204.1:0-5815 GCA_964558875.1 uncultured Desulfocapsaceae bacterium
CCTGCATACCGACTGGAATCGATACACAACTGCTGAAGTGGTTTTTCAACCAAAGAATATGAGTCCTGAAACTCTCCAGGAGATGTATCATTATGCCTGGGATAATTTCTATCGGGAAACCAATCAGTCCCTGAGGATGTCGAAACTCTTTGCCGATGTTGTTAAGAAAGAAATGGAAGACGGTTCCTATAAACCACGACGTCTATCCAGACAGAAAAAATGGCAGAATTGATCTCTCTTTTAAAACCTTAAAAGAGACAAACCATCTCTTGGGCGGACTGAAACGATCTCTATTACACGACTCCTAGTTCAACGAATGGACCGCAGAGAGAATTCGCTTTTTATTCATCTATCAACACAACTATCGCATGGGTGCCAACTGCCTTCTTATATCGGCCAATAAAATGGTCTCACCCTACCCTGTCTACCCGATTGGGATAGCGTACCTTTCAGGAGCGCTCGTGCAAAATGGACATCATGTTCAGCATGTGGATGTCCTGGCTGACGGCTCAACTGAAAAATTATCAACCCTTCTTAATGAACGAAACTTTGATGTAATCGGCATCTCGATTCGAAATATTGACACGGTTAACAGCAGCTTTTCGGAAGGATTGCTCAGCCATATTGAAGAGGTCATCGATATCATCCGAAAACAGAGTACGGCACCCGTTGTTCTGGGAGGACCAGGTTTTTCCATCATGCCGGCTGAAATTCTTGATTTTTTAGGCGGTGATTACGGGGTTGTCGGTGAAGGAGAATCCGTTTTTCCTGAGCTGATCGACAAGATCATAAGCGGCGAACCCATAGCAGAGAAGCTCTTTTATGGCTCAATTACACCAAATCCCTGGATCCGCCCTGTTTTTTACGATTCAATAGCCTCCTATTACCTTAATTACGGCGGCATGCTTGGCATCCAGACTAAAAGAGGATGCTGTCACAGGTGCAGCTACTGTTCCTACCCAACCATTGAGGGCAGGAAAATGCGTTATCGCGACCCAAAGGAAGTTGCAGAGGAGGTCCAGCGACTGGGTCGTGAACATCAAGCCAGATACATTTTTTTCACCGACGGCGTCTTTAACGACAACAGAGGCCACTATCTCCAGGTTGCCGAAGAGTTAATCCGGTTGAACAATACAGTTCCCTGGTGTGCCTTCTTCAGACCACAACATTTAAGCCGTGAAAAGCTCAAACTTCTTAAAAAGAGCGGCATGGCGTCCATGGAACTGGGAACAGACGCCAGTTCCGATAATACACTTTCAGGGCTCAACAAAGGATTCACCTTTGATGAAGTACACCGGATCAATGAAGACGCAGTAGCAGAATCGATTCCATGCGCCCATTTCATCATGTTCGGCGGGCCTGAAGAAACTGAGGATTCAGTACTGGAGGGACTTGACAATATCGACCGACTACCTCCCAGTGTTGTTTTCGCTTATAGCGGCATCAGGATATTTCCCGGAACAGAGCTCTATGAACGGGCTCTTGAGGAAAAGATCCTAAAACAGGACCAGTCCCTTCTTCATCCGCTTTTTTATTTTTCACCCCATGTCAGCAAGGAATTCATCGACCGGGAACTGCACAACAGTTTCAAGGACCGGACCGACAGGATTTATTCGGACGATGACATGGAAGTCAAGATTCAAATGCTTCATATGATGGGCCACGACGGTCCACTATGGGATGGGCTGATTTTTGGTAAACTAAAAAGATTATCTGACTACCAATGATTCTCAGCCTGGACCGAAAAAGAAGTGTTGTCGGATCGACAGACGTATTTCAAGGATCATGTCTCCCAACCAAGTCTTTACTGTAAACTAAAAAATAGTGCTTTAATACAGAATGCTATTGTCCTCAAAGGAGTGATCCTTGACCGGAGGCTAGACTGGCAAATCGACAACACCTCGTGTTAGGTTGAGCGTTATGAGTAATCAGGAAAATTAGATGATGCTTGAAAAAAAAGACATACTGCTGGTCATCCCTCTTTTTAATCATGGCTCGACCATAGCCCGGGTTGTCCGTAAGGCACAGACAACCGGTTTTGAAATCCTGGTTGTTGATGACGGTTCCACCGATAACGGTCTGAAGAATCTTAAAAGCCTGGAATGTGACAGCATTCGTCTTGAAGTCAACCAGGGAAAAGGAGCAGCAATCCTTGCCGGAGCAAAGGAGGCCAGACGGCGCGGCTTCCAGGCAATCATAACCGTCGACGCCGATGATCAGCACAATCCGAAAGAGGCTTCCCGTCTTTTTAAGAAGGCCAGGGCCAACTGGCCGTGCTGCATAATTGGCAACCGCATCATGGATCAGGACACCGCACCGGGTTCCAGCCTTTTCGGAAGGGCGTTCTCAAATTTCTGGGTCCGGCTGGAAACGGGGCTTGAACTGGATGACACCCAATCAGGCTTCAGGCTCTATCCGGTCAATGAAATGTTACTGCTCAACCTCACCCGGAGCCGCTATGATTTTGAAATTGAGGTGCTTGTCAAGATGGCGTGGGCCGGGATTCCCATCGACTCGGTACCCATCTCCGTCCACTATCCGAAGGCGGATGAGCGAATCAGTCATTTTGATAAATTCAGGGACAACGTACGCTTGAGCCTGCTGCATACTCGATTCGTCATCCGCAGATTGATTCCACTTCCCCAGCCCCGTCTTATTGCTGAAAACAACGATCAGGAAAAAGTACGTTACGGAGGAAATCCCTGGAAAATTCTAAAAAAATTGTGTCGTGAATATTCCTCCCCCTTTTTTCTGGCAGTAGCCGTCTGGCTTGGGCTTTTCATGGGCGCCCTGCCGCTTATTGCCTGCCATACTGTGGCCATTATTTATGTGGCCCACCGTTTTCATTTAAATAAGATCGCCGCAGTAGCCGCTTCCCAATTCTGCATGCCGCCGGTGGTTCCCGTTCTCTGTATCCAGACCGGCTATTTTTTGCAGAATGGTTCCCTTCTCCTTGATCTGACATGGAAAAAATGGGGACTTGAAGTCCATTATCGTTTCTGGGACTGGCTGCTCGGCTCTCTGCTGGTCGGTCCCCTTTTAGGGCTGATTGGCGGCTCTCTTGTCTATTTCGCCTCTAAGTCACTGCATCAACGAAAAAACAATGCCAGCATCGGTTAAACAAGCACTTGAACGGCTGGGAACAGCTATCTTTTATGTCATCATGAAAGTGTTGGGTCAACGGGGCGGCTATCTGCTCCTTTATCCCGTTGTGTTCTGTTATGTCCTGTTTGACCGTCGCCTGAAAACAACAACCTCACCGTACCTGACAAAACGATTTCCCGATGAAGGCTGTTGGCAACTGTTCAAACACCGTTTCAGGCTGATCCTCTCATTTGGCCGGGTCCTGGTTGATCGCGGCTGGCTGGAGCACGACCTAGATGCCGATATCCGCTGTGACACCATCGGCCGGGAAAAGCTGATCGAGGTAGTCAATGAAGGTAAAGGCCTGGTACTGGTTACCGCCCATGTGGGCAACTGGTATTCTGCGCTCACCCGTCTGGATTTTCTGCCAGCCAAGGTCCATGCCCTGATGCAGTACGATGAGAGCACGGACGGTCAGCACCCCTTTGAAGAGATCGGCGGTGGTCAAGCCATCAGCATCATCAATACCGATCTTGACTTTGGTGGCATGATAGAGGCAACAGCAGCTCTTCAGCGGGGAGAAGTGGTTATTATCATGGCAGATCGGTATATCAAAGGCACTTCTTCCATCGTTGATTTTATGGGAAAAGATGCGCGGCTGCCCAACAGCGCCTACACTCTGGCAGCCTGTGTCGGATCCCCGGTCGGTGTCTTTCTGGCAGCCAAGCTATCCGCCAAACATTTCCAGGTGAAAGTTTGGGATATCTTTTATCCCCAATCCCAACACCGTGAGAACCGTCAGCAAATGCTCGATGAAAGCTGCCTTAAATTTGGTGACTGCCTTGAAAAATATCTGAGCAAATATCCCTATCAATGGTATAATTTCTTCGATTTTTGGGACCTTACAAAAAAGAATACGCAAAGTTAACGAGATATACTTAAATGAACGATATTAAACAAAAACTGAAAACAATCCTTATCAATGACCTCAAAATTCAAGAAGCGGCTTTAGAGGAGTTGGATGATAACGACCCGCTTTTCGGAGAAGGACTGGGCCTTGATTCTTTAGATGCAGTGGAGCTGGCGGTTTTAATTCATAAACATTTCGATATTCAGATAGTCGATGCCGAAAAGGGAAAAAAAGCCTTTTCTTCCATCAACAGTCTGGTCAACTTTATCAGTAATCTTAAAAAAGACAGCTAAAGGAGAGCAGCCTCGACTGCTTTATCCGTCAATCTTTTACATCATAACTATCTACATGAATTGTCTAAGGAGATTAATAATGAAAAAACTACTGCTTTGTATTCCACTGTTTTTTGTCTTTTTTACTTCATCCGCTTTTGGGGCAGATAAGTTAATGCAGTTCCCTATCGATCATGCTATGCAGAATGTTGAAGTGGCCAATGCAATCTACAAGAACGTTGCCCTCTATTGGGGCCAGCAGAAGAGTCCGGCAATCGTCCAAAAATTTGGGACATATAGAACATCAAAACGCACCAATGCCTTTGCCAAAGCAAGCCAAGGCGCCTGTGAATGGGCTCTTGCCTCTGCTATTAAAGCCCTTCAGGAGCAGGCTTTGCAGTCGGGAGCGGATGCTGTTATCAATATACGTTCAAATATTAAGAACAATCCATATTCCTCGGCAAGCCATTTCCAATGCCTAGTTGGCACGATCATGGCCAACTCGGCTCTGATCGGAGATGTTGTAAAACTGGCAAAATAACTGATTACGGATGATAGCTTTCTGATATCTCAGACAGCTATCATCCATTTTTATGCAAAAAACTTTGAGTGAAAAAATCGGCATCAGCGGTTACGGCTGCTGCTGCGGCGCAGGGATCGATCACCATTCCGCCTGGGACACTCTTAAACAGGGCAGAGTCAACTGTGTAATGGACCCTGCTCGCTACTTTGTTCCCGGCCGCGAAGCCCCGCTTTTTCTTGTCAACGAAGAAGAGATCCTCGATATAATCACATCCGGTGTTGTCCCCTCATCCAGATCCGGTGATTGTCCCATAGCATTAAATAAATTGAACCGGACAATCCTGTTGACACTGGCAGCCATGATCAACCTGCTTAAGACCGCAGGAGTCTCTCTGGACTCTCTCCAGGAAAAGAGAGTGGGCGTTGCCGTTGGAACGACGGTCGGCTGTACATTTAATAACGAGGACTATTATTTCGACTGGAAAAACGACAACAATCCCGATCCGGCCATTATGGATCAGTATCTCTTTTCAAATCTTGCTGAAGTTCTTCAGAAGTTCTTTGGTCTGAGAGGGCCACGGGCGGTAGTTACAAATGCCTGCGCTTCAGGTACCGATGCCATCGGTGTTGGCAAGTCGTGGCTGGAAAATGATTTATGTGATTGTGTTATTGTCGGAGGAGCTGACGGTATCGCCCGTATCGGCTGCCGGGGATTCAACTCACTTATGCTGGTCTCAAGCTCCGCCTGCCGACCGTTCGACCATGAGCGTGACGGTCTGACACTGGGAGAGGGGGCTGGACTTCTGTTGATGGAAAAGGAGCATGTGCTTGAGAAACGACACGGTCAACTGTTCGGCCGACTGCTGGGTTACGGCGCTTCGTGTGATGCCTACCATCCCACCGCCCCACATCCCGAAGGAAGAGGATTGCAGCAGGCTATAAGGAACTGTCTTGGCGGCTGCGGACTAACACCTGAAGATATCGGTCTGATCAACAGCCACGGAACCGGAACACTTGCCAATGACAG
>CAZLGM010000205.1:0-5756 GCA_964558875.1 uncultured Desulfocapsaceae bacterium
CAATCAAACATCCCCACAGGCCTCCGACCGGCGCATGCCAGGATCTGGCAAACCGTCCCTTTGAATGTTCCAGTTCGTCTGCAATAACGATTGTTCCACTGGAAACGGAACGGTTTTCCCGTTCCGTCTGCTCGATAAGGGTGCGGCAGTAATCCATACTTCTGTCAAGAACAGGAAACCGGTGAATCCTTGAACCGATAAAACCGCCATAACGGAAAATGATCTCTTCTGGAACCCCAGGAGTGCAGCCAGTTCTCAAGTGACTTTCACGGGAATTGATATAGTCCTGCAGCTGAGAAGGATTTGCGTTGAAACTCATTACGATTCTCTCAGTTTGGACAACTGGTACCGTTTTATTGCTGCCAGGGACAGGCAACAAATTTGTTGCCCGTTTTCTGAGGATCAAAGCAGGTAAACTGGACCTGAACCGTCACATAATCACGATTGGATGGACTCGGGTTCATGCTGGTAACGTAGCGTCGGTCATAGAAACCGGATCTCAACAGATGCTGGGAGGTCAATTCTGTCGACGTTATCATCTGACTTCCCGTCATGGCAATTGCCCAGTCGATAAGCAGAAGACTTGTAATTCTCTCATAACCATGGCCGCCCCTACATTGCCATTTTGATATTTCTTCAGGGGTTGTTGAGAAACTGAGCCGCAGTTGGCCATTACTGGCAACTCCGGTTGTATTGAATTGAAAATATTCTTTAGCCGAACGAATAGATGTTGGACTGCAGACACGATTCCCATCGGATGTATGCTCAAGCTTCTCGTACTTCAGACCGCCGGGCTCAAACCCGCTGATCTGATAACTGTCTTGGGTGGATGGAGTAATTTTCAATTTCTGTCCCATTTTGGCAATCAGAAAATAATTATACCAATATTTAGGGGGATGACACTGAAAGTCACCACCGCGGATATGATCAACACCCCAGGGCCTGGAACCACAACTGCCCACCCCACCTTCACGTTTAACATGAACAGTAATATGAACATCGGCCATGATCGGGCCAGCCTGGACATCATCCACTACAATTGTTGGAAGCAACAATATACAGAAGAGCAGGCAGATTAATCGGTTCATTACCACTTCTCCCGGAGCGAAACGAGGTTAGTCTGTTTTATGGAAGGTTCCAGAATTTATCGCCGATTTGTTTCTTGCTTAAAAGGTGGCAGGTGCTGCATATTTAAACGATTTCGATTGACCGCTATAGCCAAACCTATGCGGTCAATCGAAATCGTTTAAATATGCAGTGCCTGCCGCCTTTTAAGCTTTGTCCCAGTCTGCTTTTACCCTTGTTATTACCTTCTGAATCAAAGGCAACTTATCGACAGGACACACCCCAATAAGCGGAACTCCCTGGTCAACGGTGACTCCGGGGGTGAAGTAGACGGAATGAATGACCCCTGTGTCACCTTTGTAATAGACAGGAGTGTCACGTTTCATCAGTGACATGATGATAATCTCGTCACCTGATTTGATGGTGATCGATCGGGCTCCTTTCTTATCGATCCTGGACTGAATATCGAGGGCGAAAAAATATTTGGCCCGTTCCGGGGCTCGAAAGAGAAAGAGAACTTCCTGGAGAATATTCTCGATAATTTCCTTTTTTTTCAGAGGATGACGGATAGTCATCAGTTTTTCACCAGCCTCGACAAACTGGCCGTTGAGATCCATGTTGATCGATGAAATCGTGCCGTTGGTTTCAGCGGTTATTGTTTTGGTATTTCTCTCCCGCTCTATTTCATACAGCGATGTACCCGGAATATGCTGCCACTCCCCGCTGACTGCTTCTACTCCGCTTTCCTTCTCCACCAGAAAATTAACGACTCCGGTATGGGTCGCAAAGACATCAACATAGTCAAAGGGATCAGAGCGGTATTTGCTGAAAACTTCATCAAAATCAATTTTATCCGACATTGGCAACCTCGTTTATAACACCTGTTCGGTTCAATGAGCACTAGTGGAAGAAGACTTCTGGCTGCCATCATAGCTACCAGAATCTCCATGAGACCTGTGAACAGCAATCAGCGGCTTTTCAACAAGGCTTAAATCGACAATTCCGCATTCAATCTTTTCAGCGCGCTTGGGGACAAACATTCTGTTATTCTGGCTGACGATTGTCTGTTTTGACAACATGTCAATGGGCTGGCCAAGAAGCCATTTCTGGCGGCCTAAAAATCGATCATTTTTATCCATCATTTTGCAGCTGATTGTTACTTTGCCAATCTTCTGCTCTGAACGGTTTTCAAAACTGAAAATTCCATCAACCAGGTTATTTCCCTTTTTCATGCGAACGCCATAGCGGACCAGATCAACCTGTTTAAGCAGTTCCTTGGTCTCATCTGAGAGATGATCAACAGGTCGTAATACTTCGGCTACCGATGAACCGCTTAACGTATGTACCCCTTTTGATATGGCCGCAACTAACAGGCAGCACAGGGCCATATTTGCCCATAATTTTATTCCCATTGTCAAACCTTAGTTTTCCCTGTTAAAGAGACTTCACCCTTTTCCTGAACCTGTTGTTAAAACTATTACGTAACTTGATAATGTTTTGATATAATAAAAGATTGCAGGACTGAATTGTTGTAACCCAAAATCAAAACTTCCCCTTGGGGACATCCGCCATCACTATATCTTTGATTGATTTAACCGTCTGTTTATACTCCCATAACGGCGGCAAGGCAACCCTATTCTTTTTCTGTGATTGTCCGGATGACCTGATCCACTACAGTTAAATACGGTTGAACCGATGAACCTTTTCCAAGTCGAATGATATTGGTATAGTGGTTGTTTTGATGTTTGCTACAAGGACGCTGCTGCTCAATAGCCCTTTTCAGGCTGACCCTGTACATAAGAAAAGAGTGGGTGCCTCAAGCGGCTGAGCACAACAAAAAAAACTGCATTAATTTCTGAAATAACAGTGGAAAACAATGACTTCCAAATCACACGACAGACTCTACCGGGTTGACACCATCCAAGAGGATTTTGTTTTTACCGAAAAAGTGGCTGAAGTGTTCGATGACATGCTCGATCGTTCCATTCCATTTTATTCGGAAGTGGTTCGCTGCAGTGCTCTACTTCTTAATAGACTGCTCAGCCCAAACGACTCTATCTATGATCTTGGCTGCGCTACCGGGACAACCCTGATCGAATTTGCCCGCATCCTGGCCGATAAAAAGCTGCGGTTCTTTGGTGTGGATAATTCGGAATTTATGCTGGATAAAGCCAGATTAAAAGCCGAAGTCTACTCGAAAAAGGAATCCATCACCTTCATCAATAACGATATTACAACCATCCAGGCTGAAAATGTCGGCGCCTTTATCTGTAATTACACGCTCCAGTTTATCCGGCCCATCCAGCGGGAGCAATTTGTGGACCATCTATATAACGCTCTTCGGCCTGGAGGGATTCTTATTTTAAGTGAAAAGACAATTAATCACGAAAAAAGCCTAAACCGCCAATATATCGATATCTACCACACATTTAAACGGCAGAAAGGCTATTCCGAACTGGAAATCGCCAAAAAGCGGGAAGCCCTAGAGAACATCCTCATCCCATTTTCAATCAATGAAAACAGAACGCTTCTAAAAAAGGCAGGCTTTTCGACCATTGAAACCTTTTTCCAGTGGTTCAACTTTGTTTCATTTATCGCTATAAAACCCAGCTGATTTCGACGTGACCACATTATCCATGGATTATATTTCACAACTACCCACCACAGCCGATATTGATCAAATCAAGGCCCATCACCGGCAGAGGCAGAAGTGGGTCAATCAGAATAAAAAAGGGTTTCTCAGGTATCGGGAACCGTATGGCCGGTTGACCGCATTCAAGGCCTCTTTCACCGACTGCGGTGGCGATGTGGTCACCATCGGTCAACCAAATGAAATAACGGACGCAGAGCGCCATGAACTCAGGCAGGATTTGCGGCTGTTCATGCCATGGC
The DNA here is from genome assembly GCA_964558875.1 of uncultured Desulfocapsaceae bacterium. Taxonomy (GTDB): domain Bacteria; phylum Desulfobacterota; class Desulfobulbia; order Desulfobulbales; family Desulfocapsaceae; genus CAZLGM01. Next base: position 3,958 of record CAZLGM010000205.1, read on the forward strand.
GCAAGGGACCGTTTTCCGTTTTCGGCATTGATGTCGACGCAGAGTGGCGGAGTGAACGCAAATGGAACTGCCTAACGCCCAAACTCCCCGACCTTCGTGACAAGGTAATCTGCGATATCGGGTGCAATAACGGCTATTACATGTTCCGGATGTCTGCCCACCATCCCCGGCTGGTGATTGGCCTTGAGCCCTCTGTCCAGCATTATTACTGTTTTAACAGCCTCAATGGTATGGCCGGGGTTCCCAACCTGCATATCGACCTGCTTGGAGCGGAACATCTCTCTTTCTTTTCCAACTCTTTCGATGTTGTCTTTCTCATGGGTATAATTTACCATCGAGCCTCCCCGATCGACACCTTGCGAGATATTTTTTCGTCGTTGAAACCAGGTGGAACCCTGATCCTGGAATCACAGGCCATCCCGGGGGATGAACCGATCGCTCTTTTTCCAGAGAACACCTATGCCAAGGTTCCATCCACCTATTTTGTGCCAACCGGTCCCTGTCTGGCTAACTGGATGAAACGGGCAGGATTCACCGAAGTTGATTTTTTTAACAGTCACCCCATGAGTTCCGAAGAACAACGAAAAACCGACTGGATGGTCTTTGAATCGTATGATGACTTCACAAACCCGGAAGACCCCAGCAAAACCGTTGAGGGCTACAGCGCGCCAATCCGGGTCTTTCTGAAAGGCAAAAAAAATTAACCTAAAGCCGGGAGCGTCCGAGGAAATATTTTCTGCTAAGGTTTTCCTTTGAACAAAACTATGGTATACAGCATCGCTTGATAATAAAATAATCATCGTCACAGATTCAGGACACAGCCAAATCAGGAGTTATTATGGACAAGTCAAACTGCACCTTATTCAGCGGAGGCCTCAAGGGGGCAGAATCCGCTTTCGGAGAAGCCGCCGAAAAAAGAAACATCAAAGAAGTGATCTATACATTCGAAGGCCACAAGCTGAGCCATACCAGCAACAACGCCATTGTTCTCAGCCAGGAAGAGCTTGAACGGGGTGATATCAGTATGGAGCTGGCATCGAAGATGATGCACCGCACCTATTATGAAACGGAAAAGATCCGAAAAGTTCTTCAGACCATCTTCCATATGGTCAACAGCGGCCATCAGGTTTTTGTTGTCGGTTCAATCCAGGAAGACAACTCGGTTAAAGGTGGAACGGGATGGGCTGTTGAACTGGCCAAACTGTTTAATCGACCGCTGCATGTTTTCGATCAGCCGAAAAAGAAATGGTTCACCTGGAAGGATGGCTGGCAGGAAGACACTCCTATAATTGAGTATGACACCTTTGTCGGTTCCGGCACCAGGTATCTCAGCGATGCCGGGCGGCACGCGATTGATCAGCTTTTTATCGATTCCTTTGGTGAATAATCCGACCGCTAAACATACAGTGGCGAAATAATCCATTCTGGATTGACCGCTTTATTTTGTTCCTATAAATGTTGCAACCCCGCGGGCAGGGGTTGCAACATTTGCCGATACCCATTCATTGAGTTTGCATCCAATACCAATCCGGTTTTCCACATGGGATTGTACATTTTTCCTGACATCTGGCTGACAGACAGTCGCTGACCCTTTTATCGCTGAATCACTTTGCCAGCCGCCGCGTATCATCCTGAAAAACAGAAGTTAGAAAGCTCTGCATGGAGCAATGCGCGATATACCCCGGATGTGCCATGACAATCTAATGGCGCGACTCCATATTTATTTGGATACTATTTCTATCTCAGACTGGAATTATTCAACTTCTTCTTATACAATAACTAGTACCATGTAACATTTA
>CAZLGM010000206.1:0-5731 GCA_964558875.1 uncultured Desulfocapsaceae bacterium
GTGAATTTCATTGGTCTTAAACAAGGACATATTCGTTCTGTGGAAAGTAATCTAGGATTAATTGTTGATTATGATTTAGAGACAGCTCCCAAATGCGATATTCTTATTATTCCAGGAGGTCCGGGAGTACGAGATTTATTGGAAAACGAATCTCTACTGTCCTGGCTCAGAGATGTTTATGACTCAATAACCTGGCTTGGATCTGTATGTACTGGATCGTTGCTCTTGGGGGCAGCAGGTCTGCTTCGCGGAAAAAAGGCCACCACACATTGGAATGCTATCAATGATTTGGAAAAATATGGAGCAATTCCTGTATCCAAAAGAGTTGTGAGAGAAGGAAAGATAGTTATGGCAGCAGGAGTTTCTGCTGGAATTGATATGGCGTTAAGCTTAGCTTCGATGATAAAGGGTGAAGAAATCGCGCGTGCTATTCAATTGAAGATTGAATACGATCCATCCCCGCCTTTTGATGGCGGCTCTCTAAGCAAGGAAACAACAGAGGTTATTGCTCTGGTCCAAAAAGGACTGAAATAAACTACAGTATGATCTCCTAGAACGAATATGATGTTGGTGATGTGGGGTAATATCCGTTCCGTTCAATGTCCCTCTGGAATTCTGTCACCAGTCCGTTCACTCTTTCCGGTTTTCGGGTACCATTTGCATCAAATGATCCAAAATAAAGGGGTTAGTCAATGATTCATAGAATCCTGCTTCTTTTAGTGATATCAGCTTGTGTGTCAGGATGTTACTTCCCTTATGATCCTGAAAATTCAGAAGGATATGATAGGTACTGGAGGGATAAAGAAAAAAGCGGCCGGATAATAATCACTGATCCATTTAAAAGTGAAGATGCACATGATGTTTCCCCGGGTATTTAAAGTGAATTGTATTTAAATGTTATAGAGATGCCGGATGAAGCGTTAAAGGGCTGCCATCCGTACAAGCTTTCCAAGAAGCCAATGATTCAAAAAATATAAATGCAATACTGGATAGATCTGATCCGGACAAAGCTACGCTTGACTGGTCCTATTTTTATAAGATCGTTTTTTAAAAGACTCAATAAACCCTTTCAAAACCATCAAAATTGTCAACCTTATCTTGACATGTGCATATGTGTGCACTAATGTCTCTGTATGCTACCAATAACACCAGACCAAATACCAAGAGAACTGGGTAACCTAGTCAAGGCACTTGATTCTAAAACATTTAAAGTCCTGACTGACCCGACAAGAATCCAAATTCTCAAATTCCTGATGCTCAATGGCCGAGCCGACATAAGTACAATCGCCAACCATTTCCCCCAGGACAGGTCAGTAATATCCCGACATCTGCGTATGATGAGTGAGGCGGGTTTAACAACAGTGGAGAAAGAAACACGACACCGCTTTTACAGTATTAACGGTGAAAAAATTTTACGTGAGTTTGAGTACATTGTTAAAAATCTAAAGGCATGCATTCATGAATGCTGTCCACCAAAGTAATAGGAGATTGTAATGAGTTTATCCTTTTCGTGCTGCGGAGTTACATGCTGCAGCAAACAGCAGAAAGTTTTAGATGCGAGAGTCAAGCAGGAAAACATCGGCTCAGTTTATGACAAAATTGCCCCGATTTATGATGTTTGGGGGATATTAACAGAATCTAAAGCGAGAAATAGGGCAATAGAACTGGCTGATATACAAGATGGTCAATCGATTCTGGAGGTTGCGGTAGGAACAGGATTGGCGTTTTATGAAATAGTGAAAAGAAATCCAAACGGCACCAATACAGGTATAGATTTATCAAAAGGGATGCTCGATAAGGCTAAAAAGCGAGTTGGCAGACTTTCAAGAGTCAACTATTCTTTAGATATTGGCTCTGCCTTTAATCTGAACATCGAAGATGAATCAATCGACACATTGGTCAATAATTATATGTTCGATCTTATTCCATTTGAAGATATGGATAAAATACTTGAGGAGTTCAAACGCGTTTTGAAAAAGGATGGGAAACTTATCCTGGTGAATATGACCGAAGGTGAGCGTTTCGGCAGTAAGCTTTATGACTCGATTTACAATATTTCACCAAAAACAATGGGTGGCTGTCGTGGGGTAAAATTATCAGACAAATTTAAAAAGCACCATTTCAGGGTGGAAATCAGAGAGTATTATCAGCAAATGCTGTTTCCATCAGAGGTGATTCTGGCACGGAAATAAAATATCCTGATAATGGCTTTGAAAAATCGGCAGGATCATTTCAGCCAGAAAAGCTACCAAAAAAGAACAGAAAATGGAGATAGTATGAAGAATATAGAGAATGGTCATTCAAGAATTATGCGCTTGGGTAGGTTCTTCACTGGTGGGTATGCGATTTTAATGGGTGTTCTCTTTGTTTTTACACAGACAATTAAATTGGTAAGCCCCGATGCTTCGGAAGAAGAAATGGCAAAACTTCCATTTGGTGTGTTTGACTGGGGATACGTGTGGTCTGACACATTGGTGGCTGCTCCGACATTGCTTGTAGGCGGTGTTCTGTTTTTATCTCGAAATCTGGTAGCACATAATTTGGGACGAATTCTAGCTTTTGCGGGATTTACGATAAATCTATATGCTATCATTTTCTTTATTATAGGATTAGAGGCTATTGGACACCCATTGGACAATGATGAGCTTTGGTTGAATTTGATTTTTACGACTCTTGGTGTGATAGCAATGATCCATATAGTTATTGAGGTACTCAAAGAACATAAGAATGGTCCATAATCGTATAAAGATATAAATAAGAGGTCTGAGATTCGGATAGTCTCTGGCTACATACTTATTTTAAAGGAAGTGTCATTATTGTACTCTGCAATCTTGTTTGAGTTTATACGAGCCCCTTAAAATTCCACAACCCGATTCATCATGAATAAACAAAATAATTGCTCTGATGAGTCAGATATACAATTCGCTGCTGTATGCGGTCTCTACTGCAAAGCATGCTCCTGGTATATAGCAACCACTGAAGATCCGGAAAGATCAAAGAGGATGGCCGCAGAGCTAGGGTATACAGAGGAAGAGGGCAGGTGTTACGGTTGCCGATCCGGCAACAGGCTACCCTATTGTAAGAAATGCAAAATATTTGATTGTGCGTCCCAGAAGGGAATCAACTTTTGCAGTGAATGCGAGCAGTACCCATGTGCCGAGTTGAAAGAATTTCAATCGGCTATGCCGCATCGGATAGAGTTGTGGGATAATCTTGATCGAATCAAGTCAAATGGATACGAACAGTGGCTAAAAGAAATTCGAAAAAATTACACCTGTCCGCAATGCGGGACCATCAACTCAACATATGACCGGTCATGCCGTAAATGCGGCAGCAGACCAAGCTGTAAGTATGTGGCAACGCACAAAGGGGAAATTGAAGAGTATTTTAAGAAGAAATAAGGAGGAACACTTTTTAAACCCTGTACTTGGCGCGAAAGCGTTAATTGTATGTTACCACCAGCGAACCCTTCCGGTATCGAGATGAACGAAATCGGACCGCCTGTAGTATCCGACACCACCCCGCTGCATCTTCATAGCTCTGTTTCGTACTTCCCAGGTATCTACACCTGACAATCTGATATCGATGGCTTTGCCCAGCATATGCTGGCTCTTCCTGGCAACACCGCCGTTTTTACCGCGCAGCATCTGATTGGTTCCCGGAGAGCGATAGCCGGAGATGATTTCAAAAGTTGCGTTATTGCCGAATGGTTGCTTGAGATGATAGAGGATATCGAGCAGCTTGGGATCGATCGGATGGACTTCTCCTGTTCGAAAATCCCGTAAAAGGCAATTGATTTTTTTTAGAGATTCCGGAAGGTAAGCACCGTTTTGTTTATAGGTGACCAAGAGCTGTTCCTGGGTGTGAAGGTGGAAAAACGATAGTTGCCCACGGTCAACCGCTGCCTGGACAGGGAGTTGCGAGCTGAAATAGAGCGCAGTTGCGCCTTTGAGGGTTTTGCAAAGAAACTGTCGGCGATTCATGGTAGCGGTGGCCACAGGCTGGCAGCAATGTGAAAAAAAATTTCCCTTGACGGCAAAGCACGTAAAAATAAGAATTTATACGATTATAAATTGCAGCAGAGTATCATTTTTAGTCTACAATTTCATCTCCTTTTTCAAAAAGGGCTGCAATCAACTTTTTATCCCTTTCGTACACATCCGGGCGAAAGTGAACAACACCTTTGGAGTCCAGCCAGACGGTGCGGTAGGTAATATGGATGTTCACCGGGTTTGGAAGGGGGACAATGGAGCGTTTCCCGGTGTCGGTCATCTCTTCGATTCGTTCATAGGTCCAGCCGTTTTTCTCCCCTCCCAGGACGAAATGAGCAAGCTGTTCCGGTTCAGCGACCCGGATGCAGCCATGGCTGAATGTGCGGCGGTGTTTTTTAAACAGTTCCTGGGCCAGGGTATCGTGAAGATAAACGTTGTGATGGTTCGGAAACACAAATTTTATTTTCCCGAGCACATTCCAGGGGCCGGAATCCTGGCGTAATTTAAAACGGGTTATTTTATTACCCAACTCATTCCAGTTGACCTTATAAGGGTCCAGTTCTACACTGTCATTCTGCCAACTGGAAAAGACCCGGATTTTATTTTTAGCAAGATAGCCTGGATCTTGAATGAGTTCCGGCAGCATCTCTTTTCTGGCGATGGATCGCGGGATGTTCCAGAACGGATTGAATACAACATATCTGACACGATCGCTGAAAACAGGAGTCTGTTGATATGATTTACCGACGATGACCGGCATTTCGACAACGGCCCGGCCATCTTCTATACCTTGAAGCTGGAAACCGGCAATATCGACAAGAATATATTTACGTCCCAGGTCCTGCTTCTTCCAACGCCATCGCTCCATGTTCAACAGAATTTGACGTATTTTTTCTTCCACAGGGACATTAAGGGCAGCCAGGGTGTTGGGGCCGATAACACCGTCTATCTTCAGACCGTGCCGATGCTGGAACTGGCGTACTGCCTCCTCGAGAAGCGTTGTGTATTGAGGTCTGAAGTCATGATCATAATGATGATCACCCGTCATTGCTAATCGCCGGCGAATGGTGGGGATGCGGTTGTCAGATTGACCGGGCCTGATCATCGGACCATCAACCGGAATCTTTGGCCAGCCTCCAATTTTAGCAATGGAGCGATAGCTGACCAGGGCCTGCCTCAGATCAATATATTGAAAGTGTATGGGAACATAGCTGTCGAGAAAAGCTGTAAAATCGATCGATTCGCGCATACTGCTAAATGCAAATACAGGATCGATATCGATATCGCAGGCGTTGGCAAACAGTTTGGGATCGACCTTTCTTGGCGCCCGCCTGCCTTCCTGAACGTCTCCGAGGTAGGCAAGCATCCTTGATGTGAGCATGACGTCGAGTTTGGCAAGATCATAAGGGTTGCTGCTGGCCCATAGTGCATCCAGTTTGTCAGGTGTATAATTGGCCGGCTCAAGACCGTCGAGATCGGCTTCCCGCAGTCTCGACAGCAGCATGGCCGCCCGTTTGCCCGGTCCGTTTTCGGTGACCCATAACGGCTGCATCTTAAAGTTGCGATAGACCGGGTCTATACAGAATTCCTCAGGCAGAACTTCTCCTCCCTGCTGAATACGCTCGGTTAAAGTTGAGGGAAACTCTTCGACATATTGAGAAAAAACAGCATCAAAGTAGCTGGAAGCAAAAGTCGGGGAAAGGCAGGAAAAAAATGGGAGGAAAAAGACAATGGCTGTT
>CAZLGM010000207.1:0-5682 GCA_964558875.1 uncultured Desulfocapsaceae bacterium
CTGGTGCGCCAGGGAGGATTCGAACCCCCGACCTACGGATTCGTAGTCCGTCGCTCTATCCAGCTGAGCCACTGGCGCAAAATGTGGTGAGATGTATACCCTCTTTTCTCTCTTTCCTCAAGAAAAGTTTTTGACTGCTTTGAAAAAGCTGGGTTCATTGCTTATGGTGACGTGATTACCTCTAAAGCTCAGCTAGTTTTCATATAATAGTCCCGGCATATGATGGTTTCCGATGTTTCCTGTCAAACAATCCCGCAAGCGAAGAATGAGCGAGGACGTTTGACAGGAAATATCGGAAACCTAGCAAGTTGTATTGTGACAAAATTTGTTTGATGTATTTTTAGCTGAGTTTTAGGTGTTATCAGGCATTGTAACTATGAGATCGCCACGGTCTCTTTGTTCCCTCGCGACGACAGTGGGGAACCATTTCTAATCAACCCTTCTTTTCCTTTTGCTCTTTATGGAAAACGATTTCGTGATCGGTCGGTTTCATGGCCGGTTCGGGAATGATATCAACCTCGGTTTTATACTTGTTTTCGAGCTCTAATAGTTCCTGGCGCTTGTTGTTGAGCAGGTATCGTGCAATATCGACGGGCAAGCGAGCCTCTACCCGGACCACAGGTCGTCGGGTGGCGCCGGTGTGGATCCGCCTTAGATAATACAGGGCCTGGGTCTCAACAGAGCGCACCATTCCCCTACCCTTGCAGTGGGTGCACACCTGATAGTTGCCCGCCTCAATAGGCGCGCCCAGTTTCTGCCGGGATATCTGCATCAGACCAAATTTGGAGATACGGCTGATATCCACCTTGGCCTTGTCCCGTTTCATGGCTGCTTTTACCTGTTTCTCCACCTCGCGGATATTTTTCTTGCTCCGCATATCAATGAAATCTACCACGATCAATCCGCCAAGGTCCCGCAAACGCAGCTGACGGGCCAGTTCGGTGGCTGCCTCTGAATTGGCCTGAAAGATCGTCTGTTCAAAGTTTCTTCCCTTGGATGTGGACCCCGAGTTGACATCGATTGACACCAGCGCTTCGGTGGGTTCAATGACTATTGAGCCCCCGGAAGGCAGGTTCACCCTGGGCTGATAGATCGATTCGATCTGATCCTCGACACTATACTGGTTGAATATGGGCCGCGCACCCCGGTGGAGTTTGACCTTGACTGTTCTCTGCTTGGCCGGCAGCATGGCGATAAACTCTTTTACCTTGTCATAAGCCTCCTGATCATCTACCAGGATTTCCTTAATTGCCGGGTCAAACTGCTCCCGCAGGAAGCGAAGGACACAATCATGATCCTGGTAGATCAGACCGACGCCATCCCGTTCGATTCCCTTCTTTTTGATATCTTTCCATAATCGTTTTAAATAGTTGACATCTTTAGAAAGGGCCGTTTTGGTGATATCAAGGCTGGCGGTGCGAACAATCCAGCCGATTCCTTCGGGGATGGAAAGAGAGTTCATGATGTCCCGCAACTGATTTCTCCGTTCCTCACCGACTATCTTTCTTGAGATACCTGCGGAATCGGAGCCGGGCATCAGGACGACACAGCGACCGGGCAGAGACAGATAGGTCGTCAGGTTGGCTCCTTTGGTGCCCACCTCCTCTTTGACCACCTGGACCAGCAGTTCTCGACCCTTTTCCATAACATCGCCAATGGAGAGTTTTTTCCACTGATGATTGACAACCAGCTCCCTGATCTTGTCGGGAAGATCCTGTTTAAAATATTCGGGGTGGATTTCGGAAAAAGGCAGGAAACCGTTCTTGTTAGTCCCGTAGTCGATAAAGGCGGCCTGCAGATTATTCTCTATGGAAACGACTTTTGCCTTGTAGATATTGGTTTTAGTATGCTTGCGATTAACGGTTGTTACATGCAGAGATTCCAGACGACCGTTTTCCAGCAGGACAAGGCGGCACTCTTCCGGTTCCTCGGTGTTGACCAGCAGCTTGATGACCGTGTCCTTCTGGCTGACAGTTTCATGCTGTCGACTACCCTTTGCTTCCTCCTCTTTTCTGGCAGCTGGCTTCTGGTCGGACTTTTTTCCCTCTTTTTTCTTCTGGGGAACTTTTACTTTACTCTGACGGGTTGTTGTGTCTTCTCGGTTTTTTTCCGTGGCCTTTTTACCGCCCCTGGCACCAGCCGACTTGCTGGACCGTCTTCTGCCACCACTTCTCTTCCTGCCCGTAGTTTGATCGGTTTTGCCCTTACGTGTGGATTGTTTTCCAGTCTGCCTGTTTTGGGGTTGTTGCTGTTCTTTGTCATTTTCCGTAGAGTTATCCTGGATAACAGATTTCCACCAGGCCCCTATGGATGCTTTTATCTTTGCAGATTTCTTTTGATTTTCCTCTTTCTTTTCTGTCATGAATTCCTCTTTCGCACCATGCCGGCTTAAATTGTATAACCGGTCACAGTGTCTTCGACTTCACGTCCATCACCATACATCCAATTGATGGTAACAGACGATCCAATTATTATTATACAGCAGTGTTACAGCAAGCTGTAACTACCTCCGGCTTCACCAGCGGAAGAAGCTGTTTTAAATATAAATGCTTCGCATTTTGCTTCCCGACTTTGGCGGGGAAAAGCAACACGTTTTCTGCGCATTTGTTTATCTATTCAATTCCATTTGAGAAAGTCCGATAACCGCCAAACAACCCACCTCCAAACAGACTTCTTGCCGATCATCATTCGCTTTCTTTTTTTGTGAATTGAAAGGAAATAGTAAAATCAACAAACATCCCCGATACGTTGTCAGGATACTTGACGGAAGGAAGGATTGATCCGTCCACTTAATCTGTCGGTCACACTGGTATATACCCGAATCCGCAAGGGTTCGATATAGAGATAAAAAAGTGGACTTTCTTCATTAGGAAAAGTAAACTGCCTGAAAATATACTAATTTTCGTGCAGAATCAAGTTCTATTTCCCTTTCAGGGCCGGGGAGGACCGGGCTTTATCCATTCAGGACTCTTCACCAACCCATCAACAAAGCTCTTTTTTCATGGAACCGGTGATTTGACAGAAAAGCCCGAAAAATATCTGCAGCAAACCACTCTGTCCTTGTCGAAATAAGGTGAAATAATGTATGATTCACCGCGAAACTGAAAAGAGAAGACGAGAGTGCGCTTTCCACACGCAGACACGGGGAGTCAAAAGAGGTCTGCACTCCGTCAGCCAAACAGAATACATAACGATTCATCATCCAACAATCACCCTGAATAGGAGTTTGCTGTGACATTGTATTTGCCGCGCACAATTGGAGAGAAGAAAAGGTTCATCTGGATATTCTCACTCATCCTGATCCTGTTGCCGTCCTTTGTTGTTGGAGCCGAGACGGTGGATACCGAGGAGTGGCAGATAACAGCAGATAAGATCACCCGCTACGAGAACCCAGAATCCATTGTAGCCGAGGGGAATATCGAACTCAAAAAGATGAGGAAACTGCCACCCCAGGAAGCTGAAAAGCAATCTGATGAAACCGACTGGAGCGTTCTGCTCGAAGAAGAACCGCAGAAAAAAGACGTCACTCCTGAAGAGATTTCTGAAACTGAAGAGGAAGAGGTTCGTTATGAGACCGATGTCATCATCAAGGCGGACTGGATGGCATATGACGTAGCTCTGGAGTCTATCCGGGCTCGCGGAAACATCTGGATTAAAACCGATTCGGATGAGCTCTTCGCGGAAAAGGGAACCGTCAACCTCAAACAGATGACCGGTACATTCAACAACGCAACGATTCTCCGTGATGAAAAAGATTTTCATCTCGAAGGAGAGACCGTAGAAAAAACCGGGTTTAAAACTTACCATGTGGAAGACGGCTGGGTGATCACCTGTAAGATCGGCAAGGATGAAACACCCCCATGGAGCTTTGCCGCCAGCGATACCAAGGTGACCAAAGGCGGTTACGCCCATATGAAGCATGTTCGATTCAATATTCGTAATATACCGGTTTTCTATCTGCCCTACCTGATCCTGCCGGCAAAGGATACCAGGCAGACCGGTGTACTGTTCCCCGAACTATCCTATTCCACCAATAACGGATTCGGTATCAATCTACCGATTTTCATCAATCTTTCCGATTCAGCTGATATAACTCTTTATCCTGAATATTTATCAAACCGTGGTCTCATGGCTGGTCTGGAATTTCGGTATGTCTCTACTGAGAGGAACAAAGGGATGTTCATGGGCTCATATCTCTATGACAACCTGAGTGACCCTTCGGAGACGGCCTACTACGAAGATACCGGATACACCCATACCAACAAGGATCGCTACTGGTTGAGAGGAAAGATAGACCATATCTTTGGGGATAACTGGATCACCCGGCTTGATATTGATATCGTTTCCGACCGTGACTATTTGGAGGAATTCGATTTCAGCCTGGCCGGTCTTGAAGAATCCAATGAAAGATTCATCGAAGTTTTCGGCCGAGGTTTTGAGAACTACAACGACTCACGCAGAACAAACAGCCTGAAAGTCCTCAAGTACTGGGGTGATATTTCCCTGGAGGCTGAATTTCTTGCTATCAATGATGCCAGTGATACCGCTGCAACTACAACAACTATGGCCGATGACGGCACCGTCACAACCGTCACCAACCCGACCCAGCTCTGGCGACTACCGTCCATTGATCTCGGAGGTGTGCACTCAATAGGGGAAACAACCGTCAGCTTTACATGGGATATTGACTACGTTAACTACTGGCGTGAAGAAGGGGTCGGCGGTCAACGCATCGATATTCATCCCCGGTTGAGCATGCCCGTCCCTCTGGGGCAGTATCTTGAATCAAGGGCAGAAGCCGGAATCCGGGAAACCCTGTATATGGTCAAGGCGTACGGGGACTCCGAATGGACCGCGGACGATACCCCCAGCCGCTTCATGTACGATTTCAATATTGAGGTCGGCACAACCCTGCTGCGGGAATTCATGCTCAACAGCCCTTCCTACAATGGCTGGAGTCATGAAGTCAGGCCATTTATCAGGTACGACTATGTGGCCGATGTCGATCAAGATGATCTGCCCAGTTATAACTCAATTGATCGAATTGGTGATCAAAACGGTATTACCTACGGTTTTAGTAACTACTTCGATCTTTTCGGCACCAAAGAAACCGAAGATTTCTCCGAGCGGATAGCTAAAGTGACCCTTCAGCAGAGCTACGATTTTCGAAGTGATGCTTCCGATGAGCCGTTCGGAGCCATTGAGTTGGAAATTGAATTGACCCCTTGGGAAAAATTCGATCTCGACTACACGACCTGGTATGATGTGTATGACAACGACTTTACTTATCATCGGCTATCCACCAATTATACAAACAGCCGTGGCGACAAATTTGACCTGGATTATCTTTACAAAGACAGCGGTGCCACTGAGCAAATCAATGCCAAGCTCTACCTTAAGCTGCTTGCCAGTCTGACAGGCAGTTATGAGATCAAGTACTCATTAGACCAAGAAGAAATCGATGAACAGAACATTGGCCTGACATATCAGGCAAACTGCTGGTCGGTCACCTTCAAGTCCACTTATACTCCGGAAGACACCAGTTTTATCGTTTTGTTTGAGCTGCTCAATATTGGTTCTCCACTACAGGTCAGTATGTAACCTTATTCTGGTATATTTAATCTCCAAACGGGTTATGAGGATTGTTCTTCATAACCCGTTTTATTTTTCCACTCGACACTA
>CAZLGM010000208.1:0-5666 GCA_964558875.1 uncultured Desulfocapsaceae bacterium
GGTGTGGCCGCTGCTGTGATGATCATTTCATTTATGGTGCCTACCGCTCCTTCCGGTTATATTCTTGCCCGTCAATTGGGTGGTGATACTGAAACAATGGCCTCTATTATTACCTGCCAGACGCTGCTTGCTTTTTTGATTATGCCGATTCTGGCCACTTTCCTGCTCTGAGGAAACGCGTCGAAACCGGAGCAATGCTCGATTTCAAAAAGGTATAAATGACCACACCGATCTCGACACAGAGACCGGTTCCCATAAGGATGGCCCAGAAAATAAGAAGCCTGCCTGTAGTGAAAAAACGACTCTCGCTATTGTTTTCTGTTGTTTGTTTTACCGACATCTTCCTAAGACCCGATCAACGCATTTTTTCATAGACCTTGATTCGTTTTATCCTGCCAAAAGAAATGAAAGAGATCAAAAGAAAAAGAAGGATAAATCCGAGTGCGGAAGAGATAAATATCCACGGTTCGAGCTCTAGGGGCAGCCTGGCCGAGACAATTCTGTCGATGGCATTTTCTTCGGGGAGAAAATGGGGTCTGGCGGAGATGTCCCATGGCAGTTCCATAGAGATGGTTACCCTGGAAAGGCCGAGTAAGCCCAGAAAAGCTATAACACTACCGGTAATAAGAGTGGTGAGTAGAATGATCAGGTTTTCACCGATAAACTGTTTTTTCAGATCACTGATCCGCCAACCGATCATGCGCAGGATGCTGATTTCCCGTTCTCTTGTTTTCAGGGTGTAGATGCACATCAGGCCAAAGGCCACCACCAAAATAGCACCGAAAATCAAAAAGAGAAAACGGCCGGCAATGGAGATGAGTCCGAGCTGTTCACTGATCTCTTTGGTAAAGGTTTTTTCACTGAAAACGAGGAGCTTGTTATCAATGTAGGTGACAAGTTTGTCCTTATCGCCCTGCCACTCCGGGTTGGTCTTCAGCAATACCACATTGCCAAAATCACTATTGCCGAATCCGTACACGGATTGCATCTCTTTTGACTTGCGTACGACAGTCAATGAATCATCAAAGCTCATGTAGATGTCGGCAGGAATGATGTTGCCGCTGATATTGGGACGCAGGATTCCGGCAACGGTAAAAATATCATTGCCCATGGAGAGGGTATCACCGATATCCAGTTCGTGTTTAGTACTAAATCCGGCAGTGAGTAGAATGTTTCGGTTTTGAAGTGAATACGTTCCTGAAGTTATGTTTCTCTTCAGAATTGATGCCAGTAGCCCATTATCTGGGTGGACTCCCAGTGCTGCCTTAAAGAAAATCCTATCGAAATACCAGAAGAACAGTCCCATATCGGAATCTTCGACAAAGGGTAATTCTCTGAGCTTATGGAACTGCTCCCGGGAAATAGGCGCATTTGAATGGGGAAAAATAGCGTCTACCATCTGGCCGGGGATTTCGCCGGTTTTTTGAATGATGGTCTGGACGCCTATATTCTGCAGAGGCAGCCTGGCAATTTGGGGAATTGCCCGATTAAAAGTGATCGAGATGATCAGCAGCCCAAAGTAGATTGCAAGGCAGAAAAAGAGCAGGGTCATCTTGAACCGGTTTTCCCGGATAAAACTGAGAAAATAGCTGAAAATCATAATTTAAATCCATCCTCCAACAGGGGAGCAATGGTCATGGTCGACAGCAATCCCCAATAGAGTATGGCTGTCAGCAACGAGGTGATGACCAGTGCGCCGATCAGCACAAAGCCAAGATCCAGCAGGAGCCAGTTTTTTCGATGGCTTATCGGCCAGCCCAGAACCTGTAGAATATCTATCTGGGAACGGAACTCCAACCGATATATCTTTAGCGTCCAGACCGTCAACATGAGACTCAGCGGGATAACAGCCAGCAGCATCAGATGGCCGCCGCGAATGATCAACTGGTTAAAGGCGGACAGATTCTTATACAAACTGTCCCGACTTATCAGGGAGAAACCGGGAAATTGCTGTTCCACCGATTCACTTGTTGTGTCCATATCGGCTG
Source organism: uncultured Desulfocapsaceae bacterium (assembly GCA_964558875.1). Classification (GTDB taxonomy): domain Bacteria; phylum Desulfobacterota; class Desulfobulbia; order Desulfobulbales; family Desulfocapsaceae; genus CAZLGM01. The sequence continues at coordinate 1,989 of CAZLGM010000208.1, forward strand.
AGGAGTCGAGCGACAGAAAGAGCTGGTTGATAACTTGTGATTTCTGTTTTGAAAGACTTAAGGATGTCTGGTATGGCAGGAAGATAGCTGCGCTGCTCAGATTGGACTGCTCTTTGAAATCGACGAGGCCGATGATTTCCAGTTTTTGTCCTGCCAGCGAGTAAAAAGAACCGGGTTTATGGCCAAAGAGTTTGGCAAAGTGCAATTCGAGAATCACTTCATTGGTGTCATTGGAGGAGAAAAAACGGCTCTTCCCGGTGAGAAGCGATTCGATTTTCCTTAAACCCACTTCGGGGTCATTGATATCCAGGCCGACCGCAGTGAGTGAATTGTTGGGATCGAATTGCCAGAGGACAAGGGCCGTTGAATAGCGACTGATCCCTTTGATGTGCCGCATCGTTCGGGTTGTCTTCTGCTTATCGAAGCTGTGCATATTAAATGGTTCGATCAGCCCTTTTGTTCGGACATCTTCCGCTTTTTTGTTGCCCTGGTCGTGTTGAAGAATCAGCTCTGTGTTGAGGACGGACAGCGGTTTATGGGCCAGCGCGCGAATATGGCTGGTCAGCAGGGCGGACGCCGAAGGTATAAAGAGAATTAAGCCGCAGATCAGCATGACGGGAATGGTTTTTCCCTTATAGAAGAGCTGGTTGCGCCAGACAATAGGAGCGAGGCCTTTCATTTTCCTCCATTTATACTGGTGAGTATCTTCTGTAAATCAACATAATCCCACTCACCGGCAAAGGTCGGGACAAAGGCATCTCCTTTGGGAAAGTTACGCAAAGAGATAGTTTTACCGTTGACGGTAAACTTGTTTTTACCGTTGATGAAAACAGCAACCGGCATATGGCCTTTCAACTTATACTGTTGGAGTAACTCTCGGGTTGATCGAGCTTCGAAATCATATTTTTTTATTGTTATCTTCGGGAATTGGGCCAGGATCTTGTCAATTTTGGACACAACGGCAAGAGCGGGTCTATGGGCCAGGTAAAAGATTTCTACAGTTGTTTCCGAACCATACACGGTCTTTCCGACAAGCAGGGTAAACAGGATTAAGATGCATAAAAACAGTTTGTGACGTTTCATGAATTGAGTTCTCCGTCTTTGAGTATGTATGTTTTCTGAGTGAGTCCGGCGATGTCGGGATCATGGGTGATAATCAGAAAGGATGTTTCCATCTGCTTATGGAGTTTTGTAAACAGCAACATGATCTCTTCAGCTGTAAGGGAATCCAGGTTGCCGGTCGGCTCATCTGCCAGGATCAGCTCCGGTTGATTCACCAGACTTCTGGCAATGGCTACCCGCTGTTTTTCACCACCGCTTAAATGGTTTGTTTTTTCCATGAGTTTATCACCAAGTCCGACTTGGGCTGCAAGATCGGTTATCCGTTTCTCTTTTTCACCTGAGGTTATATCGCGGCGGGGATAAATACCCATCAGGATGTTGTCGTGGACAGTCAGAGAGGGGATAAGCTTGAAATCCTGGAAAATAAAACCAATATGATTCAGGCGAAAGTCGGCAAGTTCTTCTTCATTCAACTCACTTACCGTGGTGGTGTTGAATACTATTTTCCCCTGATCAGGATGAATCAACCCTGCCACAATGGCCAGGAGGGTGGACTTGCCGCTGCCAGACTTGCCCATGATGCTGACCATTCGGTTTTTCTCAACAGTCAGACTGACATCGTTGAGGACGGTCCTGTCACCAAAGGACTTTGTAATATTCTGTAGTTCAATCATGTTGACTTGATTTTTACTTTATTTTAGGGAGATACAGTACCATGTCATTCCCCGGCACCAAGTGGTCGATATGTCCGGCAAGCTTCTCATCATCAGTTTTGAAGTGCATATGAACATTGGTTGAGTGGTGGGTAAAGATAGCTTTGTGTTTGGACGAGTACACTCCGATTATTTCAGCCATAACATTGTTCAGCGTTCCATTCGGCCCGGAGGTCATGTGTTTTTTATGGGTATGTTTGGTGTCATTTGGATCCCAGTCGATTACATGCCATTTCATTGACTTGGCAGTTCCGCTCAAACGAAAAGGAACAGGTTTTTTGACATCGATTCCATATTTTTTGGCAGCCTCAGCAATATATTTTTCCAACTGTTTATGAGTTCCTACCGATTTGGGAACCGGAAAATCAGTCCAGTTGTTAACCTGCATATAGACCAGCAATGATGCTTTTTTGTCAAAAGTAGTATCAAAACCCAGTTTACCGTTTTTAGAATAGGTCCCTACAGGGACAGAGTTGAAGATCTGGATTTCTCCTTTAAGATTTTCATACGCCCCAAGAGCATAAATCCCTTTTTTCCCTTGGAGTTCTTTCAGGTTGAATTTGGCGGAGATATCTCCTTTCCTCATAAAGTTCTTTAATGCGCCTGCATGATGAACACTGTAGTTTTCAGCGTGGGCAACAGAAGAGAACAGCAGGAGAAAAAGGGTGCAGCAGTGGATGACTATGATGTTTCGCATGGTTTAACCTTTTGAGTGTCTGTTTATGAAGTAATGGCTCTTTCCTTTGTATAGAAGGAGTATTTGTATCCGAAGAATAGGCCATTTACATAAATGGTCATATGATCTCGGTCATGTTTTCACCACAAAGTCGTATTTTTTTCTTCTGCCGTTGAATAATACCTTCTTTTTCCAGCTGAGCCAGGTTGCGATAAAATGTTTCTTTTGCAAGACCAAGTTGTGCCGCCATTTCCTTTAAAGGAATATGAAAAACTATTTCCCGGGTTGCAGGATTTGCTTTCAACATCAGATATTGGGTGATTCTTTCTTTAGCAGAAAGAATATTTCGCAGCTCCAGTTGGGTTCTGAGACTGCGAACCTGTGAAGAGAGCAGGGCAATATATCGTTCTGTCTTATCCGGCTGTGACCTGAGGGCATCATGAACTCGAGTTTTCGGATAAGTATGGATGATTGTTTCCTCCTGGGCGACAGCGTCACAATGGTAGACATCGGAAAAAAGGGAGGCTTCGGCGAAACTGTCGCCATTACGGGCCACATGGATCAATATCGAACGTCCTTCCGGAGTCGGGCGCTTTAAATGAACCTGGCCAGATTCAACGGCATAGATATACTTTGCCGGATCACCTTTATAAAAAACGTACTCGCCGCAGATTAGTGCTTTCTTCAGGATGTCTCCCGAATCAAAAAACAGCTGATCAAAATAATGGATGTTCATAGGCAGCAAAAAATCCTCCTACAATCATAAAATTGTTGAGCGGGCTGTTTTACGCAACACCGCTATCAATTAACAATATACCACGATGTGGTGTTTGCAAGGGGGGAGATAAAAAATTCGGATTGGAGAATGAGTTGAAGGACAGGCTGATTTCACTGTCAATGAAGCTTGGATCTGTTGTCAGCGAAAATAGAGGGTGTTGATCGGAAATTTTTATTAGAAGATGATTCTTCTGCTGACCGATACTGTCTATCCCCGAAGTTGACTCAAGGATAGACAGCATCTTATGAGAACTGAGAATTATTCTTTATTTTCTGGGGGAGTCTCGGCAGCTGCCTGGGGATCGAGTCCGAATCCCATTCGAACTTTGTTTTCTATATCAGCCATCATTTCCGGCTGATCCTTGAGGAATCGTTTGGCATTCTCCCGGCCCTGGCCGATGCGTTCATCGTTGTAGGAATACCAGGCGCCGCTCTTGTCGACAATATCCT
>CAZLGM010000209.1:0-5659 GCA_964558875.1 uncultured Desulfocapsaceae bacterium
ATTGTGATGTCCCAGTTGGGATAGTGGTCTTTCATCTTATTGAGATCACTGTAGTAACAAATGTGGTCACCGATTCGATTTGTGTCTACGTATTCATAAACCTGTTTTTTCCCGGTCAACTGTTCCACTTTTTCAAAGGACTCAAGAATAGAACAGGAATTGTCTTTGCCACCACCCAGGTTATACACTTCTCCCTGTCGCGGTTTCTGAATGAATTCATCTATGAAACGGGCAACATCGTAGGAGTGTATATTATCCCTGACCTGCTTGCCTTTGTAACCAAAAATAGAATACTTGATTCCTTCAACATTGCATTTAACAAGGTAACTTAAAAAACCGTGCAGTTCCACTCCGGAATGATTTGGTCCGGTAAGGCATCCGCCACGCAGGCAGCAGGTGTTCATACCGAAATAACGTCCATATTCCTGCACAAGGATATCGGAAGCCACTTTTGAAGCGCCAAAAAGTGAGTGGAGAGTCTGGTCTATTGGAAAAGATTCGGGGATTCCATCTTTATATCGCTCATCATCGTATTCATATCGGGTTTCCAGTTCTTTTAATCTGATGAAGTTTGGACCGTCTCCATAAACCTTATTCGTTGAACAATGAACAAATGGAGCGTCTGGACAAGATTGCCTGACAGCTTCAAGCAAATTCAGGGTGCCTACTGCATTTACATCAAAGTCATCAAATGGAATCGCAGCAGCACGATCGTGGGATGGTTGAGCCGCAGTGTGGACAACGGCATCAGGCTGAAGACTTTTAATCAGTTCAAGAACCTTTGGTCTGTCACGAATATCAAGTTCATAATGGGTAAAACGGGTCAGGTTTTGCTCCAGCTGTTTCTGCTTCCAGCGAGTATCTCCCTGGAGGCCAAAGAAAATCGCCCGTTGATTATTATCAATACCGGCTATTTCATGGCCCATGTTATGAAAAAACAGACATACCTCAGAACCAATAAGACCTGAGGAGCCGGTTACAAGAATTTTCATTATTTTTCCAAAAAGATGAAGTAAATGAGTTTGAGGTCAATAGGTTGTTAATAAAAAAATCTATACATTCAATGAATACGGACCGAAACATAATAGTCTTTCTGGTGAACAGATACAAGCAGCCTGGTTGAGATTATTTAGATATTGATGATTGATTCATTAAGGGAATTGGAATGTGAAAGAGAGTCGTTTTGCAAAGCAAACAGCGACAGCCGACAGACAGTTAAAAGAAAGGCGATACAAAATTTTCAAGTACTTTTAATCTTATTGTAAACGGTTATAATGAGAAACCTTTGTGGTTTAGGTAGCCTGACAAATGAACCTTTTCATCAGTTGGAAGGTGTTAATCTCGGGCGAACTAACCCGTGAATGGATCAAACTGACCGGTTGTAGCATAACTCATCGACTCAAGCATTTTCTTGAGCATTTCCTGAGTGTGATGCTATGCTTTTTTCCGGAGTTATTTTTCCATTTTCAGAATTCATCACATTAAAGGATAACTGTTGGATACCAGGAAAAAAATATTATTTATTTCACCGCAACCGTTCTTCCAATGGCGGGGATCGCCGATACGCGTCAATTTTAATATGCTGGCGCTCTCTGAATCCGGTTATCGGGTCGATTTATTGACTCTGCCGGTTGGAGAGGATAAACAGTACAAGAATGTCCAAATCATTCGTGTAGCAAATCCCTTGAGAATAAAAAATGTTCCGATAGGTCCTTCTTTAACGAAGATATTTTTTGATATTTTTCTTTTTTGGAAGGGTTTGATGCTCTGTAGAAACAATAACTATGTTGTCATTCACGGAATAGAAGAGGCGGGCCTGATAGCTGTTGTTTTAGCAAAAATGTTTAAAGCCAGGTCTATTTTCGAAAAACATTCCGATCCTTTTTCTTACAAAAAAGGTTTGCTCAAGAATGGCATCCTCTATCTCTACAGTTTGGTAGAAAAAATCACTGTTAAATGGTGTGATGGTGTGATTGGCACCGGTGAGGGGTTGGTCAGCCAGGTAAATAAAATGGGGTATTCAACCCGTGCCTTTCATATTTTTGATATTCCGTCATCTCTTGAAGAGCCCACAGAACAGATGATTGCAACCAGACGGTCGACGCTGGTAATTGAAGAAGGAGAGTGTCTTGTTACATTTGTCGGCTCATTCGCTCTTTACCAGGGAGTGGATCTCATGTTTGATACAATCCCTCAGGTTGTCAGTAACTCGAATACAATCCGTTTTGTTATTGTTGGTGGCAAATCTGAAGAAATAGCAGAAAGAAAGAAAATTCTCAAACAAAAGGGAGCTGACACCAGGGTAAGTTTCCTTGGCAAAATAGCTCCGGATATTTTACCCGAGTATCTGTACGCTTCAGATATTCTGTTGTCACCTCGGGTTTCCGGTGTTAATACACCGTTGAAGATACTTGATTACATGAAGGCGGGAAAGCCGATTGTCGCCACAGATGTACCATCTCATCGTCTCATTCTGGATGAAACCACAGGTGTCTTTGCCAAATCGGAACCTGAATATCTATCCCAGGCCATACTGAATCTTGCTTCCAATAAAAAGAAGCAGGAACAGCTGGGAAGGGCGGGGCGCAGCCTCTATGAAACCAGGTTCAACTTTAACAACTACACACGTCAGTTGGCCGAATGTTATGATTATGTTCTCACTGATTGATTCAAAACCCAAATAGATTAGTTACATGAATATTGTCGCCGATACCCATCTGCATGTCTATCCCGGCTATAACCACAAACAGGCAATGCACATTTTGCGCTCACGCCTCGCGTCACTCATAAAAGACAGTGTTTGCCTCGGATTCCTTGCTGAGAGTGAGAATTGTGATTTCTTTGACGAGCTTAAAACAAATGAAGAGACAGGGGAGAGCCCCTTTCAGGTCACAGATCTCAACAATTGTCTTCTCATACAGGAACAGGGATATGAAGACCTGTATCTCTTTGCCGGTCGCCAGATCATTACCCAAGAACGATTAGAGATCCTTGCGTTGACAACAAATGAAAAGATTGCCAATGGGTTGCCGATTGTTGAAATTGTCGATCGGGTCAATACCATCGGTGCCATACCCGTTCTTGCCTGGTCACCCGGAAAGTGGTTCGGACGTCGGGGAAAAATTGTCAAGGATTTGATCAGTCGCTATACCCCGTCTGAACTCCTCATTGGGGATACCACACTGCGTCCCTGGTGCTGGTTGGAGCCTATTCTCATGAGACAGGCTAAAAAAGCTGGTTTTACAGTAGTTGCCGGTTCTGATCCTCTGCCGTTTTCAGGTGAAGAACAGATGCTGGGAAGATATGTCAGTAGTTGGGACATGAGGTTTGATCAAACAGACCCGGTGACTTCCATTCGGCGCAATTTAAGAAATCCGGAAAAACCACCGTTGCAGTTGGGTGCCCGTGGTCACTGCTATGAAACTGCAAAACGACTCTATTCGAACTATGCTTCTAAAAAGGGTCCAGGTAGAGAATAGATATTTAAAGAATACATTTATTAACAGCTAATGCGCCGACTTCCATTGTCAAATCAAGCACTATGATGCTGACTACTTTATCTGAAAAAATTAAGGAGCACCGCTTCCTTCTGTTGCTCTGTTTTGGAGGGTGTTTTCTTTACACTTTCTTCCTGGCCAATACAGCCACTGTCACATTGAATATAGATGTGAAAAAACGCACAATCTTCAGAATATATTGGGCCGATAGCGACCAGGTTTTTTCAGAGAGCAGGAGGGCAAAATTGGTTGTTTCGCCGAAAAAGAAAACATATTCATTTGGTTTAACCGATTTAAAGAAGATAGACAGGCTCAGGATTGATCCTCACCAGTATAAGGGCACGTCAACTATTCATTCACTTTCCCTTAACCAGAAAGGTGTACAAACAATTGACCTTCATGGAAAGGATCTGGTTGACCACTTCAAACCTGAAAACCAGATAAGCAGCTTTTATTTGGCAAAAGAGGGTGTGGTTATTAAATCAACTGGGATTGACCCCTATTTTATAGGAAAAATTACCTTTACAAAAACCGGATATCCCTGGTCGGAGGAAGGTTTCAAATACCTTTTTATCTGTGTGGTGATCACCCTGGTGTATGGGGCTGTTCGACACCTTCATCCTCGAATGGGATATGTACCGATCCTGATGACTATAGTGCTGACACTTATTTTGGTAATGGCTCTGATCAGTAAGCGCAACGTCCATCCGGATGAATATGTTCATATTTATGCTTCCAAGTACTACCAGAACAACTGGTTGCCGCCTGAGATTGAAGATCCGAGTATTCGCCATACATATAGCCAATACGGGGCATCGAGGTTGAACAATTCGGAGATATCATATCTGTTTGCCGGCAAATTTGCTCAGCTCGTTTCTTTTGTCGAATTTAAGCCGTACACACTTTTCAGGTTGTTCAATGTATTTCTTTTCGGTTGCCTACTGCTCTATGTGATAAAAAAGACCGATACCCGCTTGATTGCTCTACCCTTACTCATATCACCTCAAATCTGGTACGTATTCAGTTATTGCAATTCGGATGCTTTTGCTCTGTTTATCACATTCCTGGTCAATGTTCAGCTGGTGGTAACTGACTCTCATTTCAATCGATTTATCAAAAGAAAGGATCCCGAATATGTGATTGTGCGGGCAGTTATTCTCGGTATTCTACTGGGTTGCCTGCTGCTATTAAAAAAGAACTATTATCCCTATATCGCATTCGTTATTACGTTTCTGGCATGGCAGTTGTGGGTTGAAAAAAGTAAAGAACAGCGACTTCATATGACCAAACGAATGTTCGTCATTGTAATGATCGGTCTTGCTCTCTTTGGCTTGCGCAGAGGAGCCGATTATTACGTGAATGGTCTCGACAGGTCGGAAAAACTGGCCAAAGTTCGCGTTGAAACCGCTAACAGGCTCTTTAATCCACAAACGGAACTGGGCAAGACACACACCAGTCTGTACATGAAGAAAAAAGGAGTTCCTCTTAAAGACATAATTGAAACAAAACGTTTTTTTGAGAAGACCTTTCGGTCAACATTTGGCAGGTATGGTTACTTCACTATTTCCGGACCATTTAATTATTATGATTATGTGCGTTGGATAGGAAGTATTTTATTATTGTTATTTCTTTTTAAATTGTTCTTTTATTCATGGAGAGAACATGGATTTCTTGGTCTTTCCTTCCTGTTTTTTTCCGTTTTATTAATAGGCTTTTCGCTGTATCACTCATGGACCAAGGACTTTCAGGCACAAGGACGCTACCTGTTTCCGATCTTTTCAATGCTCTGTTTTGTGTTCGCAAAAACAATGGAAAAACATATAGATAGAACGTTTCTATTGCTCTTTTCTTTTCTCTTTTTACTCTCCAGTTACTCATTTATTTTCGTTGCTTTATTAAGAATTCCTAAATATATCTTGTAATATATTGATATATCACTTATAATTCCGTCCGAGTGTATCAAATCGACCTGATTTCTGGTCTCTTCTTCTTAGAAAAAATTGTTAGTGAGGGAAGAAAATGAAGAAGATTTGTCATATCTTGTTCGCAGGAGTATTAATCATTTTTCTTTACGGATGTGATGATTTAGATGAACTAAGTGAAAGTTTAGGCGGCTCAAGTGAATCAACAACTACATCAGTAACAAGTAGTACATCAACAAG
>CAZLGM010000210.1:0-5647 GCA_964558875.1 uncultured Desulfocapsaceae bacterium
CTCGAATATCCGGTGGAGTATGTGGCCAAAAGCAGTGTATTTGCTGCATACTGTGCCTATGGAATATGTCCGATATTGATTACAGAATCGGATATGTGCGGTGATGGGTTGAGTGAGAATGTTCATTATCTGGCAGATCTGCCAAACGACATGGAAAGGGAAGAAACGATGGATATTGGACAAGCTGCTTTGGTATGGTATAGGAAACACGATATCTCACCTCATGTTAGGCAGTTGGAAGAAATATTGGATGAAACTGGTGTTTAAAAGAGCCATTAGAATGGAATTAAAGTATCATCACCGGCTAGACTAGAAGCTAAATCCAATCCCATCGAAAAAGATGACAATGTAAGCTGATTCCTATCGCCGTGGAGAACAAATTCCAGGAACTCCTCAGTCCCTATGCGGTGATGAAAGTGGAGCAAATAGAGGTGCTACGGAACTAGTGACCTCTGTGCTTGGAGTGACTTTCGCATCCCAAGCATCCAAATGATCTGATGGGAACCGGCTGACAGTCTTATGTATCTTTTTCAGATCGTTGGTCACAACACGTAGGAGGGCTGATGATACAACTCTGCAGACAGGCTGCTTCAGGGATAGCCGATTTTGTCCAAACTGAGTTTCGTGCCAGACTTTTCAGGCTGCACGGTTCCCTCCATGATATAATTACAATTCCGACAAAACAGGGCCGAATAACAATGTCGACCCGGGACCAGGTCATCGCCAGGTTGTTATTCCTTAGACGACAATACGAATATGATTTCTCTTGTCGTACACTCCAATTCCTAAAGGAGATGAAACTTGTTCCTTCCGATGACGTACATATGTTGGATGTAGGGGCAAATATAGGGATTATCAGCATAGGGCTTCTCCTAGCTAAGGAAATTACAAGCTCAATTGCGATCGAACCGGAGTCTAAAAATTACGATTTGTTGATAAGAAATGTTAAACAAAACGGACTATTGGATAGGATAATTTGTTTGCAGATGGCCGCTGGCGACAAGAAATCAACACTGACTATGGAGCTTTCATCTACTAATTATGGTGACCACAGAATACAAAGCTCTCCAGTTGAAAACAAAGATGAACGATTCAATGAATCATCCCGGCAAACAATCCAGGTACAATCTTTACCATTACCTCAGATTCTCAAACTACCCGAAATAAAAGAATCAGCCGCCTCTCAGCCATCAATGATATGGATTGATGTGCAAGGGTATGAGGGATACGTTTTTAAAGGAGCAGAACGTCTTCTAAGAAGAGGGATTCCAACGGTTTCGGAAATTTGGCCATACGGAATAGAGCGTGCAGGGATGGGGCTTGAGGAGTTTACCTCAATTGTAACAGGTATCTGGTCCCATTATTGGGTCGAACGAAGAAAAAGATTTATCTGTTACCCTATTGGTGTATTTGACCGTTACTTGGATGAGCTTGGTACAGAAGGTTATGGTGAAAATGTGATTTTCTCATAATCCAATAACTTGATACCAAAAACGTTATCAAATAAATCCTTTCCCAAAATGATACAATTACTTAATCAGACAGGGAGTAATATTAACTTGATGAAGAGCTCATCAGGTAATGAAAGCGTTTCTCATGCAAGGTATGATTAAATGGAACAATGTTGTAATATATGTAGAATAATGTGATTTATAGTTGAAATATTTGTATTTTTTTATTTTGTGAGTTTGATCTGGCATAGAGTACTGTTCATCTGTTTATTTCATTCTATTGAATAGAATACAGACAAGATTCATCAATGATCGTATAACTAAAAATTAGAGTAGGTGTGTATGTCTGACGGAAAATTGAGAAACGTATTGAAATTAATTATTTACAATTTGAAGGCCTTTTTTCAGTCAGGGAATTATGTTATTAATACCAGTGAAATTGCCAAAGATATAAAGGAGATACTCATACAAAGCGAGCTGCGGACAGTTAGAAATGAAGAACGATACAAAGATAGCAGATCACTGATATTAGGCGGATACAAGATGTATTCCCAAAATGATGAAGATGGAATAATAAAAGAAATATTTAAAAGGATAGGAACGACAAATAAGATTTTTGTTGAATTCGGAGTCGGAGATGGCCTTGAAAACAACACGTTGGCTCTTTTGTATGAAGACTGGAAAGGACTATGGATTGATGCATCAGAGACAGCAGTGAATATGATCAAAGATAACCTTGAGAATACTATTAAAAGCGGCTCGTTAAAAGTTATTCATTCATTGGTAACACGAGATAATATTAATAAATTGATTGAGGATAATATTAATTTTGAAGAGATTGATTTGATATCAATTGACATTGACGGTAATGATTTTCAGGTGTTTAGTTCAATAAAGTGTGTCAATCCACGAGTTATTGTTATTGAATATAATTCAAAATTTCCACCCCATGTCTCATATTGCATGGCTTACGATGAATCACATGTCTATAGTCAAGATGACTGCTTTGGTGCCTCATTGAAGTTTCTTGTAGAAAACATACAAGGCTATAGCCTTGTAGGCTGCAATATAACTGGTGTAAACGCATTTTTTGTAAGAAAAGATCTAATAAACGATCAGTTTCTAGAACCTTTCACAGCGGAAAACCATTACGAACCCGGAAGAATGTTCTTGACACCATTGCCTGCTTCCCATCCGGCTGCATATAAAACCCTTGAGAAACTAACCCCGTCTTTAAAAGAATAACTGATTGCCACTAAAACTCAGCATGTAGAGATAATAGTAGTGAGTTATCCATTGCTGACTAAGGACTCAGATGCTTACTGCCAAACGTCCTCGCTCACCGCTCATTGCAGATCGAAGTCTGCGCTTACCTGTTTGTCAGCAAGCACCTGAATTCTAAAGATAGGATAATAAGTGCTCAAGCGTCTACAATTGTACAAGTTTTCGAGGTATTCACAAAAGAATAAGAAATTATACCTGAAATGGGGTCTTGTAGACAAAAGGCAACTTTCAGATTTGTAGAGTCCAACCAGTCGATTGTTAAGGCTGTTAAGATAAAATAAACTGTCTCAGCTGATAGTAAAAAATCGGGAACTAGATAGTCATACTATTTATTAGAAAATATATGGGCTTTCTAATATCACTTACTGAGTCGAAAATATGATTAAAGGGATTTAGCAATGAGTATGAAAGAAATGGCTTTGGCGGGAAGTCACGATTTTATTTGCAGTCTCATGGAGCAATGGCGGCCAGGCAAAGTTCTTGATAGTCCTTGTGGGGCTGGTGCATTATCCTGTCGGCTTTCTGAGATGGGTCATGAAGTTAGTTGTTGTGATATCGACTCTGGCAACTTTCAGTGCCACGGAAGATTTGATTTGAAACTGGCCGATTTTAACTCAAACCCATTGCCGTACCCAGATGAATATTTCGATTACATTGTTTCAGCAAACGGTTTACATCGGTTATTTTATCCCGACAACTTGTTGTCGGAATTTAAAAGAACATTGAAGAGTGATGGGAAGCTTGTTTTGTCGTGGCCCAATTATTACTCAATTGCTCGACGAATTAAGTTCCTTCTTACCGGTAGCATAGGAAAGAGTATTGATTTTGCCAGCTATGACCAGACTGTTTTTATTCCTGCTGCATGTGTCAGGTTTCCATTGTCAACATCCAGAGTTGAGCATTTACTCAAACCATATGGTTTGAGGCTATCAACAGTTTCGTGCATTGACTACAGAGGATATGATTATTTGCTCTATCCGATAGCCTGTCTCATTTCCCTGATTGGAAAAGTTCTCAAGATAGGCACCAAAAGCAATGATTTTTCAGTGATAAGTGGAGGCTCAACAACCATAGTAACTTGTGAGATCAACAGAATTGATTAAATGAGATTACAGTCTTTAAAAAATAACCGGGACAGAAGTGCTGTTTTAATAGATCTTGTTGAAGATCTGATTCGAAATAAAAATATCCAGTCTACTTCCCATTTTGACAGTTATGATTCCATTGAATTGATTCCACTAAAGGATGAGATCAAGCACCAAAACTGGGCAATTGGTGTCTCTCTATCCGGTTACAGTAAGTCAGGAGAGCGGATATCGGGCACTTTTTTTGTTAAACAAACACCTGAGATAGCTTTTCAAAAGGAATTGAAAGGGGTTGAGGAACTAAAAAAAACAATTGGTAAAAAAGGGGATTTTCGTTCCAAGATAAGTATACCCATCGAATTTGTAACTCAACATCGACTCATAATTTCACAATTCTGTGATGGTCAAAACGTCAAAATGGCAATTAGAAAATGCTATGTGAAACCTTGGTCTCGAAAAATAAAAAAGAAAATGTTGGATCAGTGTAAGATTTATGGGGCTTGGCTGGCTATGTTTCATAAGGCAACCAGGCAAACAATTTCTAATTTACCAACATTCAATAAAAACTCTGTATCAAAGGGAGTGGATGAAATAATTTATCCTGCACAAGTCGAGATTGTTCAAGGATGCGCAAATAAAATAATGCTGCAAGAGGTTAGGAGCAGGCTAGAAAAGAATATGTATTATTGTTGTGTTCATGGTGACTATGGGCCGCAGAATATAGTTCAGAAGAATGGGGATTTTAATATTTTAGACTGGGAACGTTGTCATTTGGGATACAACATCGAAGATTGTGTGCATTTTATCATGAACGTATTAACACAGGTGCGACATGTTCCTTATGATTTTGGCTTCACCAGGCGCTACATCGATCATTTTTTAAAAGGATATTATGATTGCCATGAGCCTCAAAGCCATTTGCCGTCGCAACTTGCTATACTGTTAGGTGTCAATACTACGCTCAAGACTACAAACACAACAATAAGCCGGGAAGAGTGGCCGATAGTACCATCTGCTCTATATCGAAAGGTCACATATGTATCTTTATTGTTTCGGATCGCTGAGCAGGCCTACTCAAAGATAGTCAAATAACTGTTAACCATCCCATGTCAATATGTGAATAAGTAGAACAGTTCAATCTTTTGTATAGTGAAAAAGCTAATATCGGTAGAATGTTTTTAGATTCCTGCCGGGTTGAGAAGGTGTGACATTGATAGTTGCACCGGGGGATACTTACTGTAAAATGAAGTACAAGAAGGTTATGTATAAGATCATATGAAAATTCTAATTGCAAATGATCTGTTCGTCGAAATCAGGGCTCTTGGGATTAGCTGCTGATAAATAGGATTGAGCCGGAATTATTCATGAACAATTCAGCATTGACATCTTATTTCTTTAAATTTCAGCAAATGAAGCTATTCTTTGTAAATTCGACTTTAATACACAGTGTTCAACCAATGTTTAAAAGAAAACATGTGAAATTCCCCTCAAAAGGGATTACTCAACAGAGTAGCCTGTGGGCGAGCCGATCTAGCCACACCTGCTTTATTGCCCGCCAAATAGGCGTAGTCAACTGTAGTGTGCTGGGCAGCTTCGCTCATCTGCAGCCACCTCGACTCGTGAATATTTAGGGTTAGAAGGATGGCGACAGTAAAAGGCTTAACTCCGTTTCTGGGTTTATTCCTGTTTCTCTTGATCTACGATGGTGCTCTTCGTAGATGGGCCTTCCCAGGTGTTCAACAATATTTGTTCATTGCAAAGGATGCCCTTCTTTTTCTTGTATCAATATATATATTTTTTACAATTCGCGGACGTTCAAAGAATTTT
>CAZLGM010000211.1:0-5639 GCA_964558875.1 uncultured Desulfocapsaceae bacterium
CTACCAGGGTATCTAATCCTGTTTGCTCCCCACGCTTTCGCGCCTCAGCGTCAGTATTCGTCCAGAAAGTCGCCTTCGCCACCGGTATTCCTCCCGATATCTACGAATTTCACCTCTACACCGGGAATTCCACTGCCCCCTCTGATACTCAAGTCCAACAGTTTCAAATGCACGTCCACGGTTGAGCCGTGGGATTTCACATCTGACTGATCAGACCGCCTACGCGCGCTTTACGCCCAGTAATTCCGAACAACGCTTGCACCCTCCGTATTACCGCGGCTGCTGGCACGGAGTTAGCCGGTGCTTCCTTTGATGGTACCGTCAAAATATATTTGTATTAAAAATATATCACTTCTTCCCATCTGACAGAATTTTACGACCCGAAGGCCTTCATCATCCACGCGGCGTCGCTGCGTCAGGGTTACCCCCATTGCGCAATATTCCTCACTGCTGCCTCCCGTAGGAGTCTGGTCCGTGTTCCAGTTCCAGTGTGACGGATCATCCTCTCAGACCCGCTAACCATCGTCGCCTTGGTAGGCCGTTACCCCACCAACCAGCTAATGGTACGCAAGCTCCTCCCTGCACAATAGCTTATAAATATAGGCCACCTTTCTTGAAATTACCTTTTGATAACTCCATCGTATCCGGTATTAGCACAACTTTCGCTGTGTTATCCCAGATGCAGGGGTAGATTACTTACGCGTTACTCACCCGTGCGCCACTCTACTCGTTTTCCGAAGAAAACTTTCTCGTTCGACTTGCATGTGTTAAGCACGCCGCCAGCGTTCGTTCTGAGCCAGGATCAAACTCTCCAGTTTGATATCCTAAGTCCAATTAAGGACTCTTTATTAAATAAACCAGCTAAGCTGGATAAGAGGATCAACGAAACGAATACATTCGTCTCTTGATCTTCTAAATAAAGGCTCTTGTACTTCTTAATTGAATTACAAGTTGCCCTTGTGGTGATTTATCACCATCAGGGCCCGTTTGCACTGCTATTCAGTTTTCAAGGATCGTCTCACTGCACCCTTAGGTGCAGCTGCCATTGACTGGCTCGGCAAACCGAAAGAAACTAGAGGATTCCTTTTCAGTTGTCAACTAAATTCGTATATATTTTTGTTATTTCTCCAGTTGGCAAGAGTATTCGATGAAACAGTTCCGATACAACTCAGACAGATTGGGTCATCAGGTAGTTACCGAGTAGCTGCCGGGATTGAAGATCCACTCATTTTAAATCCACTTTTGCAGGGCAGCGATGATTTTTTTGGCTTGTTCGGCACTTGAAATATTAAATTTTGACTTGGGAATATAGTTGCCCTGTCTCTTCTGAAAGCGCCTGATGGTATACATGTCTTTTCCATACTCGCCTTTTGCTCTGCTGAAGTTCTGATAACGAAAAAGAATTGTTGTCCAGGCGCCTTTGGATAAAATCACTTTGTCGAGTTCTTTGACGAGCAGTACGCCATCTTCTTCATAATTAACTGTCAGGTCCTCTATATTACTGCTCATGGTTCTTCCTTAGTTTTTTTCTTTTTAATGCTTCTTGGTATCGCCGCTTTTCCTCATCATCCCGTGGTTCAAAGGACGGAACCGGTGTAGGCCGTCGATTTTCATCAATGGCAACAAAGCTTAAATAGGCAGAGGCGATATGGCTTACAGTTCCCTTGGTTAGCTCTTCCGCCTCGACCCGTACACCGATCTCCATTGAACTGTTGCCGGTTAAATTAAGGGCGGCTTTGAGTACAAGGAGATTACCGCTGAAAACCGGCCTGTGAAAATCCAGTTGGTCGATGGATGCCGTTACAACAGTTTTTCGGGCGTGCTTCATGGCGACAACGGCAGCGGCATCATCGATAAACTTCATGATGACTCCGCCATGAATGTTCCCGTCACTGTTCGTGTGTTCGGGCAGCATCATATGCGCCATTGTGATTTTAGTGGAGCTGTTTTCCATTGAATAAGTTTTTAATAGAACAGGATTGCATGCCCGGTTGTTCGCCCGACATGCAACCATATCTTTATAAAAAGGTAAAGGGGAAAAGAAACGTCTCTATTTTGATACTGCAAAAGTTAAACTGTTCCCTTTCTCCGAGACCAATACAGTGTCCCCATCCGTAAGCGACCCATCCAGCAACTCCATGGCCAGCTTATCTTCCAGCTGTCTCTGGATGGCACGTTTGAGCGGCCGGGCTCCAAAAAGGGGATTGTAGCCGGTATCAACCAGAAATTGTTTTGCGCTGTCATCAATCTGCAGATGGAGATTCTTTTCAGCCAGCCTCTCTATCAGTTTACTCAGCTGAATATCGACAATACCAATCATGTCGGTCTTGCTTAAACTTCTGAAGATGATGGTCTCATCAATACGGTTGAGAAACTCCGGTTTGAACTGTCTGTGCAGAATTTCTTCTATTTGATGCCTGATTGTGTCGGCTGAAGCATGTTCCTCGGCCATCTTCATGATCAGGTCACTGCCCAGATTCGATGTCATGATCAGAATGGTGTTGGTGAAATCAACGGTTCTCCCTTTTCCATCCGTCATCCGTCCGTCATCAAGAACCTGGAGCAAAACGTTGAACACATCGGGATGAGCCTTCTCAATTTCATCGAGCAGAATGACCGAGTAGGGCCGCCTACGGACCGCCTCAGTAAGGTAGCCTCCTTCATCATAACCGACATAGCCCGGAGGGGCGCCGATTAATCGGGCGACCGAATGTTTTTCCATAAACTCGGACATATCAATCCGAATCATAGCCTGCTCACTGTCGAAAAGGAAATCAGCTAACGATCTCGCAAGTTCCGTCTTACCAACACCTGTGGGGCCAAGGAAAATAAAAGAGCCCAAAGGACGGTCCGGATCCTGAAGGCCGGCCCGAGCCCTTCTTACTGCATTGGAGACGGCCCTGATTGCCTCCTGTTGTCCAATGACCCGTTTTGCCAGTTCCTGTTCGGCATGGACCAGCTTGTCCTTTTCTCCTTCGAGAAGCCGGTCTACGGGGATTCCTGTCCATTTGGCAACTACTGATGCAATATCTTCGGCGTCAACCTCTTCTTTCAACATCTGGTTCTTTTTCTGGATTTCATGGAGCCTGGTGTTGGTGTCATCCAGTTCTTTTTGCAGTTCAACAATGGTTCCGTAGCGGAGTTCGGCAACCCGGCTGAGATTGCCTTCCCGCTCCGCACGTTCCGCTTCAGACCCGGCCTCATCGATCGACTCCTTAATTTTACGGATATTATCGATGATTTCTTTCTCAATTGTCCATTGCCCTTTCAGTGAATTGAGCCGCTCACCCAGATTGGCCAGTTTCTCTTTCACTTCTTCAAGGCGTTTTTTAGAGGCATCGTCTTTTTCTTTTTTCAGGGCCTCCTGTTCAATCTCCAGTTTGATTTTTTTGCGTTCAAGCTCATCGATATCGGTTGGCATCGAATCTATCTCGATCCGGAGCCTGGAAGCCGCCTCATCGATCAGATCAATGGCCTTATCCGGCAGGAAACGATCGGTGATATATCGGTTGGAAAGGGTGACGGCCGCCACAGTGGCCCCGTCCTTGATCCGTACGCCATGATGGACTTCGTACTTTTCCTTGATGCCTCGCAGAATGGCAATAGCGTCCTCTTCGGTCGGTTCCTGAACTAAAACGGGCTGAAAGCGACGTTCCAGCGCCGCGTCTTTCTCAATATACTTGCGGAACTCGTCGATGGTTGTCGCTCCGATACAGTGAAGCTCCCCCCTGGCAAGAGCCGGTTTGAGCATGTTTGAGGCATCCATGGATCCTTCTGCAGCTCCAGCGCCGACCAGAGTATGAATCTCATCAATAAAGAGGATGATTTCTCCGGCCCGCTGCTCCACCTCTTTTAAGACCGCTTTGAGCCGGTCTTCAAACTCACCGCGATATTTGGCACCAGCAATCAGCGAGCCCAGATCAAGAGCGACCACCTGTTTGTTGTTTAATGTAGCCGGGATATCCCCATTAACGATGCGCAGTGCCAGTCCTTCGGCAATAGCGGTCTTACCGACACCCGGTTCTCCAATAAGTATAGGATTGTTTTTTGTCCTTCTGGAGAGCACCTGGACAATTCGCCGGATTTCTTCATCCCGGCCGATGACCGGGTCCAGTTTCCCTTCACGGGCGATATTGGTGAGATTTCTGGCATACTTTTCCAGGGCCTGATATTTTTCTTCAGGATAAGGGTCGGTTACCCGTTGATTGCCGCGTATCGTCATCAACGCTTCCAAAAAACCGTTTTTATTGATGCCGTGTTGTACCAACCGCCCGGTCTCGTCGAGCTGGTTATTTTCCAGGACTGCAAGAAAAAGATGCTCCTGGCTCACATACTCGTCGTGCATGTTGGTTGCAATCTTCAGGCTGTTGTCAATAACGCTTCGACATTGTGCAGAAAGATACGCCTGTCCGGCTCCGGCCCCTGAGACTTTGGGTAGTTGCTCAATTATCTGATTGATCTCTCCCAGGATGATAGCCGGGTCGACGCCCATTTTTTGTAAAACAGGCACCACAACACCCTCGGGCTGCTCGATAATAGCCTTGATCAAATGGGCCGGCTGTATTTCCTGGTTTGAAAATTGCTCCGCCAACTGTTTGCCGCTCTGTATTGCTTCCTGGGATTTCAGAGTGAATTTATCAAATTGCATAGTTTCTCCCTCCACCACTATTTAATTGACCGCACTTGTCAGTCGATATTCTCTTCTTTTCATGTGTTCAGGTTGCCTATCACCTGGTTAATTGTACCCATACGGTAAGAATAGCCACGACACGTGTCAAGTTTTTGACATATGTTTTATGGATAGATGAATAAAGTGACGAACCAGAAAATGATAAGATAGGGGAGGTTTGCCGGCAAGGCTGAGTGACAGGGTGGGTTATGTTTAAATGTGGTTGATATTGGGGGGGAAGAGCACGGTGTTCTCGAAGAAACTGTAAAATTAAAAGGGCATAAAAAAAGCAAGATGATCAATGAACAACCTGATTGATCATCTTGCCTAAAATTACAGGTTTTGCCAGTCAACAACCGGTCAGCTATCTCAATAGTGTCCGTTGGTATACTGTAACCCTGTTAACCGCAGCTTCCGGAACTGCATGAACCGGAACTGCATCCGCCGCCACCACCGATCGGGTTGGTGGAAGTGATGCCGAAACCGGATCGTGGTCCCGCATCAATGTACTCGACATTGATGGAGCCACAGGTTCTCATCAGTCCTTCTTCTACCAGGAAAGTGAGACTGTCGTTGTCGTAAACCTTGTCGTTGTCTTTAGGCTCATCCAGAGCCAATCCCAGTGAGGGACCTGCTCAGCCGCCCTGCATCAGAGCGATGCGGAGAGCTGATTCAATGTTGTTCTGCTCAAGGTACTCTTTTAATTTCTGTACCGCCAAGTCTGTGATGTTAAAATCAGACATGTGTTGCCTCCCTATTTGATAGACTTCTTGTTCTCTTGTTTGTTAATTGATATACCGCACTCAAGGTACTCGTAAAGGTTTTACCTCGTCAAGTAGAATCCTTGGAACTTTTCAACAGTACCTACATAATAAGTTGCCAAAGCGTAAAGTCAATATTTCAATTTACTATTTTCTTAAATAGACGTCTTTTTACTGTTTATTTTATCTATTTGTTTTAGACTCTTTAG
>CAZLGM010000212.1:0-5626 GCA_964558875.1 uncultured Desulfocapsaceae bacterium
TAAAGGGAATCCAGGGGAAATATTTCGGCAGAGTACTGCCCGGTATCGATTTTAAGGATACCACCTGGAAGAAATGGAAGTCGGCCCATCCCTCTTCGTCGTTTTTACGATAGAAGTATTCAAATAAATACTTACGGATTCAAGAAAAGCTATGAGCGAACATATCGATATTTTGCAAATTGTCGTTGGAAGCTATCAGGTCAACTGCTATATCATTTCCTGTTCACGTACAAAGCAATGCGTGATTATCGATCCGGGAGGTGAGAGCGACAGGATATTGAAATATGTGCGGGATAATGGCCTGCAGGTCAAATACATACTCAATACTCACGGTCATGCCGACCATATCCTGGCCAACAGGGAATTAAAAAAGCTGCTGGATATTCCTGTGTGCATGCATAAAGAGGATGTGCTCCACTTCAGCCGAAGTGAGATCCGCCAAATTTCCGAGAAAGAATTGGGGCTCAGTGCTCCGGGTGGGGCGGATATTCTGTTGGAAGATGCCAGTGAAATAGAGGTTGGTTATCTGATAATCCAAACCCTGCATACTCCGGGCCACACTCCGGGTTCAGTCTGCTATCTGGTGGAAGGCAATCTGTTTACCGGTGACACTTTGTTTGTCGGTGACGTCGGCAGGACAGATCTGACCGGAGGTTCGCTCCAGACACTACTGCAATCGATTAAAGAGAAGATTTTGGTTCTGCCTGAAACAACAATCGTCCAGCCAGGCCATGATTACGGTGAGACACCTACCTCGACACTTGACTGGGAAATGAAAGAAAATCCATATATAACGGATTTCATTCTTGCTGAAGAGTGACAAACCCGCCAGTGTCTTGTCAATGAAGAACTGTCGTATAGTACGCAGTAATTTTTCATACCAGTGAATTGTTGGTTTAAGTTGCATAGTGGGGCTATGTGGCTTAAACCAACAATTCACTGGTGAGGAAAAGGACAAGTAGTATGCGACAGTTCAGCGTTGACAAGACACTAATAGTCCGGAAAGCTGTAATTATGTCGTTACGCGCCAAACGCAGCTGTAAGCGTAGACTCTGATCTCCATGTCGCTATTTATAGGAGATTGCTTTGTTGTTGCCTTCCTTTATAGTCTTTCTTATCCAAGCAATTCAACTGCCTCCTGTACCAGATGGCCGATTGGCAGTTTCTGAGGACAGCGTTGCTCAATAGCGGAAAAATCTGCCTCAGCCAGTTTTTTTCTGTCACGGTGATCAATTTCAGCAAACAGTTTCCTTGCCTTTTCTTTCTCGCCATACGAGTGATAGTACATGAGATATCGCATCACATCGCTGATCGGTGCTCCATCTACCGTTCGGTCGCAGATAGCGCCGCATCCTGAACAAAAATCACTACTTGTTGCCACGGCATGTTCCTGCAGTTTTGTTTTGTCGGAAGAAGACAGCTTTACCTTGTCAAGAGCTGCCGCCACGTTGGAAACCAGCAGGGCTCCGCTTTGCATGGTGATACAGACAGAGGCAAAACGTTTGTCTTCAAGAACCGCTTTGAGCTTTGCCTGTCCATCGGTATAACCGGTAGCGAGAAAGTGATCGGTGAGTTTTCTGTCCTGCTTGCTTCGAATTGTTTTACCCTGGGTCTTCATGGCAATCAGGCCGATATTGGCCTTACGACAGCGATCGATGGCTTTGTTAAGCTTGCGGTCCTGCATAAGCCGGAAATTGTAGGAGGTCATGATAGCGTCGATCCAGTCAAGTTCGGCCGCTTTTTTTAGACAGTCACTCATATTTCTATGAGTAGAGAAACCGAAATGACGGATAAGACCACGTTTTTTGGCATCCATTGCCCAGCTTTTCAGCTCGTTATTCAGATCATCCGGATCGGATAGCGCGTGAATACCGTAATAGAGGTCAATATAGTCGGTATTCATCCGTTTAAGCGAGGTCTTCAGCCGCTCTTCCCTCTCGTCGATGGTGGTGGCATAGGATGCCTTGGATACGATATACAGGGATTTACGGACATCAGGATTTCGGGTAATAAACTTGCCAACACCTAATTCGGAGTTGCCCCCGGCATACATATGGGCTGTATCCCAGAAGTCGACACCCCACATCAGCCCCCGTTTCAAGGTAGCCTGATTATCAAGAATATTATACATCAACCCGTGGTTTAACACGGAGACGGAAATACCGGTTTTGCCCAGGATACGCCGGGGAACCTGCGGATATTTACTTTTTTGGGATGCCTTTCCCGATGGTGTTGCAGCATGGGCGGTTTGAACCGATCCTCCTTCACCGGTACCGGCAAGAAGGGAGCAGGCAGTAGCCGCGGTGATAGTTTTTAGGAAATTACGTCTGGTGTTGTCTACTTTTTTATTTGTCATTGGTTAACCTCCTGCTGATTCCGTGACCAAGATTGTTGAGAACTGTTCAGCTGTACCCCAGCTTTGAACGGTCAGCCTTTCCAGCATACCCCTTTGTATAGCTGAAAACGCTGCCTGTCCAAATCTGGGGCACATCTGAACAGTTACAGAAAACGGGTTTCCGAATGATATCAATTGTAAGCTGAATAGTTACCATTGTTGCTTATGTTTGTAATAAAAGTCTCTTCCCGCCGCTTCTGGTTTCACCCTCGGACGTCACCCGAACAGCCTTGAGTCCGCTGACGGGACATTCATGTTCGCAAATACCGCAGCCAATACATCTTTTTAAATCCACAGCAGGCTGCTGCAGCCGTACCTGGATAGTTATCTGTTTAGCCTGCGTCACATTAACAAGCGGCCCGTCTAAAGTGATGGTCGCCTGATCATTGGTGAAAATCGGGTAGCGCTGATCGCCAATAAGGCAGTAATAATCGCCGCTGCCAAACTGATTGGGCGACAGGGCTTTCCCGATGAGTTCGATACGATTTGCGTCGATTGATTTCACCTGACGACGTCCGTTTCTCACCTCTTTAAAGTGTTCGGTCAGGTGAATCGCCTTGGGTGATACCGGACAGTTTTCCTCACAGACAATGCAGGGTGTGTCCATTGCCCAGGGGAGGCAACGGCCTCTATCGAAAAAAGCGGTGCCGATTCGAATTGGGCCATATTGGCTGAATTCATTCTTTCCAAGCTTTTCAGCAAGCCCAAGAGGCCTGATTGCCGCAGTTGGGCAGATTAGCGAGCAGGCAACACAGTTGAGCTGGCAGCCGGAGGAACCGATACGATTATTCAATCTCGGGGTCCATAGCTCTGCAAGACCGAAGGAAAGATCAGCAGCTTGCAGAACATTGGTCGGACAGACTCGAATGCACTGGTCGCAGCGGATACACCGTTTGAGGAAGCTGGCTTCATCAATGGAACCGGGAGGCCTGATCAGGTTTGGGTTAAAATTTGAGCCGGATCGGTTCGATAAATGAAGAGTTGGTGCGCTTATCACACCGGTTAGCAGTGAGAGGGTAAACCCGCGCCTGGAAAGATCGACATGTTTTTCCCGGTTTCCAGGAAAGGGCTGTGGTCGATAATCAAAAATTGCATCTTTACAGGGATCGATGCAGTTGCAGCAGAGCAGACATTCACCGGTTTTTATCGATGTCGAGGGTGAACAGCCGCCCTCACAGAATTGTTCGCACTTTTTACAATCTGAACACTGCTCCTGCTCTTTGCCGAAACGAAAAAGAGACAACCGGGAAAACAGTCCGAAAAGGGCTCCTGTCGGGCAGAGAAAGCGGCAAAAAAAACGGGGGACAACAAGGTTAAGCAGGAGAAAGATGAGAAAAACAGCACCAATCAATGTGGAGCTTTGATACCATCGCTGGTTGACTGAGGTAAAACCAATATCCGCATCAGCAATCGGTAAAAGGACGAGATTGACAGTTCGGGTGAATAGGGGAATGGGATCCAGCAACCCTGTAACAAGAATTCCTGATTCTCCCGGATAAGCGGCCATGGTAAGAAACACAAAAAGCAGAAGATATTTGCTTTTCTGCAGGGGACGATAACTGTTGAGTTCCAGCCGTTTTTTCACTGTAGCCTTTCGGTGAACAACAAAGGAAAAAGCCTGATGAAGCGTTCCAAAAGGGCAAAGCCAACCGCAGAAAAAACGACCGAACAGTATGGTAACAACAATGCTGAACAGTCCCCAGCCAAGCCATCCATAGAGTGTGTGTGTTGAGAGAATGGTGGCGATACCGACCAGCGGATCGAGTTGCAGAAACCAGTTGACCACCCAGCCGTCAAGCTGGTGAAAACGATTGCCGGGAGTTGAAACGATACAGAACCAGAGAAAGAGCAGGAAAAAGAAGAGCTGGCTTATTCGACGGGTGGTGACGATTCGCATATTCAACTCACATTTCCGTACAGGGGTTGTAGAGATTGAAAATCCCGGCTGCCTGCCCCGAATTGTTCAGCCTTGCCAAGAAAAGGAAGGTCGTCCGGTTTTAATTCCAACAGGGAGCAGCCAAAGGAGTCGACACTGACGTGATCACAGCCGACAACCATAGTATTTGCCTGTCTGAGATCGGAAAGGGCGCCGCCGGTTGGTCCATTGGTAGCCATCACCCGGGTGCCGTCAAGGATAACCAGAGTAGGTTTTACCATCATGGCCAGTTCACCGATTATGGTGTGAATGTCCTGATGAAAGATATTGCGCCGTCCCCCCAGAAGACCGTACCAATTTTTAATAGACATAGATGCGCCGCTTCGATGATGGTGTTTGACCGGAGCGATACCGATTAACTTGTTGATCCTTAACAGCGGTTCCAGAAACACCGGCCAGTCACGAATCAGTTTTGCTTTATCGAGTGTGAGACGGCCAAAGTAGTGATCACGGGGCAATATAGGCTCAGCACCGTTTTTCCTGCAGGCTGCTTCTATGCCGCTGAGTTGAAAACAGGCGGCCGGATCGTTGATCGGATTGTCAAAAACCAGGACTTTTGATGCTTTTCCAACCTGGTAACAAAGCCTGATGAGTTCAGCAACCAGTTCCGGGTCGGAAGTCGCGCCGAGCATTGAAGGAGAGGCAAATCCGATATTTGGTTTGATACCGACAATATCGCCTTGTTTGATAAAATGGTTGATCCCACCGAGCAGTTGCATCCCGTGGTTGAGCGTTTTAATCCTGTCCGTTCCGGAAACAATTGAGAGGCTTTTACCGGATATGGGAGATACATGAAAGTCGGGAAGGTGAGTGAGCACCTTTTGGGGCTGCATCCGCGAGGGGCCGACCGAATCGTGGAGTAGATAGCCGGTTGCGGAAACAGCGGCAATGGATAGAGAGGCTTTGGCGCTTCTGGTTATGAACTCTCTTCTGGTGCAGCTTTGATCGTTGTTGTCTTTCATAATGACTGCAACCGTTTCAGGAGTCTTTTACTGAGTGTTTCAGCATGCTGTAGCTCATCTGCCTCATGAACACCGGCTACATACTTCCCAGTTATAATCAGGCTTTCAATCGTTCCAAAAAGATCGACATAACGGATGTCACCCTTGGCTCCCTCAAGGGGAGCGCCTCCTGAATCAATGAGAAACCGGTGATAGCCCTCACCAGCCTGTTTTGCCTGATCGGAGTTTGTCTGGCTGGAAATATAGGCTGTAACGGATTGGCCGTCGATTGTGTATCGGGCAACAAAGGTGTTTGTCAGAACATCCGAACCGAATGCGTTTTCCTGATACAAC
>CAZLGM010000213.1:0-5595 GCA_964558875.1 uncultured Desulfocapsaceae bacterium
AAAAATATTTAATCGAAATAAAGAGAATGGCGGGAAATCGATTCACTGGAAAACCAACAGCGATTCTTTTCGAGGTGCTGAACTGAAATCTAACCCGGATTTACGAGTGATTGTTTATGGTGATTCGAATATACAGGCAAGGTTTTCAGACCTGGAAAATACATATACCGGGCAATTGGAATTGCGCCTTCAAAAAGATGGTCTACAAAATATTGAAGTTCTCAATGCGGGAATTATTGGATTCGGACCCGATCAGAGTCTGATTAGGTTTTCAAAGGAAGTGGATAAGTATCGACCTGATCTTGTGGTCTTTCATATTTTTGCTGATAATGATTTCGGAGACATTATCCGGAACAGATTGTTTGACTTAAACGATGATGGTCGTTTAACACGTACAGGCCATAAAATAATTGTTGACCAGAATTTAACTTACAATGAGAGTTATAAATCGTTTACGTCTCGATTGTTAATTATGCGAGCCATAAATAAAATATCCAGCCATTTGTTTGTTAGAAATGAGGAGCAGGGAGAAATAATCGATCAACTTCAGAGAGCCAACGAGGCGGAATATTCAATATATAAACAATTGCAACCCAAAAAGTATTCTCATTTTGAAGATCATTATGATGTTGATATTGCAATTGATCCTTTTAGCGAATCTTCAAGGGAAAAAACTCTATTAATGACGGAAGTGTTAAAAGAAGCAAATAATATTGCAAAAGAAAAATCTGTCAGGTTTCTTGTTGTTATACAGCCATCAGCGACAGATTTAACGATTGATAACAAAAGACTTAGTTATAAATCTCTGGAAAGATACTCTAAATATAAAAGAGAGAACCTCACCAAAATTGTGGAAGATATATGTATATCTTACAAAATTAAATATATTAACCTGTTCGATATCTTTTTAAGAAATGAGCCTGATACTCTTTTCTTCACAGGTATTGATAACCACTGGAATGATAAAGGTCAGGAAATAGCCGCTCAACAGACGGCACACTATTTGATCAAGAACTCGATGCTTGAATAGTGATATACTGAAAAAATGCTTGCCTGTTTCTTTGGCTATATAGTGATTGATTGTGACCCTGATAGGAACCATGTAAATTATACTATGCTTATCTTGATAAGGGGAATGTAAGGGGCAGAACATAAAAGATTATTATGCTTTCTCGAATCTTTGTGTTTCGTCATATCAGGTAGAAATGACACTGGAGCGAGGAGAAGAGCGGCAGATAAACAGTTAATCGGTCCAGCCTTGTAGAGGTAACTTCTTAATATGTTGGGGGATATCAGTGATAGCTTTGTTGATGAATGAGGTTTGAGAATTTGTTTCTATAAATGACTGTTCCAACAGGACACTAGTAGGTTATGGGTTTGCTCAATACATATCGCTGCATTACTTGCCATCCACTTGCAACTAGAAACAAAATAGGCGCATTTATGCGGTGGATGCGCTGGCAGATAGGGAGTCGAATCCTTGGCTGGCCGGTGATTGTTCCTTTTGTTGACAACTCTTTTTTACTGGTTAAGCCAGGAATGACTGGCGCAACAGGAAATATCTACTGTGGTTTACACGAATTTGAAGATATGGCTTTTGTCCTCCATGCACTTCAAAAAGGTGATCTGTTTGTGGATATTGGTGCAAATATTGGAGCTTATACTGTCCTGGCAAGTGTTACAGGTGCAACGGTCATTTGTTTCGAGCCTGTGAAAGAAACCTATGAATCATTACTTGATAACCTCTATGTTAACCGACTCGACGGGAAAATAGATGCAAGGATGCAAGCTTTGGGACGAGCGACGGGAATGTTGACAATGATGGCTGACCGGGATACTCGAAATCAGATTGTTACAGAAGAAGAACAGTATTCCGGGGAGGTCGTTCAAGTCTCTGTGTCTACGCTTGACAGTGCTCTGGCCGGTCAGGTTCCAAAGTTGATCAAAATAGATGTGGAAGGGTTTGAAACGGATGTTGTGAAGGGTGGTGAAAAGACGTTTTCCGATCCCCGATTACAGGCAGTGATTATGGAGCTCAATGGTAGCGGCAGTAAATATGGATATGATGAAGATAAACTGCATAACCGAATGATTTCTTTCGGCTTCGGGTCATATATCTATGAGCCTTTTACCCGGAAGCTTATTGACACAGGAGGGCACTATACCGGCACAGGGAATACTCTCTATATCCGTGACAGAGCAAATATTCAATTGGAGCTGTCGGCGGCTAAACAATATTGTATCAATTCTGAACAGATATGAAACCGTTTCTTTTCAGAAATAAGAGATCGGTTTGTTCTCTCATCCTAATTGTAATAACAAACAGCGGTTGGAGCTCAGGATGAATAAAATCTGCGTTTTCTCACGAGCTTTTTATCCGATGTTGGGAGGTTTGGAACGTATTGCCCAAATGTCTGCCACTCAAATGAGCAAGTTGGGATACTCGGTTGAGGTTGTAACTGATGCCCTGAATGAAGATGGTGATGATAGCAGCTTTCCCTTTCATATAACGAGAACAAGCAGGTTTGTGAAAAGGGTGGAAGCCTTTAAGCGAGCAGATGTGGTTTTCATGTTGAATATCAGCCTTCATGGAATGATTGCGGCATGGTCAGCTCAGGTACCTATTGTTATCTTGCATCAGAGTCACTATAAGATACTCATATCCCGAAATATTGTATTTGAACAATTAAAACGGATACTCATGCGATTTGTGGTTAATATTTCATGTTCATCATTTGTTGCCAGGAGCATACTGCCTGCTCAATCTATAGTGATTAGCAATCCTTATAATGATGAGCTATTTAAGATACCTCTGAATCCAGAACATGATCGGGACTTTGTCTTTTGCGCCAGATTGGTATCTGATAAAGGAGGTGATGTCTGCGTCAATGCCTTTAAGTTGGTTTTGGAAGAGGTTCCGGATGCGACACTTACTATCATAGGCGATGGACCGGAAAGAAATCCCCTTGAGTTATTGGTAAATGAACTTCAAGTAGATAAAAATGTACATTTTACCGGAGCATTGGACGGTGAAGAGTTGGTATCCGAGCTTCAAAGACATACCTGTATGGTTGTTTCTTCACTATGGGATGAGCCTTTTGGTATTGTGGCACTGGAAGGTCTGGCCTGTTGTCGTGTGGTGATTGTTTCAGATCGTGGTGGATTACCGGAAGCAGTTGGCAATTGCGGCCTGGTTGTTGAGCCGACAGCAGCCAATTTTGCAGAAAAGATGATTGAAATTGGCAAAGCTGTTCGGACAGGTTCTCCCATTTCCGGTCAACCAACAGACCTCTTGAGGCAGGAGTTCCTTCAGGAGCATACTGCCAAAGCAGTAACCAAAAAATACTTGGATGTCATAAATAGAGTGATTAATGGTGGGAAATCCCTTTGTGATGAAACCGGTCCAGGCAATTGAAGGGTTTGCTGATTATTGTATAACCTGTTTGTATCTGTATTGGATTGTATTTAAAAACATATAGTTAACTGGAAAAGAACTGTTATTAGATGAAGTTAAGCAAGGATGAAATAAGAGGTGAAGAAAAATAGGGCCGGAAAAGCCACGCAGTCTGCTCGCATTTACGCTGGTATAGGTACGAGCAATAAACCCGCTATAGATCTCATTGATTTCGAACCGACTACAATTTTAGATATAGGATGTGGTGCAGGAGGAAATGCAGCTGTACTTCAATCACGTTATCCGAAATCAAAAATATTTGGAATTACACATTCAGAAGCTGAAGCCAGGGAAGCTGACAGGTATATGGAAAAATGCTGGGT
Source organism: uncultured Desulfocapsaceae bacterium (assembly GCA_964558875.1). GTDB lineage: Bacteria > Desulfobacterota > Desulfobulbia > Desulfobulbales > Desulfocapsaceae > CAZLGM01. Next base: position 3,778 of record CAZLGM010000213.1, read on the forward strand.
ATTTGATCTTGAGAGTCAATTACCAAATAATCTAACCCAAAAGAGCTTTGACCTGTTGTTGTTTTCCCATGTATTAGAGCACCTGCGCGATCCTGCCGGAGTGCTGGCTGAATTTGTTCAGCTACTTAAAAGAGATGGGAGGATGATTATTGCCGTTCCAAATGTTCTCTCATGGAAAATGCGAATTCAATTTCTATTCGGTGATTTTACTTATCAGGATGGCGGAGTACTTGATGATTCCCACCTGCGTTTTTTCACATTTTTTACTGTGGAATCATTCCTGATGTCACAGGTGCCTGATCTGTCTGTAACAGAAAAAAAAGTAACAGGTAACGTTCCATTGTGGATACTTCGGAGATACATTCTGCCAAACAGATGGTGTTCTGTAATTGATGCACTGGGTTGTAAATATTGGCCCAATCTGTTCGGTTACCAGGTGTTGCTAAGAGCAGTGAAAAAGTAGCGCTGTACTGTCTACAGCCTCACAATCATTATAAAGTCAAGCGTATACTGTTTTAAGATTGTTTTAATGAGCAAGATAGCCTCACCAAAAGTTTCAGTTATTTTAACTGTATATAAACGCACACAATATATTGCTGAAGCATTGCAAGGTGTTTTCAATCAGACGTTCACGGATTTTGAGATAATTATTGCTGACGATTCATGTAACAGTGAAATAGAAGATATTGTCAGTTCATTTCAGGATGAGCGGTGTATTTACCAGGGTAATCCTGAAACCCTTGGTGTTGTCCTCAATATAAAAAAAGCAATGAGAACGGCATCTGGAAAATACATTGCTATTCTAAATGATGATGATGCCTGGGAGCCTGATTTTCTCCAAGCTCTGGTCTTGCCTTTGGATGAAGACAGCCGTTTCGCTTTGGCTTTTTCCGATCACTGGATCATGTTAAGTGATGGTAAATTGGACAGAAGTCAGACGGAATTCAATACTATTCATTATGGTAGAAAGAATCTGCCTAAAGGCAAAGTTACCAATCTGGACTTATTTGTTCTGGAGAAAAATGGGGTGCCGTTAGCAATGGCCTCAGTATTCAGAAAGGATGCCCTAAACATACATTTACTGGAAAAAGAAGTCGCAGGGGCATATGATTTCTGGACTTCATGTCTATTGGCAGCTACAGGTCGTTTTGCCTATTATATCCCACGTAGATTAACTCGGTATCGACTGCATGGTGAGATGGAAACGGCGAGAAAAGCATCGGACAAGCTCGATAATATGGTCTATATTTTCCGAAGATTGCTTGATCTAGGTTTATTTCCGGAAAGAACAGATCTGCTGAAGACAAAATATAGCCGGGCCTTGTTTCAGGCTGGAAAGAACCGTCTTTGTTTTCATCAAAGAAAAACAGCACAACAATATTTCTTTAAGTCATTACGGCACAAATTTACTTTTAAAGCCACTGCCGGCCTTGTCACCTGTTATCTGCCCAAGAAGCTGAGAAATCGACTTATTTCATATTTGAATGAAAAAACATGAACAAGAGTAATAGAAAAATAGTAATGCTCGTGCCTAGGGATAAACAGGGCGGAGTCTATGCATTCTCAAGTCAGATTCAAGATAAGCTGGGAGTTGATCAGGCTCGCATTATCATTTATTCAAAAGAGACAGCCGGTAGTATATCTTTCAGTGGTGATGAAATTGTCATCTTACAAATGAGTCATTATGGCTTTGACAAGAATGGTATTCCGTTCTGGCTCTTGCGGATATTAAAAAAGAAAAGGAACCAAATGCTAAGTTTTGGTGTTTTTTTTCACGAATTATTTGCAATAGGGCCGCCATGGTCTTCGTCTTTCTGG
>CAZLGM010000214.1:0-5535 GCA_964558875.1 uncultured Desulfocapsaceae bacterium
CTAACCCGGAGACCGTTTCCACCGATTATGATACCTCCAACAAACTCTACTTTGAACCTCTCACTTTGGAAGATGTTCTCAACATCATCGAGCAGGAAAAACCCTCTGGCGTCATCGTTCAGTTCGGTGGCCAGACACCGCTCAATCTGGCCGTTGACCTTGAAAAAGCCGGAGTCCCTATTATCGGTACACCACCCGACGCCATTGATCGGGCTGAAGACCGGGAACGGTTTCAATCATTTTTAAAGAAACTGGGGCTCAAACAGCCGGAGAACGATACCGTCGACACCCTTGAAGAAGCTCTGGAATCCGCTCAACGCATCGGTTATCCCATCGTGGTCAGACCGTCCTATGTACTTGGCGGCAGAGATATGCGTATTGTGTACAATGACCAACAAGTTAAGGATTTCATGGCCCTGCCCGGCATCGCCTCTGCCGAACATCCTGTACTGTTGGACAAGTTCTTAAAAGATGCCATCGAGATCGATGTCGATGCCATTTCCGACGGAAACACTACGGTAATAGGTGGTATTATGCAGCACATTGAGGAAGCGGGGATACATTCCGGCGATTCCGCCTGTGTCTTGCCTCCCCATACCCTGTCTGACAGGCTTATTGATGAGATCAAAGATGCCAGTCGGTCCATGGCCCAGGAACTTGGTGTCATTGGCCTGATGAATGTCCAGTTTGCCGTCAAGGACGAGACCCTGTACATCCTTGAAGTCAACCCCCGGGCTTCCAGAACTGTACCCTTTGTCTCAAAGGCAACCGGTGTTCCACTGGCCAAGCTGGCTACCAAAGTGATGCTGGGTAACAAGCTTGCCGATCTTGGCCTGACAACAGAGGTTGAGATTGATCATTGGGCCGTTAAGGAAGCGGTCTTTCCCTTTGACCGGTTCCAGAATGTTGACACCTTGCTCGGTCCAGAAATGAAATCGACCGGTGAGGTCATGGGTATCGATGACAACCTGGGATTGGCCATTGCCAAAGCTCTGCTTGCCGCCGGCGATACCCTGCCGGAAAGCGGAACAGTCTTTTTAAGTGTACGCGATGGGGACAAGCCCGCTATTGTCAATGTAGCCAGCCAGTTGGTCGACCTTGGTTTTTCCCTGGTTGCCACCAAGGGGACAGCCCGCTATCTTCAGGACAAGGGTATCGACTGCATTAAAGTCAATAAGATTTCCGAGGGCAGGCCCCATATCCTTGACAAGATACAGGACAACCAGATTTGCTGGGTAGTCAACACTTCCATGGGTAAACGCACTACCGACGACTCCTACTCAATACGCAGGGCTGCTCTGGAACTCCACATTCCCTATACAACGACGGCTGCCGGGGCTATTTCGGTGGTTACCTCGATAAAAGAAATGAGGGAAACCGCTCTGGGCGTTCAACCTGTACAGTATTTTGCGTAGACACTTTTTTTTATTTCCTACCGACCCCAAAATAAAAAAGAGCGGCAGGACTCGACATTGATCAAAGATGTTTTACTATTAGATAACCGTATAAAAGTATGGAACGCACACCGTTTATGGAAACGGTGTGGCAACGCGTAACACAGACAACAGGAAGCATCGGAGGTTCCTTTGAATACATTTTATAAAAACCTGAGCATGTGGCTGGTAATCGGTTTGACCATGATCCTGCTCTTCAATCTTTTTAACAAACCAGCGGGACACAAGACCTCGCTCACATATAGCCAGTTCATGGCCAGTGTCGAATCAGACGCTATTCGCCAGGTCAAGATTGATGGTGATGTTATTTCAGGGAATCTGAAGGACGGCAAGCCCTTTCAGACCGTCTACCCAATGGCTGACAAAGATCTGATCCCTACTTTGCGAAAGTCAGGCGTCGATATCACCGTCAAAGGGACTCAGAAAGAGTCCTGGTTTATGACAATTTTCGTGTCCTGGTTTCCCATGCTCCTGCTCATTGGTGTCTGGATATTTTTCATGCGACAGATGCAGGGCGGCGGCAAGGGCGGAGCCCTTTCTTTTGGCAAAACCCGGGCGAAGCTGATGGAGCAGGGAGAAACCAAGGTAACCTTTGAAGATGTTGCCGGTATTGAAGAAGCCAAAGAGGAGCTTGAAGAGATCATCGATTTTCTCAGAGAGCCTCAGAAATTCACAAAACTCGGCGGCAGGATTCCCAAGGGTGTTTTACTTATGGGTGCTCCCGGTACAGGTAAAACGCTGCTTGCCAAAGCAATCGCCGGTGAGGCTGATGTCCCTTTTTTCACCATATCCGGCTCTGACTTTGTTGAGATGTTTGTCGGTGTTGGTGCTTCCCGGGTTCGAGATCTCTTCACCCAGGGAAAAAAGAACGCGCCGTGTATCATTTTCATCGATGAAATTGACGCTGTCGGGCGACATCGAGGCGCCGGTCTCGGTGGCGGACACGACGAACGTGAACAGACCCTGAACCAGCTTCTCGTTGAAATGGACGGTTTCGAGTCCAGTGAAGGCGTAATTATCGTTGCTGCCACCAACAGGCCCGATGTCCTCGATCCTGCTCTTCTGCGACCCGGTCGTTTTGACCGCCAGGTTGTTGTTCCTATTCCCGATGTTGGAGGACGACAAAAAATTCTGGAGATCTATGGCAAGAAAACCAAACTGGCCCCCGATGTTGACATGGGCATTGTTGCCAGGGGAACTCCCGGTTTTTCCGGTGCCGACCTGGAAAATCTTGTCAATGAAGCTGCTCTGATGGCTGCCCGTGAAGGGGCGCATAAGGTTACTCTGGACCTGCTGGAGAGGGCAAAAGACAAGATCATGATGGGCGCCGAACGTAAGTCGATGATCATTACTGAAAAAGAAAAAGAGATCACCGCTTTCCACGAAGCGGGGCATGCCCTGGTGGCCAGACTGCTGCCGGATACCGATCCCATCCACAAGGTGACTATTATCCCCCGTGGTCGGGCTCTCGGTCTCACAATGCAGCTTCCCATTGATGAGAAATATACCCATTCGAAGAAGTATCTTGAGAATTCGATCAGTATCCTGTTTGGCGGTAGAATCGCTGAGAAGATTATTTTTAACGAGATCACCACAGGCGCCGGCAATGACCTTGAACGGGCCTCGGATCTTGCCAGAAAGATGGTCTGCGAATGGGGAATGAGCGAAGACCTTGGGCCACTCACCTACGGAAAGAAAGAGGAACAGATATTCCTTGGCAGGGAGATTGCCCAGCACCGTGATTTCAGTGAAGATACGGCTAAACAGATTGATGCTGCAGTAAAAAATATTGTTCTGGCTGCCTCTGAACGGGTCACCGACCTGCTGACTACCAACAAGGACATCCTCACCAAGGTTGCCCAGGAACTGCTGGTGAAAGAGACCATCATGCTGGATGACATCAACAGGATCATTTCGGAGCTGAGACCGGACGAACAGGCTGATGGCGGTAATGGCCCCTCAGAGCCGCCGAATGTTCCTCCGGCACCTGAGACTCCGCCCGAGCAGGTGAATCCTGATGCCGAGCCTGCTGCCTGAGGAGAATCGTCATGAAAATTATGGGCATCCTCAATGTGACGCCCGACTCCTTTTCTGATGGAGGACTCCTCACTTCAGTTGACGACTGCATGAGGCAGACCGAAGTGTTTGTTGAAGATGGCGCCAATATCGTCGATGTGGGTGGTGAGTCGACCAGGCCTTTCGCCCAGCCGGTCGGTCTCGATGAAGAACGGCAACGGGTCATTCCGGTTATTAAAGCCATTCGGAGCCATTTTCCCAGGCTGCCCATCTCCATCGACACTACTAAAGCCCAAATCGCCAAAGAAGCTCTCGACAGCGGAGCCAATATCATCAATGATATCTCAGCCCTGAGCCACGATCCGGAAATGATAGGGTTTGTTGCCAGAATCGATGTCCCCCTTATTATCATGCATATGCAGGGAACACCGGGCAATATGCAGGTCAATCCGCATTATAGTAATGTGGTCACTGATATTTTACAGTTCTTTGACGACCGGTTGAAGGAACTCGAAGACCAGGGGATCGATCGACAGCGGATCACAGTTGATCCCGGAATCGGATTTGGTAAGACACTGGAGCACAACCTTTCCATCCTCAAGCATCTTGAGAGGTTTCATGAACTTGGGTTACCAGTTCTTCTCGGTCACTCAAGAAAACGATTTATCGGTGATATCACCGGACTCGATGTCTCGGACAGGGATCTGCCCACTGCCGTTGTCTCGGCAATTGGCGCTATGAAAAAGGCCTCGATCCTGCGGGTTCATAATGTGAAAGCCACCAGGCAGGCGCTATTGATGGTTCAGGCAATCAATGGAGCCGACTAGCCTGAACTGAAGAGAAGTGTACGCTAATCCCATATCCACCCCTTTTCGTACAGGACCATGCCAGTAAAAATCTGTTTTCACCTTACTTCTTTAAAATATCAAGACAGATAAACTCGTAGACATAAGGGGTTGACGAACAACCGATGGAAACCACATCTCCATCTTTGAGCACAGCCCTGCCCGGTTGTTTATCTCCGCCGATATTTTCACCTTTCACTGTAGTCCCGCAGACACTTCCACGATCGACAATGTGATATTCTCCGTCGACCAGTTCAATCTTAAGATGTTTTCGTGAAATATTGAACTTTTGGCCATGGTCCATCAAGTAGAGGTCGTTTGTCGGCTCCTTCCCATTCTTGCGTTTTGACCTCTCAAGCCGGACCAGCTCTCCTTTTACCTTTTGAACACGTGACTCCCGACCAATGCGAAACGGGAATTTCATAATTCCGGTCAGACCATCATTGTGATAATTCGGTGGAATCGCCTTGAAGGCCTCCTTAGTCATGGGTTTTAAAACCGCTTTGGGAATACAGGATTTAAGGATCTGTCTTTTTTTGTTCATCGACTATCTCCGTATAGATCTGAAAACCTATTCAGTATTCATCGAACGTCAATCCATTATAATACAAAGTGGCCTGATGTTTGAATATTATTTTCATAAAATTTGAGGATTTGATCTACAGTCATTTTATTCAACGACTCAATCCAGTCAGCGCTGATCAGATGCGACTTTGCCTTTCGGTGCAGTCGTGCTTCAACAGGAACAGGAATAGTTTTCCACTTCAATTCATGGCCACTCAGTTCAAAAATAGTGTATCGCATCGGGTAGGAATTGATGGACGGCAGGGTCAGATAATCGATATCGTTCAACCGCCTTGTTCTTAAACCGATATGCCGATGTCCCGAGATCACCGCACAGACGTTTGGACTAAACGCTTCCAGAATCCGGCGCACTTCGCTGCTGTTATCAAGGCTGAACCATCGTCCCCTGGTGCTGAGATGGTCGTTTCCCCAATAAACCAGATTGTGGTGAACCATGATAAGATGAAGGTCATCCCTGTGACCGGCAAGCTGATTGTTCAGCCAGTCCAGCTGACTCTTTGGCAGGTAGCCGCCATATTTCACACCAGCTTCGCAAAGGCAGCCGTCAAGCGCTATCAGACGCAGTCCTTTACCAATTCGAGCGGCCCAGTATCGCCGACCCGATGTATCGTATCCATGGTCCTGGAAGGTTTGAA
>CAZLGM010000215.1:0-5500 GCA_964558875.1 uncultured Desulfocapsaceae bacterium
AAAAAGACAAGAAGGCAATCTGGTGGCGGGGACTCTATATGGTTCTTTTTGCATTTTTAGTCAGTATTGCTAAGATGGTAGTGGTTGCTATTGTGGTGTTCCAGTTCATTACTGTCCTGATTACCGACAAGCCCAATGAACAGCTGCATAAGTTTTCCAAGGGACTAGCAAAATATATCTATGAAATTGTGCTTTACCTGACCTTTAACAGTGAACAACAGCCGTTTCCTATGGGGCCTTGGCCTGGAGAGGATACCGATCACACAAAATAAGCTGTTGGGGTAGAGGAGGTTTTGATGAAAACCAGCCAACCGGAGGTTAGACAACTGGAAGAGAGAACGGTGGCCTATGTCTCCTTTGTCGGTAATTATATTGGCAAGGCCGAGATATTTCGTGATCTGTTCACCAAACTCGGCGCCTGGGCAGGTCCTAAAGGACTGATAGGTCCAACAACCCAGTTTCTTTCATCATATAAGGATGATCCGAATGTAACTCAGCCGGAAGACCTCACTTTAGAAGCGTGCATGACGATTCCGGAGGAAACCGAGGTTGAAGGTGAAATCAATAAACAAGTGCTTCCGGGTGGACAATATGTGGTCATGAATGCTGAGTTGACCGGCCCTGATGAGTATGCCAATGCCTGGATCGATATTGTCAAATGGATTGACAACAGTGAGTATGAGATCGATATGTCTCGACCCAGCTACGAGATCTACCTCAACAACCCGGAAGAGCATCCTGAAAAACATCATATTATTGATGTCTGTATGAGTGTGAAGAGCGGTTGAACAGGCCACCATGGTTCCTGATCTCGACAATCCCACCCAGACCGCTATTCTCATCGAATCGATGATTAGGAGTTTTGTCAGCCAATCTCCTGAAAATAACCTGGGACAACCCTTTGATGAAAAAGTGTTCGATCAACCATTGGTCGGGTTTTCAAGTGGTGCCGATCCCCTGTATGACGAGTACAAGCATCATATCGGCTCTTTCTACCTCTCACCTCTGGAACTGTTTAGATCTTCTTTTTCCCATAAACCACCACAACCATCAGAGTTAACCGTTATCAGCTGGATTTTGCCATCCAGTCGGAAAATACGAGTAGAACAGGCAAAACAAACCAAGCAACCGTCCAGGCGCTGGGCTCATACCAGGGCCATGGGGGAGGATTTTAATGTCTGTCTGCGGGAGTTTGTCATTGGGTGGCTGAAAGAGAAGGGGATTCGGAGTATGGCCCCTATGCTGTCCACTTCCTGGAAGCGGTACAATATCGGTCAGTACGCTCCCTGTTCCAACTGGTCTGAGAGGCATGCGGCTTACGCGGCCGGGCTTGGTACTTTCGGTTTGTGTGATGGGCTGATTACTGCTGTGGGCAAAGCCGTCAGGGTCGGCTCTGTTGTTGCAGAACTGAAGATTGAGCCGACACCAAGACCCTATGAAGACCATCATGAATATTGTCTCTTTTACCAGAACGGTAGCTGCGGTGACTGTATCAGCCGCTGCCCGGTAGGGGCGCTAACTGAGAACGGGCATGATAAACAGAAGTGTATGCGGTATACCGAACAGTCAATGAACCACTACATTCAAAAGAAATTTGGGCTCAACACCTATGCCTGCGGTCTCTGCCAGGCAGAAGTGCCATGCACCTATGGTATACCTGATCAAGATTAACTATAAGTGGAGGTCAGTATGAAGATTTCCCATCAGAAGTTTCTAGCGATTCTGGCTGTGATATTTTGTGTTGAGTTTGTCATACTCGCCATATCACCCTATGATCGTGCGGATTGGGCTCTGGAGAATGTACTGGCGGTTATTTTTGTTGCTGTCCTTGCCCTCACTTACAAGCAGTTTCCCCTGTCACGGATATCATATTTTCTGATCTTCATATTCATGTGTCTCCATGAAATCGGCGCCCATTACACCTATGCCAAGGTTCCCTATGATTCCTTTTTAACGGCAACATTTGGTTTCAGCCTCAATGAGTTTATGGGATGGGAACGGAACCATTTTGACCGTTCGGTTCACTTTCTTTTTGGTGTCTTGCTGGCCTATCCGATTAGAGAGGTCTATTGTCGAATCGCCAACGCTAAAGGATTCTGGGCCTATTTTTTCCCGCTGGAATTGACCATGGCAGCTTCCATGATGTTTGAGCTGTTTGAGTGGGGAGCGGCAGAGCTTTTTGGTGGTGATCTGGGTATTGCCTATCTCGGTACTCAGGGAGATGTCTGGGATGCCCATAAAGACATGGCTCTTGCAAGCCTGGGGGCCTTCCTGGCCATGGGTTTCACGCTATTACTCAACCTGAAAATCCAGAAAAATTTTAAAGAAGAGTGGCGCACAAGTCTTTCCATTAAAAACAAATTACCTCTTGGTGAAGATGAGATCAGCCGGTTGATAAATGATAAAAACTCGTAACCTCTGGATATCATAACAGGTGAGTAAGAAGGTACTTTTGACAGGACTGTCCCTGCTCATTATCGGGGGCTGCGGCTGGTTTTTCTATTATTACAGCGATGAAGCGACTATTCAACGCATCTGTTATGGTGTGGCTGAGAAACTCAGCAAAGATGAGCAGGAAAACCAGCTTGTACTGTCAATGAAAATGCGTACGGTGAAGAGTCATCTTGCGCTGGTTTGTGACGTCGTCATTCCAGACAGAGGGTACAAAGAAGGGATTGAACGTGAACTGGCTGTTCAGCACCTTATTTTTTTCCGCAGTCGTTTTCTCAATTTTCGGATCAATCTGGAACAATTAGCAATAGATATTGATCCAAAAGGGCAGGCCAGAGCCACAAGCCTTATCCAACTGAGTGGAAAAACGTCCCGGCAACCTGCTGTGGAGGAAAACCACAGAGTGGAAATTTTTCTAGGCAAACAAAAGGGTGATTGGCATATTGTAAAAGTGATCCTGCCAAATGATCTCGTTGTTATTGGTTCAGGCAGCTAGCTCGGTTGTAAGCGATCAAAGGCGTATATGTTGCAGACGATCGGCAAACCTTATAGCGCCGGCATACAACGCCTTGCGTTATGAGTCTACGCTTTGCTCCGCTTACCTGCCAACATCACCCACACGTTGTAGACGGTTACAATTTTCCCTTAAGATTGAGCATGTTACTTGCCCGTGATGAGTTATCTTGGTTTGAAGTAATGGAAAATAAATTGCTTACCAGTGCTGCAATCGACGTAACCAATGGTCTGTTTCCCCTGTAGTAGGCATTTCCTTTATCAATTGACCCAGGAGTGAGGATTGTTAACAATTGACAGGGAATTTGTGTGTGATTACATTTGCCTTCATTGTTTAAAAATCGTAATGAAGAGAAATAAAAGCCTTTAGAGAGAGAATGAAAAAAAAGAGTACTGTTGATTGCATGGGAATGACCTGTCCGCAACCTGTTCTTGAAACTAGGGATGCGCTGGCTGCCATTGATGAGGGTATTATTGAGGTTATTGTCGATAACGAGGCCTCACGGGAAAATGTGGCCCGTTTTGGAAAAAGTCAGGGTTGTGAGGTCAGCATAACGGAAAAACAAGGTGTTTATCACTTAATCCTTACAAAAACATCCGGATCTGAAGTCGAGCCTGATGCTCCTGCTGCTGAAGACTATACCTGCAGTCCAGGATCAGGCCTTGTCTATATGATTGGTTCAAATACCATGGGGGATGGAGATGAAGAGCTGGGTATTGTTCTTATGCGCGCCTTTATTAAGACGATTAAGGAGGTAAACCCGCAGCCCGTGAAGATGTTCTTTTATAATAGCGGTGTTTTTTTAACAGCAAAGGAGTCGGATTTGATAGAACCCCTTCAGCTGCTCGAGAACCAGGGTGTTGAAATCTATTCCTGCGGCACCTGTCTGGATTATTATCACCTCAAAGATACTCTTCGTGTAGGTCAACCGACCAACATGTATGAAATCATGAGTGCTATGGCTGCTGCCGCAAAAGTCATGAGTCCTTGGTAATATGATCCTGAATTCGTGATCATTCGATAGTGCTGTAGCTTTGTTTGATTGAACCGTTCAATAATAGTGAACTATATCGGATGGTTCAATCAAACAAAGATGCAGTGCTAGCGTATGACCCTAAGGGCGAGTCATTCTTTTAGGTTAAAACTGTATAATCCAATAATTTTATAATATATCAGGGTGATATTTAATAAAACAACATTCTCGGTCACGGATTCAGGATGAAGACAAAGCCGTTTATTTATGTCGATAATGGAGCAACTTCGTTTCCAAAACCTCCAGGTGTGCCGGAGGCCATCTCTGCAGCTCTGAAAGACGTTCCATTGAGTCCCGGCCGTTCATCCCACAGGGGATCGCTTGAAGCGGCAAGAATCCTTTTTAATGCCAGGGAACGGATAGCCGGACTGTTCAAATGTGGTGATTCGAGCCGGATCGTTTTTACGGCAAATGTGACTGAATCCCTGAATGTTGGGATTATGGGGCTGTTTCCCCATTTTCTGAGACAAGGTGATCATATCATTACTACCCCGTTTGAGCATAATTCCGTTATGCGGCCGTTAAGGTTTCTGGAACAGACGGCGGATATATCCATTTCCTTTTTATCGTTGAATGAAAAGGGTGAGGTGGATGCTTCGTCGCTGTTTCCACTGCAGCGGGAGAATACCCGGCTGATCATTGCCAATCATGTATCCAATGTGACTGGTGCGGTCGCACCTATTGAGGAAATCGGAGCTGCTAAGGGAAATGCTCTGTTTATGGTGGATGCAGCCCAGTCGGCTGGAGTATTGCCCCTGGATGTTGAGGCAATGAATATCGATTTCCTCGCTTTTACCGGTCATAAAGCCTTATTGGGTCCCACCGGGACAGGTGGCTTTTATATTAGAGCTGGGGTTGATGTGAAACCGTTGAAGAGAGGCGGTACGGGTTCCCGCTCGGAAGAGGAATTCCAACCCGGTTTTTCACCGGACCGATATGAGTCGGGAACACCGAATACTTCGGGGATAGCCGGTCTGGATGGTGGCGTTCGATTTATCATGGAGACGGGCCTTGAAACAATCTACTCCCATGAGTTCAAACTGACCGGAAAGTTTCTCAAGGGACTTGCCTCCATTGCAGGAATTCGCCTGTTTGGTCCACCCGCTGATACTCAAAGAGCTGCTGTTATTTCACTTCAGGTGGATGGCAAGAGTGAATCGCAAGTGGCGCAGATTCTGGATCGTGAATACGGTATCCAGGTGCGGGCGGGACTGCACTGTTCACCTGCCACCCACAAGGCCATAGGCACATTTCCCCAAGGGACGGTGCGTTTTTCTTTCGGCTATTTTAACACCGAAGATGACGTCAACCGTTGTCTTCAAGCACTTAGCGAAATTGCTGCCAGATGAAAGCATCTTCCTGTGTGATTATACTTTCTTCCATCCATTTCGTATTGAAGGCGGAAAAGCTGCTCTTAAGAGAAAACATACCCATTGATGTTATTCCGGTACCCCGGTCAATCAGCTCCGACTGCGGTATGGCTATTGAGTATTCCTGTGAGG
>CAZLGM010000216.1:0-5494 GCA_964558875.1 uncultured Desulfocapsaceae bacterium
TGAACACCATGGCAATGGGAAAGATCACCATGCAGGTGACATCAAGAAGCAGATCGGCAGGTTTATTGTTCATTGCACCTTCCTGAATTTATGAATATTTACCAGTATAACATTTCGAGGGTTTAGCCACCGATGAGCCTTTGCCTGAACTGTCTGAAGAGATCGGCGATAAATTCCAGAATGGTTGGTTCGGCGAAATCGCGAAATTCTCCTGCATCGAAGTAGGTGCCATGACATGAAGGACAGCTTTCGATCTGGATAGACAATCGTCCCCGCTTGAGCTCTTCTCCCTCCATGGGGATATCACAGCGTGGACAGTTGATGTCTCGGTTCCTGTTGTAAAATTCACCGATGGCCTGGTGACCGATATCAGCCTTGTGCGATCCCCGGACATGCCGGACACGGCTCTGCTCCTGGCTGTCGAACCAGATTCCCTTGCAGCGTGAACAGCGGTCGATTTCGATGCCGCTGATTTGGACCTGTTCCATGTTTGCGGTACATTTCGGACAATTCATACGGTTTCCTGAATCCGTGAGCGCCCTTAAGGAAGCGCTCTTGGAGTGCATTCGATAGTGCTGCATCTTCATTTGGTTTATCTGGCCAGTAAGAGTGGACTATATCGGTCAGCTAAATCAAATGAAGATGCAGTGGTAACGGATGCCCAGAGGGTGAATCAGTAATTAAAATCAAACGGTTTTGTTAATTAATATGTATTATATCAGCCTGTTATCATGTGAAACAAAATTCTTCGTCACGGATTCAAGGATTTTTATCCTACCATTATTTATCAGTCAGCGCAGTAACTTCTCCTTCGTTCTACTGCATGCGAAAAGCTCTTTTCAAGGATTTATTTCATCACGCTCTTCTTTGGCAGGGTTTTGACTTAGGTCAATAAAAGAATCCAGCTTGTATGTCATGTTTGAGAGGATAACCACCAGAGGGGAAATCACCATCAATTCTTTAAATCGAGGAGGAAAAGTATGAAAAGAACAAGTGCTATGTTGGTAACCGGTATCTTGATGCTGGCTGCTGCTGTTGCGGCCAATGCATCCGGAACTCAACCTGAAGGACCCGGGAAGAAACCCGGTGCTGCAGAAGCCGATGCCTGTATTGAATGTCATACCAAGGTGTCGCCGGGTATGGTCCAGGACTGGAGGGCAAGTGTGCATTCAAAAGAGGATGTGACCTGTGCCACCTGCCATGGTGAGGAGCATAAGACAGCCGAGGACTTCAAAAAGGCCCAATTACCCGATGAGAATGTTTGTGCAGAATGTCACGAAGAGCAGTTTGAGCAGTTTGCCGCTGGGAAGCATAATTTTGGCTGGACATCTCTTAACGCTATTCCGGCGACGCATATGGCCCCGGATGAACTGATCGAAGGTGGTCGAGGCTGCGGTGGTTGCCATAACATGGGAATAAAGACTGAAGAACAGAAAAAGGAACTGGCGGCAAAAGGGTATCGTTATCAGAATAACTCCTGTGACGAATGCCATACCCGCCACACATTTTCTAAAAAAGAAGCTCTCAATCCCCGTGCCTGTCAGCAGTGTCATATGGGTTATGATCATCCCCAATGGGAAATGTGGTCAAGCTCGAAGCATGGCATTCGCTGGTTTGCCAAACAGAATGGAGACTTGCCTGAAGATGCGGCGGCCCCGACCTGTCAGACCTGTCACATGCCTGATGGCAATCATCACAATGAAACAGCCTGGGGATTTCTCGGTGTACGTCTGCCATTGCCGGATGACAAACAGGCAGCCGCTGACCGGGTAACCATTTTAAAGGCTCTTGGAGTTCTTGATCCGGAAACCGGCAAACCAACCCCGATTCTGGATGCTGTCAAGGCCGTTCGTATGGCCAAGCTTGACCAGGAGTCATGGCAGAAAGAAAGGGATAAGATGCTGAAAGTGTGTTCCCAGTGTCATTCCCACAACTACGCCAAAGAGCAGCTTGACATGGGTGATTCCATCATGATGAAAGCTGATCGGTTGATGGCTGAAGCTATTGAAACAGTGGCAGCTCTTTATAAGGACGGACTGATTAAAAAGCCAGCTGGATATCCTGCCAACTATCCGTTCCTCCTGACCTTTATGCATACCAATGGTGCGGCATGGGATAAAGATCTTGATAAGCTGTCTTATATCGACCAGGTCCTTTGCGAAATGTACATGAAGCATCGTATGCGTACCTATCAGGGCTTTTTTCACGTAAATCCCGATTATGCATACTGGTATGGTTGGAACGAGATGACAAAAGATCTTGGTGAAATCAAGGAGCTTGCCAAGGTTATACGGGCAACTCACGGGAAATAACAGCCATTTTATCCCACCCACAATAGAGGTTTCCGGTAATCAACGGAAGCCTGGTTGAAGAAGAGGCCGGTTAATCACACTCGATTAACCGGCCTCTTTGTATTGGATAGTTGGCTATCTGCAGTGGTAGCGTGGAAGAGAAAGACAAACGCCCTCAGCGTAATAAAAAGTTTGTGATCATCTTTGCCAGTTTCCCGCCATAAGGAGGGTAGAGAAGTCGAAGGCTGTTGAAACGCGGCTTAATAAGAAACGATCTGGCTTTGGAAAAATTGTAAAACCCTTCACGACCGTGATACTGGCCAATGCCGGACGAACCTGTTCCGCCGAAAGGCAAATCGTCGACTGCCACATGGATGGTCGTTTCATTGAAAACAATACCGCCGGACTGGGTCTGTTCCAGCATCTTTTTCCGGTTGTCACTGTTAAAGCCGAAATAATAAAGTGCCAGCGGTTTTTTATGCTTCTGAATGAATGACAGTGGATCGGAGAAATTGTCATAACCAATAATCGGCAGAAGAGGGCCGAAGATCTCTCCCCGCATAACTGCCATTTCATCGTTCACATTAGTGAGCAGTACCGGTTTGAACCGGCGACTACCGTCGCTAACGGATTCATCGGAAACAGGAGTCACCGTTGCTCCCTTTTGTACAGCGTCTTCAAGAAGATAGTTCAGCCTGTTTAAGTGGCTGTCGTTGATAATAGCACTGTAATCAGGATTTGAAGTGATGGTTGGATAAAACTGATTAAACGCCTTGATGTAGAGTGAGATGAAACGCTCCTGATTTTTACGGGGTACAAACACATAATCAGGAGCAACACAACTCTGTCCTGCATTCATTGTCTTGCCGATACAGATACGGGTTGCCGTTTCTTTGAGCTCAGCATCATTGTCGATTACGACCGGCGACTTACCGCCCAGCTCCAGGGTTACCGGGGTCAGATTTTCCGCTGCCGCTTTCATTATTTCTTTACCAACGGTTGTGCTGCCGGTAAAAAGCAGATGATTAAACGGTAGTTTGGAAAACCCGATGCTGGTTTCCAGGCCGCCGGTTACCACACTGACCAGGTCGGAAGAAAAACTGTTGTGAATGAGTTCGGCAACCAACTCGGATGTTTTGGGTGTAGTTTCCGGCATTTTAATCATGGCACGGTTGCCGGCTGCAAGTGCTGTTGCCAGGGGTGAACAGGTCAAGAACAATGGAAAGTTGAACGGTACCATGATACCGATTACACCCAGCGGCTGATACATAACCTTGGCCTTTCCGGGCTGGAGATGAAGCGGCAGACGGCGGCGCTCCGGTCGCATCCAGCGTTGAATACGTCTGCACATATAGTTGATTCCCTGGATGGTGGGCATGAGCTCAAGGAGTTGAGTTTCTTCGGCTGAACGGGCGGAATAGTCGTCCTGTAAGGCATCTATCAGCCGCAGCCGATTTTCTTTCAGTAGTGATTTTAATCGTTTCAGCCTGGCTATCCGCTTGTCTGCGTTTGGCATCATGTCGGCTCTGAAGGCCTTATGCTGGCTCTGAAACAGTTTATTTAAATCCGGTCTGTTTTCCATGTGGAAATCCTTGTCGGAAAAAGTTGTTGTTAAGATAACTGGAATAAAACATAGCTGGGTACAACACACAAGAATGTCCTCATTGATTGCACACAAATCCTTAAAAATCAGCAAATGGTTGAACAGCAGTGGCAACAGATGGTAAATAATTTAGGATATGAAAACAGCGCCTCCCCAAAAACATGAGTATGATTATGTCATTATCGGTTCCGGATTCGGTGGTTCGGTAGCTGCGCTGCGCCTTGCCGAAAAGGGCTATCGGGTTCTGGTCCTGGAAAAGGGCAAACGGTTGGCAGCAGAGGATTTTCCGAAAACAAACTGGAATCTCAAACGGTGGATGTGGCTTCCTTTCTTGAGGTTTTTCGGTTTTTTCAAACTGAGCTTTTATCGGCATATCACCATCCTGTCCGGTGTGGGTGTGGGAGGCGGGTCGCTGGTGTATGCCAATACTCTACCGATTCCCAAGGATAACTTCTTCACAGCAAAGAGCTGGGCCCATTTGACAGACTGGAAAAAAGAACTGGTACCCTTTTATCTGCTGGCCAAGAAAATGCTGGGTACAAATCGCAATCCCCGGATGCAGAGCGGGGATGAGGCGTTATTGAAACTGGCAAATGAGATCGGCAAAGCGGATGAGTTTGAACTGACAGAAGTGGCGGTTTTTTTCGGTGAGCCGGGTGTGGAGGTGGCGGATCCGTACTTTGATGGCGACGGACCGTCTCGCAAGGGATGCACATTCTGCGGTGGCTGCATGACCGGTTGCCGGTTTGACGGCAAGAACACCCTGGATAAAAATTACCTCTATCTGGCCGAAAAACGAGGCGCCAAGATCCTTGCAGAGAGTGAGGTGACCGATGTCCGGCCTTTGGGACATAAGGATGGCAGTGACGGTTATCAAATTCACTTTCAGCGCACTACCGGGATATTGAGTAAAAAACAAATAGTGACAGCCGGTCGCGTGATTTTCTCCGGCGGGGTGCTGGGGACACTGCCGTTGATGTTTGGTCTGAAAAAACACTCTCTGCCTGATCTTTCCGATCGGCTTGGTATGGGTATTCGAACCAATTCCGAAAGTCTGGTCGGGGTGACAACCTTTGACAGGGAAACGGTGTTCTCTGATGGGGTTGCCATCGGCTCTATCCTTCACACCGATGAACACAGCCATCTTGAGCCGGTGCGATATGCATCCGGGTCTGGTTTCTGGCGCATTCTGTTGGCGCCCATGGTGTCTGGGAGTAATTTCCTGGTCCGGCTTGGGAGGCTGGTGGCTGACCTGGTTCGTTATCCGGTAAACAATCTGAAAGTATTGACTACCTGGGACTTTGCCAGGAAGACTCAGATATTGCTCTTCATGCAGACACTCAACTCCACCCTGCAATTTTCAAAAGGCTGGTTTGGGATGCGCTCATCCATGGAAAAGGGCAAGGCGCCTTCGGCCTTTATCCCGGAAGCCCAGGATCTGGTCCACAGGTATGCTGATATCGTTAACGGTAAACCGGTAGCCCTGTTTACCGAAACACTGGCCGGTATTCCAACAACAGCGCACATCCTGGGCGGCTGCGTGATGGGTGAGTCGAAAGAGGATGGTGTTATCGATAAGGATAATCGGGTGTTCGGGTAT
>CAZLGM010000217.1:0-2384 GCA_964558875.1 uncultured Desulfocapsaceae bacterium
GCGAATAACATAGAAGCACTGACTTCTCCAGGAGAAACTTCCTGGCTTTGTTGATTGGCGAGGTTAATGAATTGATCGGCTCTCTGCCAGAATTGTTTGTCAAATTCTTTCTCTTTCAAAAATATTCTCCTTATATTGTTTTAAACAGTAAGCTCCATTGTAGTGGCACCGCTAAATCCTAATAGACTTTTCATATACGGAAAACTTTCGGTTTTGACTGTCTTAAAACCCAATCGTTCATAGAGTTTTTTTGCTTTAGGGTTTGTATCAATCACGTCCAGCCGAACACGGTTGTAGCCATGTTGCTTTGCATACTCTCTGATCTCCTCAAGCAACTGACTGCCCACACCCATTCCCCTCGCTTTCGAATGAACCGCAATGCCATCCATTACAAGTTGTCCCTGTTTTGGTTTTCTTTCATAAAGGCTGAATATAACAGCCGCCCAGCTGGCTTTGACAAAGCCAAGTTGTGACAGCAAATCACGGTAGGTTATTCCCCCTGTCAATGAACCTTCAGAAGTTTGAAAGCCCGCTATTCCCAGCAACCCCGGATTCTCCTGGTCAGAAATTGCACTGATAGCATATTTCAGTGTCAAACCTTTCTTAAATAAGTGTTTTCGGTCTTTGTCGTTTTTTACGGCAACTGACAACTTTTTCCCAAATGCTTCATCATATAATTCTGCAGCTACCGGCTTGAATTGCTCCGGTATTCCAATTTGATATGAGATTTGATCAATGCTCATTATATGTTCCGATACCTGACCGGAGAAGAGAGCTCATGTTGAGGTTTGGGGAATGAATGAACCGGGAACGTCTGAAGAAATTTCGGTATCCTTGACTTCTTTTTTCACAGTGTGAGTTCCTGGGTTGGATAATGTGTTAGAAAGCTACTATTTCCAGTCCATTAAAGACTTGTCAATTTTTTGTTTGAATTGATCTATACTTTGTTTACTGAGTTTTTCCGAATTATAGAGGGAGAGAAAAATTAAAGAACTTCTTTTAGCACAGGCTTGTAACAGTGCTATTTTTATAACTCTTTTAACAGGTTGCCACATAATTAACCTGTCAACCCACCAGGGAGCTCCAAGTGTTGTTACTACCAATACTTTCTTTAAATTGCTTAAACGAGGTCTAATGGGCCCAAAATCACTCGCATGATCATAAGCAATCGTCGGAGCCCAAACTCGATCAAACCACCCTTTGAGCATTGCGGGAAAACCAAACCACCACGTTGGGAACAGCAGCACAAGGGCTTCAGCCTCTTGCAGCCTTTTTATTTCTTCAGTGACCTTGGAAGCATCGTAATGATCTGTGTAATACGATTCTCTTTCCTTAACAGTTAACACAGGGTCAAATTTGTTGGCATAGAGGTCTTCTACCGTTACTTGATGATTCATGCTTAACAGCTTTTTCACAACATCATCGGTTAATAGCTTACACAGGCTATTTGAAAGCGGGTGGGTTGTTACAACAAGACATTTCATTTTTTATCTTTCTAACAGCCCAAGTTTCATTTGCATCGTCACAAGACTTCACTAGTCAGGCCATAAGAGGTTCCGGGCCTCGAGTGAAACACCTGTATCGGTTAATTATTCTTTTATTGAGAAGGCCTTAAAAAATGTATAGCAAAAGACCCCATCATCTTCTGTGGTTCTGTACAGGTCTTTGATACCTTCATCAAATGTTTCACCATTAATTAACCCGGATTCAATTGATGATTCGCGAACGCCCTCAATCATTGCGGTAAAGGTGTTCTTGGTAAATCCATCGACTAACTGCGGCTTGCTTGAATCGACATACACCATTCGGGGAGATACTTGGATAGAATTGAAACCTGCCCTTTTTAGAAGAGGGTATAACTGTCTACCAATATTGGCATTACCCCCAGCCCGCTTTTGCAGTTCAACTTGGCATTGAATTGCTTCGTGTGCAGCCGCACTATCCGGGTAAAAATAGGTCGATCCGTGATCTCCCTCTATAACAGTTATGGTGCCGCCGACCTTAAGAAGATTTGTCAGGCAACCTATTGCCTCCACAGGCTGTGCTAAGTGTTCAAGCACAAAGCAGATAAAGAGGTGATCAAACGATTCAGGCTCAAATTGGAGTCTATAGATATCACCTTGTTGGAAGCTCACATTCGAAAAACCAGCTTTTTTTATTTTGTTCTCGGCTTCACGAACAGAGTTTTTTGAGATATCAATTGATGTGAAACTGGCCTGAGGATTATTTTTTGCCAAGGTTATGGTTTGTGCACCAACCCCGCATCCAGCCTCGAGAACTTTACTTTCGGCCGGATAGGTAGTGTCGGAATGTAACAGTTCAACAAGGGTAGAAGCTTGATCCTGCAACCGAATATTTTCCCTTGGATCATAGCCGTGAACATA
>CAZLGM010000217.1:2484-5415 GCA_964558875.1 uncultured Desulfocapsaceae bacterium
TCTTAACCCATGAATAAAAAAAGAATATTGGGACTTCAATTTCAGGGTAGACATGCCAGGTAATGTCTTTTGCTTCAGGAGGACTATCTGAATCATAATCTTCGTTGAGTATTGATTCGCAACAGACCCACAACATATAGTTTTCACTTGAACACATTACGTACCAGCCCAAGTCTTCTCGCATCAGTTTGACATTTTTATAGCCTCGATTTGTTAATTTGCTGCATAACCACGCACCAAGTTCTTTCCCATAACAGCGGGAATTAGTCTCTTTGCCTTTTCTTTTCCGAACCCGGAATAACTCAGATTTGAACCAGTAACTGTGTTTCATATTAACCTTATTTTTTGGGAACAACTCCGGTTAGTCAATAACGCCTTTTTAAAAACTCAACTATTTACGGGACATATATACTCCTGTGAGGATGTCAGTACCAATATTAACTTCTAAGGCAGGAACTTTAACTTGAGTATCGTTTAACATTGCCATAGCTAATTTCTTATTTCAGCTTTCTAATTTATTTCAACAGTTTAAGTGGAATAACGCTGCCAAATTTTTTTTTGGCGAATTATTAAAAAGCTCGGTTGCCTTGTGAGAATTCAGAACATGGACTTTAATATTTTTTTTCTCTATAAAGTTAATGGTTTTATCTGGAACAGCAGCTTCACCATTGGCACCGTTACCAATAATTAGGACCTGAATATTTGAATTAACAATTTCTTCAATATCTGCTGGAAGAATATAATGTGGATCTCCTGGAGACCAGTCCTTTACTCTCCCATCTGGAAAAATTTGCAGTTCATTGGTATATTTTCGGCCGTCAATCACCATTTTCCCAAAAGAGTAATGAGTAATTGCCGGACCTTTATGACCAGGGGGTGGGGTGAAATTTGTTTCTGAGGAGCATCCAACTAATAACAAAATCAGAATCGCAATAACATAAAAATACTCATTCTTTTGTTCTATCCATTCTTTTACCATCTTTCTCCTTTATTAATATTTTTGGAAATTTCAAAAATATTTGTGCATCGGTAAATCATATTGTAGCCCAACGATCTGTTTGTGCGATTTTAATTTAGTGTTGCCCAGCCCAATGTAATTAAAATTGCCGATGCCGTGAAAATAATTGGACATAATTTAAAAGGTACAAAGTTTATTCTGAATCCTGTGAACAATGATACAATTGCCATAATTATAAGAAAGATTGATGTCACAATATAAGTTGCCGTTGATATGATATTCACTGGATCAATAACGGTTACAATGAAAATAAGGGCACCAACAAAAATCAGAGCAACCCCTTCAACTAACCACTCCATTGTAATTATATTCTTATTGTCTTGGCTAATATCTCCAAAGCCTTGAACAACTGATTTAGTTGGGAATAGATGAGCTACTCCCCATAAGAAGGGTAACAAAGCACCCAAATATAAAACTATTTCTCCTGCCATTTTTTAATTTTCTCTCTCATTTTCTTATCGAACTTCTCTTTGATAATTACGAATCGCTCGTGTTTACCTTGAGTGATAAGATCTACACCATCATGTGCTTCAATTTGAAAAACCAGTCTTCTACCATCAACTTCGATAAGTTTAACTCTAGTGGTAACGTCCAGGTCAGGTGGTGTTGCAGCTATGTGATTTACGTCAATATGAATTCCAACAGTCTGTTCAACTGGCCAGTCAAGATGAGGATTTATAGCCTGTATACAAGTCCACTCGATTAGACCAATCATATAGCCAGTAGCAAACACATGTGGCATTGACTGGAACTCCTTTGCTTCAGGATACAAGGCAGGCACTGTTTTAGAATCAGGAATAGTAAAAGTAAATTCGTGTTCTATTCCAGGTTGCAGACTGTTTTTCATGATGTTTCCTTAAGGTGCATAACGCCGTAATTTACCGGAGCCGAGCGATAGCGACGTCTAGGTGAATTGCCTTGTTAGCGATTATTCCTCATATGTAAGCAAATCAATTTTCGCAGCTTCTTGGCGAATAGGAATAAGTGATTGGTATTCTTGAGAAGAGTGCCAATCAGTTAATGATTGCAAATCAGGAAAGCGTATTACTACTGTGTCGGTATGTTTGTGGTTTCCGGCAAGCACAGAAGATAGACTTCCTCTGAAAACTAACTCACCACCCCAAGGAACCAATGTCACTGGAACCTTGCTGCGGTATTCCGACCATTTCTCAGCATCTTTAACGGTAATGTGACCGATCAGGTAAGCATTTTTCATAATTCAATTTATCCTAGAGCGTGTAGAGCATTCCAAGTTTCGGTAAACCTTCTGCTTGTGCATTTCTATTACGGCTAACATATAGATCATGCTCTTTTCGTTCAGAAGATGTATATATTGGTGTTCTTAAAGACCATCCGCTTAAAGACCATCCGCATAAAGATCTCTAGTGCAGTTGTAATTATAAATAGCTTTGAGCATAAAATTATTATTAAAAAAATGAGTGGTGCGAAATAACAGCATTGTCGGAGAGTGGCGGACAGTCACCACTACCACAAGGCGGTGATTGATACACATAAATATTGGAGGGTTCAAGATCATGACCTGCTGCGCTGTGTACAGAGAGTGGTTTCCAGTTTTTGAAACAAAATGTATTGCTGATTATACATGTTCCCGGAAGCACTTCATTAACTAGCTTCTTTTTTAGTTCCACCATTCCGCCAGGGTACAGATAACAAATTACTACTGCTGCCATACCTAGTGGGACCTGATGGAAATTTTCACGAACAATCTCTAGATTTGATAGCGGATTTAACCAATACCTGACTTTAGAAAAAATCCATGGTATTGGTGACAATTCTATGGCAATAACCTGATTTGCCGGGAACCTCTTCGCTAATGGAAAAGCCAAAGAACCCCAGCCAGAGCCAAGTTCATAGATAACTCCTTTACAGTCAGGAGGGACAGCGCCAAGTAT
>CAZLGM010000218.1:0-5395 GCA_964558875.1 uncultured Desulfocapsaceae bacterium
GCATCAGCTTGGGTCGGGCCAACAGGGACGAGAAGTCGGTCATCGCTCCCAGACCCAGAAAAACTATGGAAGGATAGAGGCCGGTGGTTACCCCGAAGTAGAGATAGTGCAGCACAGAGTTGGGCTCGTATATGCCGAGGCCGAAACCCTTGAAAAAGGGAATATTACCCACCAGGATACCGAAACCGATGGGCAGCAGCAGCAGCGGTTCGTACTGTTTGGCAATAGCCAGGTAGACAAAGAGCGAGCCGACACCCAGCATGACAAGGTTGCGCCAATCGGCCAGAAAGAAACCTGTGTTTGATAAAAACTGGAGCAGCAGTTCCATTCTTCTCTTCCTTCTAAAGCTTAGTGTCGTGTCAACGCTGAACTATCGCATACTGCTTGTCCTTTTCCTCGCCGGCGGATTGTTGGCTTAAGCCACATAGCCCCACTATGCAACTTAAGCCAACAATCCGCCGGCATGAAAAATTACTTTGCATTATACAGCAGTTCAGCGTTGACACGACACTAGAGTTTATTGATTCCAAGTAAATTTCCCTTCTCCCTCATCCTGCAGAACTCCGGCATCCCGTAATCGGTTAATGGTCAGATGGGGATGGGGGAATTGGCTATTGGCAGCAATCTCATAAAGCCCATGCAGTTCAAAGGGTTGTTCGAGTTGATCAATCAACGGCTGATATATTTGGGCCGCTTCATTGATGTCATTCGGCATTCTGTCCGGAATGGTCAATTGATCTGGATTCTCAGTTGCAGCCTCAGTTTTAGCCTCCGGGTCCTTTTCATCTTTTCCTTCCATCAGGGCTACCAGTTTATGGAGCTGGGAAATGATGATGGCCAGAATCGTCAACCCCGACATCACAATCAGCGGTCCGACTATGGCCATTGACCAGCCGTTGTGCGCGTTTATTGCTTCGATTCCATACACTACTTATCCCTCCCGTTTTTTCGAATGCACTATTAGGGTGTTTGTAATGGATTTTATATTAATCCAGGTAGCAGTTTATTCTTTCATCTAAGCGGTTCCGGAAGATATTGCTCGTCTTTCGGATGCTATCTTATCGATCTTTTTCATGATTTTTTCGCCAAGGCGATTGTCTGCCTGGATCAACTCGAAGAAATCCCGGCTGGAAATTTCAAGGAGTTCCCCATCGCTAGT
This sequence comes from uncultured Desulfocapsaceae bacterium, assembly GCA_964558875.1. GTDB lineage: Bacteria > Desulfobacterota > Desulfobulbia > Desulfobulbales > Desulfocapsaceae > CAZLGM01. The sequence goes on from CAZLGM010000218.1 coordinate 1,160, forward strand.
GGCCGTGACCGATCCATTATAATGGTACGGGTGGACAACCGTTGACCAGCCCATTACTTCACCTTTTTTGCTGAACTCAATGGGCCGGTCTTCTTCAAAGGATACTTTGAAGGTCCCGGACAGAATTATAAAAAAGGTGAGTACGGGGATTCCCCGTTGAATAATGATCTCATTTTTCTGAACAGGCCTGGATTTGATCAGACCGGCGAATTCTTCAAGCTCGTGCTGTTCCAGGTCGGAAAAGAAATCCAACGGTTGGAGAATATGGGCATCAACACTCATTGTCTGGTCCTCCTCATGTCCATGACATTTGGATCAGACGAAAGGTCTTCAACCCATAATGTAGCACGAACAGATAGATTTAGCTGTTGTTTCCTGACAGGCGCTGCTAATAATCCATATTTTGCAGTAAATCTTTGAGCCCCTGAACAGCATCTGCTGAATTGGCCAGGTCTTTCTGCTCTTCCTCGGTCAATGAGATTTCAATGACCTGTTCAACTCCGTCAGTTCCAAGCTTGACCGGTACACCGATAAAAAGATCGGAAAAGCCATACTCGCCGTTAAGGTAGGCGGCACAGGGCAGGATTTTTTTCTTGTCTTTTAAAATAGCTTCAGCCATTTCGCAGGCTGCCGATGCTGGAGCGTAATAGGCGCTTGTTCCAAGCAGCTTAACAACCTCGGCGCCACCATTTCGAGTCCGATCCACCATGGACTCAATGCGGTCCTGGGGTATCAACTCGGTAATGGGGATTCCTGAAACCGTTGAGTATCTGGGCAACGGAACCATTGTGTCACCATGTCCTCCCAGAACAAAGGCATGGGTATTTTCAACCGATACATTCAGCTCCATTGCAATAAAAGCTCTGAAACGGGCAGAATCGAGAACACCGGCCATGCCGATGATTCTGTTTGAAGGAAAACCGCTGGCCTCATAAGCCACATGACACATGGCATCCAGCGGGTTGCTGACGATTATAAGAATTGCCTCAGGAGAGTATTTAACCACCTGCTCGGTCACCTTCTTCATGATTCCGGCGTTGGTGGAGATCAGATCATCACGACTCATGCCGGGTTTTCTCGGCACACCGGCAGTAATTATGACAATGTTGGAATCCTTGGTGTCTTCGTAGTTGTTGGTGCCGACGAGTCCGGCATCATGTTTTTCGATGGGTGCCGCTTCAATGAGATCAAGAGCCTTTCCCTGGGGAAAACCTTCTACAATATCAACCAGAACCACATCACACAGATCTTTTTCCGCCAGTCGTTGGGCAAGAGTGGCACCGACATTTCCAGCACCGACAACCGTTACTTTTCTATCCATTTGTTAACCCCTTTCATTTGTTATTGTTTTGTTGATATCAGCCGATAATACACAGGACATCACCTTTGCCGACACTGTCACCGGCAGCGAAATCGATTTTCTTAATTGTCCCGTCACAGGGGGCGGGCAGGGCGTTTTCCATCTTCATTGCTTCAAGGATCACCACAGTGTCCCCTTCGCTCACACTGTCACCCACGTTTTTCTCATAGCGTACAATCATTCCCGGCATGGGGGCGGGAAGGGAGGTACCTGCCGTGTCATCAGCTGACACGGCAGGCTCGGCCTGAAGGGAGGCCGTTTTGGAAGGTGCGGCAGATGCCGCGGGAAGGGAAGCTTCAGGAGCCCCTGACTCAGGCGCAGATGCAGGAGCAGCAACAGCAGCCTGAGGAGCCGCCATCACCTGGCCGGGAGCAACAATAATGGGAGAGCCGCCAACAGGATCAACCTCGACACTGAAATATTCGTTGTCGATAAACACATTGAAACTGCGGGCAACCTCGCTCTTCTTGGGCGTATCGTCACGAACCTCAACAACCTTGCCGGCCTTGGCCTTGGCAAGTAGAGAGTCTTTTTTACTCACCTCTTCAAGACTGGTAGGCTTCACCTCATCAGGAACAGGAGCATGACCATACTTCCATTGTAAAAACTTACGACCGGTCACCGGAAACATGGCAAAGGTGACCAGATCATCCATATCCTTGGCTAAGTCACCAACATCCTCCTTGGCCTTGTCCAGCTCAGCCTCCAACACTTCAGCAGGACGGCAACTGATCGGCTCTTCGCCCCTGGCGTAATCCTTCAGCGCTTTCTTCTGAACCTCCGGATCAATGGGAACCGCGGTCTTGCCGTAGAGCCCGTAGCAGAGATCCTTCACCTGGCCGGTGATCATCTTGTACCGCTCATCAGGGGTGTCATGAAGGACGTTGTTCACCGTCTGCACACCAACAATCTGAGAGGTGGGGGTGACCAGGGGGATCTGACCGAGTTCTTTACGTACTTTAGGCAGTTCGCGATACACATCGCCAATCCGATCCAAGGCGTCCATCTCTCTTAATTGGTTGACCAGGTTGGACAGCATACCGCCGGGAGTCTGATGTAAAAGAACATTAATATCGATGATCGACATCTTGGAATCATCCAAAAGATGTTTGTATTTGGGGAGTACTTCCTCTTCCAATACTTCGTTGATGGCTGCCAGCTTCTTGATATCGAAACCGGTATCGCGGTTGGTGCCCAACAGGGTCATCACCAAAGGCTCAATAGCGGCATGGGAGGTCCTGTAGGCATACGGCGTCATACAGGTATCGATAATATCCACCCCGGCTTCAATGGCCTTTAAATGGGTCATGGGCGACATGCCGGAAGTGAAATGGCTGTGCAGATGGATAGGGGTATCAGTGACTTCCTTTAATGTCTTTACCAGCTGATAGGCATCGTAAGGAGCCAGTAATCCGGCCATATCCTTGATGCAGATGGTATCAGCTCCCATATCATCAAGATCCTTGGCCTTATTGATGTAATAGTCGAGATTGTACACTTCGCCGCCAAGGCGCGGCTCGGTCATGGTATAGCAGATGCAGCCCTGAAAATGCTTGCCCGCTTTCTTGATGTGTTTGACCACGGTCTCGAAGTTACGATAATCGTTCAAGGCGTCAAAGGTACGGAAGATATCCAGCCCGTTCTCAGCGGTTCTCTCCACAAAGGCCTGGGCCAGGTCGTCGGCGTAGTTGCGATAGCCGACCAGGTTCTGGGCACGCAGCAGCATGGAAAAAGGAGTCTTCTTCATGTAGCGTTTCAGGGTTCGCAGCCGCTCCCATGGATCTTCATTCAGGAAACGGTGCATGGTGTCAAAGGTGGCTCCACCCCATGTCTCAACGGCCCAGAAGCCGATCTCATCGATCATCTCGGCAACCGGGATCATGTCTTCTGTTCTGCCCCGGGTGGCAAAGAGGGATTGGTGGCCGTCACGCAGGGTGAGGTCCATGACCTTGACCGGGTTTTCAGCTGCCGGCCGATCTGGATCGTAATTCATCGCTGTCATTTGCACTTGGTCACTCATAGTTTTCTTCCCTTATCTTATGAAGGCTCCCATTGGTTGGATTGTGTGTCTATAGTCCTAAACAACCACAAATTATTATCTAAGAAGGTTTAAATGTCCGTATCTGAACCAGCCGCCTCATGGCCATCATCTCCTGCCGGCCATTATGGCTCCACTGGCTTGGTTGGGCCTGGGGAACCGTTATAACTGCCTTTGGCCCCCTGACGCTCTCTTCCATTTCCAAATAGCAGCTTACCGCGGCAAGAGCTGCGGCTGCTTTTTTATCTTTATCATTCATAATGATCCTTACTCATAAACCCCATATTCGGTTTGGGTACCGAGCAGCTGGTCGATCTTGTTCTGGATATTTTTTCGTTTGTCGTTGTTGAACCAGTTGTACCAGTCTTCGGCAGAACGCCAGGTACCGACAACCATGTACTCTCCATCCCTGTCGGTCCGTTTGAATGTCTGTCCTGAGAGATAGCCCGGCTGTTCTAAGGTAGCACTGCGGAGCTGCTGAAGCAGACTATTGAGTTCCTCTTCCTTGTCCCGGGGGACGAATCGTTTGATAAATACTTTGACAGCCATAATGAGTTCTCCTGTAGCCAATAGCAGGGTCTGTAAATGTTTGGTTTTTATTTTCGCTAAACTGCCTGTGAATACTTACAATGGAATGTTCCCATGTTTTTTCATCGGATTAGTATCTACTTTGTTCTGGATCAACGACAAGGCCTTGATAATTCTGATTCGGGTACGGGCCGGTTCGATGATATCGTCGATATAGCCACGCTGGGCAGCCACATAGGGGTTGGCCACTGTGTCGTGGTACTCCTGTTCTTTTTCAAGAAGGAATTGTTCCGGATTGTCCTGCTCCTGT
>CAZLGM010000219.1:0-5361 GCA_964558875.1 uncultured Desulfocapsaceae bacterium
TCATTACCCAGGATTCCATTCTTTCCACCTTTGACCGGATCTTCACCATGCTGACTATCACTGTCGGCGGTATTGCCGGCATCAGCCTTGGGGTAGCCGGCATTTTGATCATGAATGTGATGCTGGTTTCCATCTCCCAACGAACAGCGGAAATCGGCCTGATGAAAGCAGTCGGTGCCAAAAAACGTCAGATAACCATGCTGATTCTCTCAGAAGCGGTTTTACTCTCCAGTGTGGGCGCCATACTTGGGCTTCTCCTTGGGCTTTTCGGCGGCTGGCTTGTCCAGCAGTTCTATCCTGACCTGGCAACCAAACCGCCCTGGTGGGCAGTAGGAGCGGCTATGGGCACCGCCATTGTCACCGGTCTTGTTTTCAGCCTGCTGCCGGCAAGAAGGGCAGCCAAACTCGATCCGATACAGGCGCTGGCCAAACGATAATTCAACGATATGATGGAGAATACCCATTCAATACTAAGGACATTCGATAGTACTGCATCTTTGGACGATTTAACCATACGATTATAGTAGAGCCTATATCGTTTGGTTAAATCGTCCAAAGATGCAGTGCTAGCGGGTGTCCTCAAACAACAATATGCGAACCCGAGACCTTATCCCACTGACATTCAGCACCATCAGGGCCAAGAAGCTCCACTCTGTGCTGACCGGCCTCGGTATTGCTGTCGGTATTGCCGCAGTTATCCTGCTCACTTCCCTGGGTGAGGGGTTGCAGCGTTTTGTTGTGGCCGAATTCACTCAGTTCGGCACCAATCTGATTGGTATCAACCCTGGCCGGGTTACCACCATGGGCAGCCCGCTGGGTGTACTTGGCTCGGAACGGTTGTTGACCCTTGACGATGCGGAAGCATTGCGGGAAATCCCCCAGGTGGAAGCTGTCGTACCCCTGCTTTACGGGAATTCGGAAGTGGAATTTGAGGGGAAAAGACGCCGCACCACCCTGTATGGAGTGAACCACCAGATGGACAGCGCCTTCCGGTTGCGGGTAGCTTCAGGCCGTTTCCTCCCAGACGATAACCCGAGAGCAGCCAGGCCCTATGTGGTTCTTGGCCATAAAACAAAGATCGAGCTATTTGGTAATGAAAACCCGCTGGGCAAGCGGATCAGAGTCGGCAATATTCCCTGCCGGGTTATTGGCGTCATGGAATCGAAGGGACAGATTCTCGGGTTTGATATGGACGATACCGTTTATCTACCGACCGTCCGGGCCCTGGATCTGTTTAACAGGGAAGGTCTGATGGAGATTGATGTCCTGTATCGTGAAGGGGCTGACGCCGATGAAGTGGTGGCCGATATTCGACGGTTGCTGATCAACCGGCACTCTCAGGAGGATTTCACCATTACCACCCAGGCACAGATGCTCGATGTTCTCGGTTCTCTGTTGGATATGCTTACCGCCGCTGTGGGGACCCTGGGCGGCATTTCGCTGCTGGTCGGTTGTGTCGGTATTCTCACAATAATGACCATTGCTGTACGGGAAAGGACTTCCGAAATCGGTCTGCTTCGGGCACTTGGAGCCACCAAGGGGAATATTCTTGCCTTTTTTCTGGCCGAAGCGACTCTTCTTGCCGCCCTTGGAGGAATCGGCGGGCTCTGCCTCGGAATCGGAGGGGCCTACCTGCTCCACCTGCTCATTCCGGCCCTGCCGGTTCATACACCCTGGAGTTATGTGGTGCTGGCCGAGATCCTGGCCGCTGTCATAGGTCTCTTGGCGGGAGCCTTTCCTGCCCGACAGGCATCAAAACTCGATCCGGTGGTGGCTTTGCAATCGGAGTAATGGAATGCAGTGGAGGAATGTACTGCCGGATAGATCAATTTACGCCATTCTCTTTTCTTCCAACTGTACCAGGACCTCCTGAAGTTTCTCCTTACTCACCGGTTTGGAGACATAATAGTCCATTCCCGCTTCCTGGCATCGCTGTTCATCCCCGGTCATGGTCTGGGCCGTCATGGCAACGATCGGGATATGGGTGTGGCCGCAAAATTGCTCGCCCTTGAGTTCTCTTTCCCTAATCTCTCTGGTCGCCTCAAAGCCGTCTTTTTCTGGCATCTGCACATCCATGAAGATAAAATCGATATCATCCCTTGCCAAAAGGGCATCAATGGCCAGCTCCCCGTTTTCGGCACTGAAGATGGTGTGGCCAAGACTTTTCAGCATGATGGTTGCGATCTTCCGGTTGACCAGGTTGTCCTCAACCAGAAGGATTTTTCGACCATCAGTCGTCTGCACTTCATCCGGCCCCACAGATGGTTCATTACCTTTCTTGGTACTGTCGGCAAACTGTTTGTTCAGCGCCGTTATCATGGCATCGAACAGCTCTGACTTTTTAACCGGTTTGGTTAATGTGTCATTGATAATAGAGCCCATGTCATTTTGCCTGTCTTCTGAGAAATCGACCGTTGTCAGCATGACTATCGGCGGGATCTCACGTCCCAGAGACTGAAACAGCTTTCGGGAAAACTGCAGACCGTCATCCGGCTTTTGGAAATCGACCAGAATGACATCAAAAGGCTGCGAAGCTGAACGAGCAAGTTGGAGGCCGTCTATCCCATCCTTGGCTTCAGCGGGATGCATTCCCCAATTCCTCACCGTTTGTTTAAGGATATGTCGGTTTTTTTGGCTATCATCAACGATCAGCACATGACGATTGCTTAATGAAACAATCTGATTCTCTTCAGATCGATCCACATGGTCACCGGTCTTGCACAACACTGTAAAGGAGAAGGTTGAACCTTTTCCGATTTCACTCTCAACCCAGATTTTTCCACCCATCAGTTCGACCAGTCGCTTGCAGATTGTCAAACCAAGTCCGCCACCCCCATGTTTCCGGGATGTTGAGCCATCTGCCAGGGTATAGCTTTCAAAGATGTGATCAAGCTTGTCTGCCGGAATGCCTCTGCCGGTATCGCTGACACTGACCTGAATTTTATTGGTTCCAGCGCTTTCCGGATCATCAACAAGGTTGGTGCTGATATTGATTTCACCGTGATCGGTAAATTTTATCGCATTATTGGCCAGGTTGTTGATAACCTGGCCGAACCTCATCGGGTCCCCCTTCACCCAGAAACCGATATCTGCATTGATATCGACGATGAGTTCGATTGATTTCTGATGCGCTTTCAGCAGAACCGGTTCAACAGCCTTATCAATAACCTCGTGCAGGTTGAAATCCACTTCCTCAATATCGAGCTTTCCTGCCTCTATCTTGGAAAAATCGAGAATATCATTGATAATTTCCAATAGATGCTCAGCCGAGTTGTTAATACTCATCAGGTTGTGATAGGGCTGCTGGTCGAGCTCTAACTCGAGTGTCTGTTCCGTCATCTCAATAATTCCATTGAGCGGTGTCAGGATCTCGTCACTCATATTGGCCAGGAAATCACTCTTCGACCGGCTGGCCGATTCAGCGCTTTCTTTTGCCTTTCTCAGCTTTTCCTTCACCTCTTTCTGCATGCGAATCTGATCTAGCAGAATTCTCAGCAGGGACAAGATGTCATTCTGGCGGTCAGTTTGCCCATGCTCATGATCTTTACCACCCTCCTGCAGGGAGGAAATAGCCTTTTTCAGCTTACCAAGAATGACCTTCTGTCGCTCCGCTTCGGCCCGAATGCGCGCATCGTCCTCACCCGGTTCCTCCGAACTCAACTCCATGCTCCGCTCAATCCGCTGACGGTCCACTTCATAACGATTATATGAATCATTAACCGCCTGGAGAAACGGTACAATCTCCGATGGAATTCCCCTGGACTTAAAATGGTGCCTCAATTGACGGCGCAGCAATTTGCAATAATCACCCATTGCTTCCACTATCCTATACTCTTTTGCGGGAAACTCTCATACCTGACCCGATATTGTATGCAAAAACCTGTAAATATGACAGAATGCGAAGTATACACCTTTCTTGTAACACAAAGCGCAAACCCAACTCAATGACATTATCTTGCTTGTCTCTGCAGGCGGCACAGTGTTTTTTGATCACTTGAAAACAGGATTGTCAGCCAGCCGGGTTTACTCACGAGTCGAGGTGGCTGGATGGCGAAAGAGGGATGGTCGTCATCTTGTGGAAAACAGAACCAGATCATGACGTCCAATGGGTGATAGGGGCAAAGTTACGCAGTTTACGCGTGATTGTTTACTCCATCATATGAATCCGCTCACAATCAGGACAGATCCAGGTCGGGCCGTTGGAAATACCCCACTTGTTCTCGGAAAAACAGGTGGGACAGATTTCAAAGCCGCATGTGCAGCTCCAGCAGAAGGAAAACTGCTGTTTACAGCAGTGGCAGGTGTAGCTCTGCTTGCGTCTACGTCTGCGTCTTTTGGGTTTGTCGGCTGGTTGGCTCATCTGGGTAGTTAAAAAAAATTACTCTGATGTCGACATGGATTTCCACGCCGCCAAGGCCAGACACAGCCAACCGAAGATAAAGGACATACCCCCGATCGGGGTAATATATCCAAGGTTGATACCTGTGAGGGCCAACAGGTAAAGGCTGCCGGAAAAAAACAGAATCCCTGCCAGAAAGAAGCAACCTGCCGCATGCAGCAACCGAATCTGGCCGGGCCATTGGCCCATCGCCAGGGTCACGGCCAATAACACCAGCCCATGGTGCATCGAGTAACGCACCGCTTTTGTGAAGGTAACTGTCGACTCAGGTGAAAGAACCGCTGCTCCTGCATGGGCTCCCCAGGCGCCCATGGCCACAGCCGATGCACCCGCAAGAGCTCCGATGATAAAATAGATATTTTTTTTCATACAATCGCTACAGCCACTTCGCTCCTTCACGACGACGGTCTATGTTCTGTCGTTACGAGGAGTGAAACGACGAAGTAATCTCCTAGAGTATCATCTATGCGAAAGAGAATTAGCCTTTCAGAGCTTTTAACTCTTTACTGAGAAGGACAATATGATCCATCTCCTCCTGAATGATATCGTCAAGGCGGTTCGCGCCAAACTGGGGCGGCACCATCTTCTTCATGCCAAGATAAAAAACAATGGATTCTTTTTCGGCGGCAACCGCTGATTTTAAAATCTCCTTCATGGAACCCAGGTCCATCTTCTTGTTGAAAAAGACACGGGTATCAGCCAGTGCCCGCAGATACTGCCTGGTTTCATCTCCCGGATCAAAGGTGGACGACTCTTTTTCCATATCGGAAAGTTCGGCTCGCATCTGGGCGAATATCTTTTCGTGATGCACTTCCATTTGGGAAAGCCTGATCAACAGGTCTTTATGGGCAGGATCATCAACTTTATCGGCAGCATTTTTGTAGAATTTTACTCCGTTGCGCTCAATCTGCTCGGCCATTTCAAATATTTCGTCTGCATTAAAATCATATGCCATAGCGGTT
>CAZLGM010000220.1:0-5294 GCA_964558875.1 uncultured Desulfocapsaceae bacterium
GATTGAATCATCACTCCAACCTCCATCTGCTATTTTGCAGGGATAGCTCGTTCCATCCCGAAAGATGAAATCTACCTTTCCCTCGTTCCTGCCGAAATCATGACCGCTGACAGTAAGCTCTTCACCGATAACAATCGGACAGTTCACCGAACTGATCCCGGCCGGAAAGTCGGATTCGGGAAGGCGATCCTCAATGTCAATCGAGACAGGCGGTGTCGAAGGGTCAAGGTTATTGAAATCAATAGCTAAAGATGACGACAAATCCTTGTCTGACTTACGATTTCCTATTAATTGGAAGTTTATTTTAAGACCACGTTCATTTTCTATTATTTCTGGCCTGCCAATATCTCCACCGCTGAGATCTCTACTGTTGATAATGCAAAGATGTCTGGGACCTTCATCACCACTATAGTAATAAAGAGTCTCTCCAGAGACACTTGGAAAGATCATTGTTTCTGGGTCTGGCTGTTCAACCTGGGCCGGTTTGAGCCAGACGACTACTTCTTCTTTTGAGAATTGACCAACAGTTTGTCTCAGGGAGTTTGGAACAATAAACCTAACTTGATCATCACTCCATTCTAAGATTTCGCAGGGAAAAGTTTCGTCTGGTAAAACAATATCCACACGCCCCATGTTTCTACCAAAATGATGTCCTCGGATCAAAGACGTAGCGCCGATTATTGCCGGGCAATCAATCGAGGTTATCCTTGCGGGGAACTCAGGTTCCGGAACGGCTCGCGTGTAAGAAAGCCTGTCATCGGCCGATTCTGGTTCCATCACTTCTGTTAGGGTAGAAATGACATCTGTCGACTCTAAAATATATTCTTCTGGCGCACCTTGGGCTGAGGCATCAGGTAATTCGGGTTTAGACTCTAAGATCGCACCAAATCCAAGCGAATCTCTGGATGCTCCCGAAGTGACGGTATGTTTTCTTTTATGTTTTGCTAGGCCCACATTTGCCAGAGCTCTTGTTTTGAAAAAGTCTCCCTTTATTCTGGTACACTGTTTTGCTGTCAGATTCTGCATTGTTTTTCCCCTAACATTGCAAAATCCTTTTTTCACAGCAGATTTCAATGCTTGCTTGGCTTTGGTCTGCGTAGAGTACAGCTTGGTTTTACACTGCTTCTTATCAGCCACGCTGAACACCTTACTGTCCTGACTACACCAGCCGGAGTTCTCCTTTGCAAGAGATTTTGTCTTGTACAATTTTCCTCCAGCGATACAACTTTTCTTCTGCTTAGGATCGCTCACTGAGCTTACTTTTCCTTCTTTTGAACAGTAACCGCAAAATTTCTTAGTCTTGCTGCTGAATTTTGAACAGGTCTCACTTGCATTAATATCTTTTATGCTCATTCTCTTTTGGATTATTGTTCCGTTTTTGCAGCAGTAGGCCTTTATTTTGGCCACATTTGATGAAGAACCACCCTTGGAAGAAGACGATTTTGAATCACCCTTGTCATTGTTGGAAAGAGCAGACTCAACTTGAGGTGGAAGTGACGAACCGCTTTTTTTTTTCTTGGAAAAGGATGAAAGTGGAGTGCTGATAAGAAGTACAATAATGATCGGGATAACGATTAAAATTGTTTTATTACGTTTCATGACCTACTCATTGATGTGGCTAGTGCTATTGCTAAGATTAATTCTCCTTATAATATTTAAGTATAATGTTACCTGAATTTCCTGGACACAGGAAAAAAGTGCGTATGCTATACAACTTACAGTAACGATTGCGAAATTTAGGTATAAATAACCGGAGCTTAAAAGGTTAGGTTATTGTATCACACTTTCCCATTTTGGGCCATAAATGGGAAAGTTGTTTTTAGAGTTTTAAATACAAAAAAAGATTGCCACACCGAAGATCATGCTTCAACTGAAATCCCTCAACTGGAGATGTCTACTGTGAATCTTTGGCAGCCTGTAATCGGTGGGTCTGAAAGATCACATTATATCTTACATTGGGTTAGCATCAGGTCGAATCTCGATTAACCGATTATTGGATTATACTGTCATATAGCGTAAACCAGTCTTCCAGACTATCTCCACCCGTTTCCACTTCCAGCGAAATATCGCCCCAATACTCAAGCTGTCGAAGAGTATCCGTTAACGACATGATATGTTCTTTATCTTTTGATTTGAAATGCACATACCGGCTGTATGGCAGCAGTCGCCTGAATGCGCTGTTCGGGTCATCTCCAAAATGTTCAAAATGGCCTTCATCCAGGACAAACGTAACATTTTTTGAAAGAACGTTTCGTGCCGATAAATAATCTTCTATCCCCTGGAACAACCACTGGCGATGACCATGGTTTTCAAAACCAAGCTCCAGTCCGGCTTCCTCAAGCTGTGGCTTTATCCGCTGGATGACTTGAGCCAGCCGTTGAAATCCTTTTTCTTTTGACAGGTAAATCCCCTGATCTCCTTCGATATCAAGGCTTACCGGCGCAACAATTCTTGGTGCATCCATAATTCCGGCAACCCAGATTGCCCACTGCAACCGGTCAACGGCTTCTTCCTCGGTACGAAGCGGGACATGACCGAAATGAACCGATGCTGCCTGAGCACCCAGTTTTGCCAGCTTCTCTTTAAGTGCAACGATTTCTTTTTCGGTGACATCATTGCCAAAACCATATTTACCGTCATAGGCAACAATATCTACCGATTTAAAACCGGCCCCCACGATCTTCCCGACTCCATCGGACAGGTCGGTTGTGCCGTTGTTATGATAAAAATAGACCGTTGAACAGCTCAGCTTTTGCTTGGGAGTCGGACTTTCAGAATGCGGCACCAGGATAAAGCTGTCCACCCATATATTCTTTGAAGAGCTGTTTTCAATTTCAACAACATACTCTCCCCTCTCAAAATAGGTTGTCAGAAAAGGCTGATATCTCCACAGGCCGTCCTGCTCAAGAACAACCTCTTTTTGTCTCCACTGCTCCATCCCGTATCCGATAAAGCGCAGCCGGAGATTTGTTTTACCGCTGTCACGCAATAACGCACCAAGCTGATAGCTCCCGCTTGTGGGAACTGTGATCCGAAAACGGGCCGGAACACCCGTTACACTTTCTATGGTCCCGCACTGGTCCTCTCTGTTAAACTCGACCTTATCCCAGTCTCCGGTAATTCTCTCTGCCTCCAGCAGATTCATAACCGTCCCGTCTTCTGTGGCCGGAACAACCAGAAAAGACCAGAGGTAGAGTTTGCCCTCAACATCGACCGCCACTTTTTTTCTGATGCTGTTTAATGAGTTAAGATGAAAATGGAGTCGTGCTGTTCCTTTTTTCAGAGCAACACTTTTCCCGGTATCGGTCGATTTGATGAGCCAGCGCCCCTGGTTCAGGTGCGATAACTCATCGGGCTCGGTCATGAAATAGCCGGTATCGACGATCTGGCCGTTCTGGACAATCCTGGTTTCGATTACCGGCCATGCCTTATCCCAGTTATGCATGAGGATGGCAAAGATCTTATATTTCCCCTCTTGGGGAATTTCTATATCGATGTACCCTTCCTGGTCTCTGTTCTCAGCAACCAGAGCAATCCTGTTCGCCACCTCAGCTGTCCGCCACTCGCCTGCCGCATCCCTGTAGTCATAGAATATCTTCTGTGCCGGGAGCGGAAATGCCATCAGCCCATTAAATAAAAGAAACGTAATAAGACATATAAGCTGTTTCATATCATTTTATCCATGATGAGGATGATTGTTTAGATATGTATTTTGTGTAAATCCACTAATACTATAAATAGTAAAACAACTCAGGAACAAAGATGCAGTGCTAGCGGATGTCACCATGCTCATGGTATCTCCGGATATGTGTCACGCCCCGGCATTTCCCAATTCATGCTGACACGTTCTAATGGTTGTCCTTTCACAGTGATTCGTGACCGTCTTAACTCTCCAAGCCTCTGGATATGGGCCATGCGTAAATGATGAACATAATAGGGCGTTCCCAGATCCTCGTTTTCAATGGGCTGCCAATCCCTGGAAATGACCCGCGTACCGATCACATCGGTGGCTACCGGGTCATATCCGGCAATCACTAAAAAACCGCCAATCCGACTACTGACATCCACCGTCCGGCCCCCGAACATCATCGTGGTTCCCTCGCCTTCCATGCCATAACTGCCGTCGATAACGGTCAAATCCGGTCGAAGAGCCTTATTTATATCAACAATGACCTGATGGATTCCCGCCTCATGCAGTTTATAGCGGGGTTCTCCATAAAGGGATGACGGCATGATCCCCATCCAGTTTTTCATGCCCATGGTAACCGGAGACTCCTCATGATGGGTTTTCAAGGAAGGGATAGTGATCTTGACATGACATCGGGCGACAATATCCGGTATGGCAATGGTTTTCAGCGGCGTAATCGAGGGATAGTAGACAAAATGAGAGGTGTGTACCATCAGGTTGATCAGAAATATTTTATGCCCGTACTTTTTATTGAGCAGGTCAATTCGATGACGCACCTGTGCGCCTTCCTTTCCCTCCTGACCGCCAAAAAGAACATTGGGTGGTCTCTCAACCCACTCACCAATCATAACCCGGGCAGCACCCGCTTTCACACATTCCTCAGCAACTGTGGCAACCACATCGGGATGGGCTATCTCGCCGGCTGTCACGGGATCATGACCACCCAGACCTCCGCTGATATAGTTGGGTTTGATAAAGACCGACTGACCTTTTTTCACGATACGCCCAACCCCACCGATGAGACCTAATGCCTCCCGGGTGATAGCGCCGATATCCCTACCCTGAGTGATGGCAACGCGGGCCTTTTCTTTCGGTAAATAATTCCCAAAAGAAGAAAGGGGAAGCATCTGTGACAACAGGCAGCTGCCACCTATAAGAGAGATTTTTTTAACGAATTTACGCCTGGTTACCATTGTTCAGTTTTGGATTCTTTGTATCCGGATAAGATCGCGATCAGGGTATTAATAAATTTTACCCACTTTCGTCCCGGTTGAACAGATTATTTTGACCGGTCAAACCCTGTTACGTTCACTGACACATGAACCCGTGAGCATTCGATAGTGCTGTAGCTTTGTTTGATTTAACCGTCTGATAATAGTGAACTATATCAGACGGTTAAATCAAATAAAGATGCAGTGCTAGCGGATGCCCCAAAGGGCGAGATGTTTATTTGAGTTAAAATAGTTTAATCCAACAATCTTTATCATATCAATGAGATACAAAGCAAAACCACATTTCCCGTCACGGATTCAGGTAACATACAGATCGCCTGAATTCACTTGATTTTTCAAGAAAAACATCTATATCTTTCAGCTGTTGAACATCC
>CAZLGM010000221.1:0-5271 GCA_964558875.1 uncultured Desulfocapsaceae bacterium
ATGCTGATTTGCGGTGATCTGTTCCACCATGGCCGGATTCTGCCAAAGACCTTTGCCCGTACCATAGAAACCCTGCAGCCCCTGAAAGATGCCGATATTCCCTGTATCTGTATAGAGGGCAACCATGACTGGATCCATCGGCGGGAAAATATTTCCTGGATGGAAGCGTTGTCCGAAATGAGATATATCCGGCTGCTCAGACCATGCCGTACCGAAGAGGGCGGCTACCGGTTCGATCCCTTTGATGACAAAAGCGGCAGAGGCGGCCGGATCAGGATTAAAGACCTGAATATCTATGGGCTCGGTTATATCGGTGCCCATGCAGGCAGCCATGTTGAGCGAATCTGTGAGGCAATTGACACCACCAACAATCTGCTGCTGTTTCATGTGGGTATCTGGCAGTATTGCCCTGTGGAGATCGGCAATATGAAGCTTGCTGAAGCCCATCCCCTGGCGGACAAATTCGGTTATGTCGCCCTGGGACACGGCCATAAGCCATATATTGTGGAAACACCTGATAAACGACAATACGGCTATAATCCCGGGGCGCCTGAGCGGGTCAACTTTGGTGAGCAGAACTACGAAAAGGGCTATTATCTTGTGGAGACCGAAGATCAGGATTTTTCGGTCCGGTTTCAGCCGACACAACCACGGCCTATGTTGGTTGAGGTGATCACTCTTGATGGGGCAGCGGATGTGGAAGAGGCACTGCTTCGTTTTAAAGAGCAGGTACTTAAACTGGGACAGGAAGCAGAGAAAAGCCAACCACCACTTATTGAAATCAAACTGGTCGGCAGGGTCAGTTTCTTTCCTTTTGAACTGGGGCGGGAACGACTGTACCGGATTCTCGACAACAATCTTTCTCCCCTGCATGTGGAAATAAAAAACCATCTTTCCCTGACTGGCCGTTCTGGAGATGAGCACAAGAGAAAACAGTCGCTTGATGAGATCGAAAGGGATGTTCTCCACGAGCTGATTGCCACTCACTCAGGCTATAAAGAGCGTGTAAATGAACTGGTTGAGCTCTCCCTGACCCTTCGGGATCATATCTTGAAAGGTGGTGTCGATGGAGAAGAACTAATGGGTCTGTTGTCCAATAGAGAAGAATAATGCAAATTCTGTCGATTGATCTCAACAACATTAAATGCCACCGGGATACTCACATCGATTTTGTCGCTGGTGTGAATGTGCTCTCCGGCCCCAACGGGGTTGGTAAAAGCACCGTTTTTGAAGCGGTCGGTTACGCCCTCTTCGGTGTTGATGCCAAAGAATTTGTCGGCAGGATCGATCGTTTTATCACATCTGGAGAAAAAAAGGGCCGTATTTCCGTCACCTTTGAGACCGATAAAGGTGAGTGTTATCAGGTGACACGTTGGGCCGGCGGCGGCTCAAAATGGTTATTGGCCGCCGAGACAGAAGAGGCTGGTCACTTTGAAGTGGAAGAGCATGCCGGTGCTGCGGAGACCGAGGAGAGGATCAAAGAACTCCTTGGCCTGCAGGGCAGCAGGAGCCTGGCCGATCAGTTTCGATTGATAATCGGCCCTCTGCAGCATGAGTTCTTAGGGCCCTTTGTTACCAAAGGAAAGAAACGGCGGGAGATGTTTGATGAAATTCTAAATATTAACAGCTGGCAAAAGACGTGGGAAGGAACCAGAGTACTAGCTTCAGCACTGAAGAGCCGGATTGAACTGTTGAACGCCGAAGTATCGGCAAAACAGGAGCAGCTTGTCGACCTGCCGGAGAAAAAGAGCAGAAAAAAGGAGCTTAAGAGAAACAGAAAGCGGATTGAAAAGGAGCTGAACGACAAAGAAAAAAGAAGGAATCTGGCTGATACACAGCTTGTCGATTTAGATAACAAGGAGACGGAGCTGATGTCGTGTCTGTCGGAGGTCAAGATCCTTGAAACCAGGTTGGCGGAGGGCAAGGGAAAAATAGCTACCCAGGAACAACGGCTCGAGGAAGCCAAACACGCCCAACGGATTACCGGGGAAACTAAAAAGGCAAAACAGGCTTTTGAGTCAGCTGACAAACTGCTTGGTGAGTTGAACAAACAACAGACGGAGTATCGTCGAATGGAAAAAGAGGCAGCCGATCTTGAACAGAAACGGATACGTGCTGAACAGAATCTGCATCATGAACAGGAGGAAATGGCCCAAACCACAAAGCGGCTCACCACAGAGCAACGCGCACTGGAGCAGCAGTTCAAAGGGCTAAAGCCGGAAAATGAATTATTGCAACGCGCTGCCGGTCAAGAAAAGTTGCAGATGGAGCTCGAAGAGCTGCGCTCAGGCCGTGATCTCCTTGATGGCCGCAGCTCCGAATTGTTAGAGGGAAAAGAACAGCTCAGCAAAGGGGTTTGTCCATTTTTTCAGGAAAAATGCCTTAATCTGGAGAACGGAAACGTTGATGATACTTTTAATAAGGGCCTTGCTGGATTGAAAAAAGAGAAAGATATTCTGACAATGCAGATTAAAACAGCAGAAGGGCGATTAAAAGACGCAATTGAAGCCCGGGATGAGAAAAACCGGTTGGAGACCCGAGCCAAGGAGGTTCAAAAACAGCTAGAAAGTTTAAATGACCAGCTGATTGTCAATGACAAGCGAAAAGCCAAAATCCAACAGTTGCAAAAAGAGCTGGAACACGTCCTGAAACAGGTTGATCTGAAAAAAAAGGAATTGTCGCCCTTTCACCGGTTGGATCAGCTGATAGAGAGAACCGAAAAAGAAAAGAAGAGGTATCAGGCCGGCAGGGACAGATATCTGGCCCATCAGAAGGTGGCAGAGGAGTATCACAATCGACACACTGAGCTTGAAATAATGAAAAAGCTTTTTGTGGAGTTACAGGGTAAGCATCGGCGAAAAAGCAAAGAAAAAGAGAAGTTACAAAAAGTCTACACGGGCGAACAACACAGGAAGGTAAGAAAACAAAAAGAAGAACTTGGCGCCGAAATAGCATCCCGTTCCCAGCAACTGCAGGGTCTTGGCCGTGAATATGACCAAGTGAACATAGATATTCAGCGACTTGAGGTGATTGCAAAAGAAGTGGATAAAGCTGCCAGCGAGCAAAAAAAGATGGTGGAGAAGCAGTCGCTGGTTGAATTTCTCCGCAAACAGGTTTTTAATCATGTTTCAGAGCGGTTGTCCGAACGAATCCGTGAAGAGATCAGTCTGCGGGCCGACCGGATTTATCGAACGATTGGTGAGACCGAAGAAGAGTTGTACTGGGGTGATAATTATCGGATTGTTTTACGTGATATGGACGGTGGCGAGATCCGGGAGCGCGATGACGATCAGCTTTCCGGGGGACAGCTTATGTCCGCCGTTGTTGCCTTGAGACTGGCGATGCTGCAGAGTATCGACGCCCGCATCGCTTTTTTCGATGAGCCGACATCCAACCTGGATTCGACCAGGCGGGAGAATCTGGCCCGGGCCTTTCGGGCCATCGACGTAGGCCGGGAAGAACTCTCGGCCCACTGGTATGATCAGCTGTTTCTGATCAGCCATGACGTGGCCTTCACCGAAGTGACGGATCAGATAATTTCCCTTGAGTAAACAGCCACATGTAAATCGTGTGGCCTCCATTCCCATAACCCACAGGAAATATAGATGAAGAAATTTGTTGTCCTTATATGTCTACTGGTCAATATGGCTGCATTTTCCGGGTGTGCATATGTTGATATCCGGTCGCCGTATGATGAGAACCTGAATAAAACCGAACTGGGTTCAAAGGTAGGTGTTTCCAACATTTACAGTCTTTTATGGCTGTTTGCCTGGGGAGACGGCAGTTACGCGGCCGCTGCCAGGAACGGCAATATCACGGTGATGCGCCATGCCGATCAACAGATCGAAAATTATCTGTTCGGCCTGTTTATTAAAAGGTCAATCATTGTTTATGGCGACTGAACAAGTGAGAACACCCCGCAAAAGCTGGCGTACCGGGTTATTGGTTCTTGCCACAATGCTGCTGTTGTCACAGGCAGGCTGCGGACTGGTGAGGATCGAGACCAGCGGGCTGTACGGGTATATCTATACCAATACCAGGGTGCCGTTTACCAAAGACCTGGACAACACTCCCGTGGTCCACACCCAGTCAGATGGGGTGATCGTCAAGATCAAGGAGCCGTTTTCGGGCCTGGGCGTTTATACCGAGTTCAATACCAATGCCCTTGGAGATTTGGCTAAAAAGTACAACATGAACAAACTCTACTATGCCGAACTGGAAACCTTCGAACTGTTTGGAATCTGGCGGCAAAGGAGATTGTATCTGTATGGGGAATAAGATTAGTTTTCTACAACTAATCCGAATTGATCTTGATGCAGCCAGCCGCTGCGACCTGAAGAATCTTCAACCAGGGTGAACTCTCCATGGGTTTTGATCGGTCTGATCACCCGTCCTTCCTGCAGGATGCCGACCGAAGAGGCGGCTGTAAATGGGGAAATACGCAGGTGAGCATCTTGGACTATCACTACCCCGTTATGGAAATCCTGATACCGATAAAAAGCTGAGAGACTGCAGATAACAACAGCAGTCAGCAGCAGGATCGACAGCCAGAGACATCTTTTACGCAATTGCGGGAAAAAGAAACAGCCGAGGTGAAAAAGGGTCAGGGCAAAAAAGATAAAACCTGCTGCCAGGCACCACTGATTCATCTCCAAAAGATGAAGGGCTCGTTGAGCAAATGATCGTTCAGGTTGAAAGAGTCCCTGTTCTTTGCGGATCAATTGCAGGTTGCCGATAATATCCGGATCGCCTGGTGACAGGTGTATAGCGCGCAGGTAGGAAAGCACAGCTCTGCCAGGCCAGCCATCCTGAGCGTAGCTGTTTCCCATATTGTACAATAACTCGGCTGAGAGGCCATGTGTTGAAGCGATTTTTTCGTAGAGCTGTACGGCTGCTGCGTATTTCCCTTCAGTGTATAACCGGTTCGCCTGCTCAAATTGCTGCTCCCGGTTGTCCGTATTGGCTGCTCCGGATGATGGTGCGTGTATAAGCAGCATCAGAATCAGGGCCAGGAAATAGAGACCGCCGGTAGTTGACTGTTTGAAGGTCTTCATAACAGGGCTCCCAATTCTTCTTGTATCCTGGAATAATGGAAGTCCATCTCTTTTGCAGAGAGGTTGAGACCACCATAGGCCGCCTGATCCGCCATCTGAAAAACAGTGATCAGGCTGGAGCCGGGTTCAAGCCGCTGCTCAAGATCGTTTGCGGTGATCGCTGCCGCTTCAGTTTGCCAGTGGAGCCCGAGTTGCTCCTGGATGGCGCTTCGGCAGA
>CAZLGM010000222.1:0-5194 GCA_964558875.1 uncultured Desulfocapsaceae bacterium
TGTATCTGTACTTATCCAGGGGGAATCCGGAACCGGAAAAGAACTGGTAGCTTCCGCCATCCATAATGAAGGGACACGGAGCCATAAACGATTCGTTACCGTAAACTGTGGCGCCCTGCCCGACACTCTTCTGGAAACGGAGCTGTTCGGCCATGTCAAAGGTGCCTTCACCGGTGCCATTCGTGATAAAAAGGGCCGCTTTGAACTGGCGGACGGTGGTACTCTCTTTCTCGATGAAATTGGCGATATCTCTCCATCCATGCAGGTAAAACTGCTGCGTGTTCTCCAGGATGGAACTCTGCAGCGACTCGGCAGTGAAAAAACGACTACCGTAAACGTTCGGGTAATTGCCGCTACCAATAAAAATCTGAAAGAAGAAATCGAAGCCGGTCGATTCAGAGAAGATCTTTTTTATCGTCTGAGTGTGGTGCCGGTCTATCTGCCGCCATTAAGAGACAGAAGAAGTGATATCAACCTGCTGGCCAGCCACTTTCTGAAAGAAGAGGTGGATGATAAACTTGATAAAAAGCCATTTTTATCACAGGAAACCCTGGATCTGCTTCAGGAATACCACTGGCCTGGAAATGTCAGAGAATTGCTGAATATTATCCGGTATCTGCTGGTAAAATGTCCCAACGAGAAAATTGAGCCGAGTTATCTGCCACCCGATATCCAGGAGAAACAGATAGCCCTTACCAGGGTTGTGACCCCGTCAAAAGGAAAAAGGGAAAAACTTGATCGCCAGGCAGTGCTGGATGCCCTTCAGGAATGCAAGGGGAATAAGGTCAAGGCGGCCAAATTGCTCAAAGTCGGCCGAGCTACTCTCTATCGCTTTCTTACAAAATACCAGATCAACACCAACCACTATTAACTGAAACATATAAGCGGCTGTTCAACACTTATTTTTTTGCCTTCAGCGGACTGGTCGGGTCGATGGGGGTACCGGTTTGAGGTTTTGATCTATATTCTTCGGGCACATCGCATTTCTGTTCACTGAACAGTGAACCGATTGGGCCTCAGGTACTTCCGGTTACGAATCCAAGAAGATTCAAACCGATGAAAAAAGCCAAAACGACGACAATTAGCCATTCAAGTTTTGACTGTTTTTTCTGCTGCTGTGGAACTGATTGCGTCCCATTCTGATTATCCATATACAAATACCTTTTTTATCAGTAAATTGTCCTGCATATTGTGCCTGGCCCGCAGTTCGCTCTCAGCAAAGCTTTCACTGTGTAATCCCTGCATTGTTATTAATAAGTCATTGTCAGGTTGGATGACACAATTCCCCAGGAACAAAGAGCCACAAAGAGCACTGTAAGCACGATTGAGTAGCGAATCCATTTTTTTTGAGTCTTGTCGAGAATCAATCGAAGTGACGTCTTTCGTCTTCCAAGCTCGAGGGCGCCTGCAGCAAAGCCGAAGAAAACACCCCCAAACAGACAGAGATAGATCGGATAACCAATGAAATAGTATCCTTTCTGTAGAATATCAAATGGGCAATGATGCGTTGGAATCTCGTAAAAATACAGGGAAATAAAAGCGATAATCGAAGCTATGGATACACCAAAAAAAATTAGCGATGAACAGGCAAGCATGTAATTGAAGATTTTTTGGGGAGCCTTAAGGCAGAGCAGATTGTTTACAAGAAAAAGAAGAGCTGAGACATAAAAAACTGCCATCATCGGAAACAGCGGCAATGATGACAGGGAAGCAGCAACCCCGACAGACGCATCACTGAAAAGCGCCCCACAGCAGGATGTGATCACGTTGGGTTTTATATCGATGAAATACAGATAGGTAAATAGTGTATCAAGGAGTAATAGCGGGGTAAGAAACAGAATTGCCTTGTATTTAAACCTGACCAGTGGATAGTCTTCCGCCTGCTGGTCTATCAAATTAACAGCTATCCAACCGGCTGCCAAAAAGAACACAACAATCTTGGTATAAAGCAGATACCAGCCGACAGGATTGGCATTGAGCGACCCGGTGGCACACATGGCGCCAATAAAGATCGTGTGGATATCATCCACGGTATAGATAAAAAGGAAGCCGGAGAGTACCTCAAATCCCAGAACATAACTCATGATTGTGGAAATGAGGTAAGTCTTGCGTTCAAGGGCAAGCTGCTCAGCAGATGATGATTGAATATCCCAACGGGATATTATTTTTATTCCCAGAACAGAACAGCCAACCACCATAAACGAAACTACAATGGAGCCGATCAACAGGGACAGGACCGCAGGATGAAGAATCATCTGTTATTCACTCCATTACTTTACCGTCACGCATCTCGATAATGGTATCGATAAACGATCGTTCATAGACAAGGGGATCATGGGTGGCGATAATAATGGTTTTTCCCTCACCATTGAGTTCTTGCATGATTTGAATAAACTCTTCCGACAGGGCTGTATCCAGGTGGGCTGTCGGCTCATCGGCGAAAATAATCTTCGGCTTATTCATCAAGGCCCTGGCAATAGCAACCCGCTGCTGCTCACCACCCGATAAATCGCGTACCTTTGCCGCCCTCTTCCGCAGGATATTGAGACTGTCTAAAATAGTCTCCGCACGCTTTTCCATTTTGCCCATATTCACTTCGGATGGATACAGGGGGAGAGTTACATTCTCAATCACGCTGATATCGCGGATCAGATTGAACTGCTGAAAGATAAAACCGTAGGTATCCCGTCTGATAGCCGTTAAAAACTTCTCAGGCAATTTTGCCACATCTCTACCCTCGACCACAATCTTTCCAGAGGTCGGTCGACACATGCAGCCCAACAGGCTTAGCAGCGAAGTCTTCCCGGAGCCGCTTGGCCCTTTTAAAACGGTTAAACTGCCCTCTTCTATCTCTACACTCACATCATTGACAGCAATGACCTCATCAACAAGCCCGGCATTGTATATTTTTGAAATACTCTCAGTTTTGATTATTGCTTTACTCATAATTTCAAACACTTCTTTCTATTCTCACTAACTTTTAAAAGAAGGACACATTACATTCAGCTTTATTGCACGATAAATGGTTAAGAGTGCTGTAGATTTGGACGAACAAGGCCGACCGCTATAGCAGTACCTATGCGGTTGGCCTTGTTTGTCCAAATATGCAGTGCTCTTGACCATTTATCCCCTCATTACTACGTCTGGATCCGTAATCGCCGCCTTCCACGACGGAACAACAGTCGATACCACATAGGGTAAAACCGTTAAAAACAGTAAAATAAACAGATGGTAAGGGTTCAGATACGGTATCGGGTTAAATGATGGAAAGATAACCGACCAGCCTTTTAGCGCCGGTGCCAGAAAAGAGGCGCCAAAAAAGAAGATATGAAGATAGCCGAGTAGAATACCGGTTAAAAAGGAGGTTACCGAAATAACAGCCCCTTCCCAGAACTTCAACTCAAGAATATCGGATGTTTCCCAGCCAATGGCTTTAAGAATGCCGATTTCCCGCTTTTCTTCGGCACTCAGGCCTGTTGCCTTATCCCATGAGAGGATACAGAAAGCTATCAGAGCCCCGGCAAACATGGTGAGCACCATACCGGATCGCCAATTGAACACCGTGTTGTAGGTTCTGATGATCTCATTTTTCATGATCGGCCGTGTATCCGGTAACAGCGCTTTGATCTTCTGGGCAACCAGTGATGTTTCCGATTCGTTGAACACTTCGACAATCAGATCGGTGGCTTTACCCTTTTCAATCTCGAATATATCGATCAGATCACGATAATCCAGAACGATCAGATCGTTTGTGAGTAGTTGGGAATTCGATTTAAAGATGCCGGTCACCGTCAGACTGTAATAATCGCCCCTGCCGTCGGTCAGAATAAGATCTTCCCCCACCTTCATCTCACGGGCTTTGGCAACTCCCTGGCCGATGACACATTCACCCTCCTCGACCAGCATTTCTCCTTCTAGCAGTTCAAGCTCTTCTACCTCTTCACCGGCACCTAAGAAGGTATAGTTGCCACCTGTCAGAAAATCGTAATAATATCCCCAATATCTTGGTGTAATTTTACCGACGCCGGGAATGAGACCGATAATTTCCATGTACTTTTCATCAATGAGTTCATGCCTGCCACCAGCCAGTTTTTGGACAATAAGCTGAGGAGATTCGGCGAGCACATTCAGCGCTTCAATCTTCAATGAGTGCGTCAAAAACAGCACGGATGATAGAATCCCGATGATGACGCTGAAAACAAGGATGAGAGCAAAGTTCTTGTATTTTCTTCTTAGCAGCGATGAAAGAGCATATTCAAGAATTTTCAGATGGCGTTTCATAGAATCGGTTATTTTTTCTTGCTTTTAAATGCTGTTGTTTCCGTTCGAGGAGGCGGCGACATGATTGAGCCTGCCGGAAAATGTTCCATGGACGATGGAAAATCCTGGAAGGGTGTAAACAGATCCGCCTGGGATGGATGGCGTGTATATCGGGCCTCCGTCCAGATGGCAAAATCAGTAAGCTGCAACTTGGCGACCAGTTGTTTTTTATCGTGTATTTCGCCCTTTCTCAGGTTGATCTCCGAAGCTCCACGTAAAAACAACCCACTAATAAGAGCAAATTCAAACAGGATAAAGGCGATAAACAGTCTGTGTTTCATTTTCAGAAGATAGGTTTTAACGGGGAATTGTTTCAGGCGTAATCTCATGGTAGCGGTACATTTTTTTGCCGCCATGATCAAGCATAAATATTTTAGCCTCGGTTTCTCCTTTCACAGGGACATATTCGTGGCCCATGGGTCCAAGCACATCACTGCCAACGATGAAGTAGAGGTCATCAGCCTTCATGACCTTTGTTGTATAATATTCGGTAACATAGATGTCGGAGACATCTTCTCTGGTAAGCTTTCGTTCGTACTTCTTCATTTTAAACAAGTACTTGAACATGTCTTTACAGCCATCGAAAACCCGATAGCTGCCATCCTTGAACACCACCTGGGCAACCCATTTTTTGTATTTTTTAACAAACATACCGCAAACCGGACATTTATCCTTTTTGGATAGAGAGATAAAGTCGGCAGCCTGAACACTTACCCATGTCGGAGATAGTAGAAAGATCGACAGTATGGCCCATATCAAGTATTTTTTCATATATTGTTCTCCTTTATCTATACTTTCAACGCGCGAACCAGGAATATAATTCCCATAATAACCATAAACACGGCTGAAAGTTTATAGAGATTCTCTCTCATTC
>CAZLGM010000223.1:0-5138 GCA_964558875.1 uncultured Desulfocapsaceae bacterium
AGATATTATTCTGACTCTTGATAATTACTGGGCCGATCAGGGTTGTGTAATCCAGCAGCCGTATGACATGGAGGTCGGCGCAGGTACTTTCCACCCGGCCACCCTTTTGCGGGCTCTTGGTCCTGAACCTTGGAAATCGGCCTATCCTCAACCATCCCGACGCCCAACGGACGGCCGTTACGGAGACAACCCAAACCGGCTTCAGCACTACTATCAATATCAGGTTGTCCTCAAGCCTTCACCCCTGGAAGTTCAGGAACTGTACCTTGAAAGCCTCAGACGGTTCGGTCTTGACCTGCTGGAGCATGATATCCGATTTGTTGAGGATGACTGGGAATCGCCCACTCTCGGCGCCTGGGGCCTTGGCTGGGAGGTGTGGCTTGACGGTATGGAAATCACCCAGTTCACCTATTTCCAGCAGGCCGGCTCTATTGACCTGCATCCGACAACCGTGGAAATCACCTATGGCCTTGAGAGAATCGCCATGTATCTGCAATCCGTTGATTCGGTCTATAATATCCTATGGAATGACGTAGTCACCTATGGTGAAATTTTCCATCAGGCGGAAGTCGAATTCTCAACATTTAACTTCGAAGAGGCAAATGTCGAGGCGATGATTTCCTTTTTCAACACCTACGAACAGGAAGCCCATAAGTTAATAGAAAAGAATCTAATCCTGCCGGCGTACGACTACTGCCTGAAGTGCTCCCACACATTCAACCTGCTGGACGCCCGCAAAGCCATCAGCGTGGCGGAACGAACCCGATATATTGCCAGAATAAGAAACATCGCCAGAAAAGTGGCCCAGGCCTATGTGGCTCAACGCGAAGAAATGGGACACCCTCTGTTGAAGACTACAGGAAGTGTCTCACAGGAGTAATCAATTAAGGTTATTAAAGGATTTTGAACTAGAGAGAGCCAGCAAATACGGATCTTCTTAAAAGGAAAAACGTTTTAGGGTGCTGTAGGTTTACCCAATAATCAAGGGCCGCTATAGACACTACCTATGCGGCCCTTGATTATTGTGCAAAAATGCAGTGCCCTAAAACGTTTTTGGCGGAAGTGCATGGGAATCGAACCCACCTAGCAGGCTATCAACCCGCTACACCGGATTTGAAGTCCGGGAGAGCCACCAGTGCCCTATCCACTTCCGCATTTTGTTTATTTTCGGCTGGTCAGAAATCCCTGCTCGCTCCAATTCCAAGACCATTTTAAAACTTTTATATTAATATGTGTTGAAATTGAAAACAACTTTTTAGTATAGTAGGCTGGTTATTTTTACCCCAACAAATCGAACAACCACTTTCTATTCATTATCAATTCTCATAAAAGAGAATAACACACATTAAAACAATGCAGTGCGAACGATTAATTGGGCTGGCAAAAGCATGGTATCTTCACGTTCGTGATGAAACGATGGCGCCCGCCCGAATGGTTTCTTTTATCAAAAGCCATGTGGCTCAATGTGAGATATGTCAGGCTGATCCCGACATTCAGGACGAGATTGCCAAAATAACCGAGATTGTCCTGCCAAAATCCAAAATACCAAAAGCGGTCCGCCTCAAACAAGAGCAGGAAGCTGCGGAAAAAGAATATGCCGCAGCAGCTGAGGATTCTGATGGAGAGGACAACGGTTCCGTCGTTAACGACGATCTAACAGTTTCCGGCAAGGATATGTAGTTTGGTAAATTTCAAGACAGGTGAACGGAAGTCGACGGGTCACCTAGTCTGAACCTGCCAGAGTTTCATCTTCGCACCGATAAAATTCAGCACCACTCGATGCTCTTCATTTCCCCTGCCCTCTACGTCCATCGGTCTGCCAAAGCTGAAATAGACCTTTCTTGTCGGATCAATTTTCCCGAAATCCTTAAATAACTTACCGTTTGTCAGTGCATCGGTCTTCAGGGCTATTGGTACGACCGGTACCCCTGCCTTTTTCGCCAGTTTTACACCGATTGTCGATAATTGTTCCGGCTCAAACCGGGTTGACCGGGTCGTCTGGGGGAAAACGATGATGGAGATACCGCTTCGCAGTTTTTCGACCCCTTGGTTAAGAACAGTTTTTAGGTCCTGCCTCGGGTTTGTTCTGGTAACGGCGATGGGTTCACGTGAACGCATGACATGTTTGAAAATCGGATATTCCAATAAGCTTTCTTTGATGATGTACGTGATCTTTAGAAAGGGAAGGATAATCGTAGGCAATACCACCGTTTCAATGAAACTCATGTGGTTGCCGATAAACACACATGGAGAATCCAGTTTTTTTAGATTATCGACCCCATCAATCTCAACCTTGACTCCGACACTTTCTATGATTTTCAGGACATCATAACTTGAGTCAGCCCATGCATCCCAGTCATACCGACCCTTTTTCGCCAGCAAGGCAGATCGACAGACAACAACGAAAAATCGACAATAAAATATCAACGAGGGAAACAACCTGGCAAACAATGAGGGTTCTGTTTTTTTCGAACGGTACACCGACTCTGTAAATTTGAGATGTTTCATAACACTGGCAATCTGAATATGAATTATCGGGAAATCATAACAACGGACCGTCCATCCTCTTTGCTTGAAAACTTGGGAAATGACCTACCAAAAATATAGCACGTAGCCTGATCAATTTCCCAAATAAAGGATAGTTCAGGTACAAGTAATTACGCGTCCCCACTTTACAAAACAGAAAATGATGACACAACACAATACTGGTAAATCGTCCACATAAAATACCCGATTACCGCAGAAGCTCCTCTTTTGGAGAGAAGTCATCACCTTGCCGTGCTCACTAAATGGAACTACAGCCCTGCCATTTTCACTTCTTCAAGTCATCTTTCAGGGCCACAAAAAGAAAAAAACCTGCGGCCAATGAAAGGCTTAAAAGAATAGTGCCGCTGAGTTTCAGGGCAAAAGAAAGGCTGTACCCTGCAGATAAGCTGCCGATAAATGGGCCCAAGACCGCAAAGCTGATCCGAATAACCATACTCCGTATAGAAAGTACAGTGGCACGGGTCTCTGAGGCGCAATAGTGATTGACCAGATCTTTTAATAAGGGTGTTGCATAACCACGGATACCATAAAAAACAAAAAGAACAATCAGGGCCGGCCACAAGTGAAAAACACCAAGGAGTATAAATCCGGTTGGAATCATAATCACAATGATCAAGATAGCTGAAGAACGTCCAATTTTAGCAACGATCTTAGAGGCAAAGGCCGCCACCACTGCCACAGTAAGATTTAAAAGTACCCAGAGAGGTGTGATTGCTTTTTCCGTAAGGCCCATGCTGACAAAGTACACTTGAGAAGTCCACGCCATACAAAGAGTGCATGTACCAATCAATGAAGAAAGCAATAAGGTTGAACTCAAACTTTTATTGTGAAAAAGACTCTGCTTAAAGACTGATAGAATATGTCCCCAACCTGGTCTGCTTATAAATCTGTTCCGAGGAGGTTCCAGTAAATAAAAGGCAGCAGGAATTGCCAGAGCAGCAATCAGGGTCTGCGAGATATAAACTGCTCTATAACTGAGAGAGGCCGCTATGAAACCTCCACAGAGTGCAGCTATGGTCTCTCCAAAGTGACCGATGGAGGTGATTCGTCCTTCCAACCGAAAGTACCACTCTTTTTTCTCCATGGCAGCCAGGCTCTCATAGAGTATTGCCGAGTCTGAGCCGGAGATAAAACTTGCACCCAGCCCTAAAATTATCTCAGCGCATAAAAAGCCGTAAAAGCCTGCGGAGAGTGAGTAGATGAAAAAGCCAAAGGTACCAAGCAGGCTGCCGATGACCAGTGACTTTTTCCGACCAATCACGTCAGCCATATAACCCGATGGAATCTCCAGAACAGCCACACTGAACGAATAAACAGCCTGGAGGACATAGATATCAAAATCATCCAGGCCGTTCTCAGTATAGAACAACGCCACAATGGGCATGATCAGCATCAACCACTTGGACAGCTTGATCAGGTAAAGACAGTAAATATTTGAAAAAAATGTCCTGGTCATCTTAACAGTCAATATTCTCTTGTTACCTTGAAAAACACGACGCTACTGGATGGAAAAACAAAGAACCCCCGAAACCAATGAAGTTACGGGGGTGTAATAGACTAGGCGGCGATACCGGGAGCAGAGACGGCCCAGGTAATTATCTGAAATTACCAGGAATAAATACAAGAAATACTCATTAATCCATCCGGCCCATCTTAAAGATGCGTGACATTAATGGTGGTTCTGGCTTATAGATGACAACTCTGTATTCTGAAGGAAACTTAATTATCGGTTCATGATATTTTGAAAAGTATAAACCGACATGTTTGCCATTTGGAGAAATAATTTCAAATCCCTCATAATAGATGGTCATATAGTCATCTTCATCGTATTCCCCGTCAACAGTTGAGAACATCCACATCCACTTCTCGAGCTGCTCCTTGTTCAAATCTATTTTTGTCCAAAAACCTAACTCCTTGTCAAAGGTAAAAACCTTATCAATCGCTATGATCGTATTGGGTTCAAGGATTTCTCCATTATAATAATACGTATAACCCGCCTTTATCTCTCGATTGTGGAATAGATCTTCGACCTGCTTGTTCCTTACTATACTACCACTCATATCTTTATTTATTGTCAAGCAGCCTGTTAAAAAAAGAGCAGAAGCTAGGATAGTTGATATCAACACGAACTTTAATCTCATTTTGATTCCCCTCTGTTAAAATACCTTGGTCATTAGCTACCTTTTTATTGTATCAATATAAATGTTCAAAATGAAGAACCCATCCCAGAAAAGACATGCAGATCATTCTACGAGATTAGATAAATTACCCTGCTCCTTTTGGAGGGAAAGTGGCTGTCATCTCTACGTTATAAAAACCACCCGTCCCATGATGCTCTTGAGTTACAGATATTTTAAGCACTAATGTATAGTATTACAATCATGATCAACTATAACATCGTAATATCCCACTATAAAGACTCTACAAAGAAAGAAACAGCAGTATCGCTTGTTTATTTGCTAAGAGAAAAAGCGAAGGATAACCTTTCCCTGCCACCGGAATTTCACATGATAATTTATATGCCTGTCTACACTATCGTTATACTTTCGACTTTTGTGATTTTCGCAGCCGTTTTGTCTATAATATCAAAT
>CAZLGM010000224.1:0-5127 GCA_964558875.1 uncultured Desulfocapsaceae bacterium
CGGAATGGCTTATCGGTTGCGCCGGCGCGGCCGGTCCGGCTCTTGAAGGCGGTGTTGCCCGAATGGGGATGAGGGCCGCACCGGGGGCCATCGACTCGGTTTCCATTGATCCCCAGTCATTTGATCTGCACTATTCTACCCTTGGAGATGTTGCCGCCAGAGGAATCTGTGGTTCCGGGCTCATCGATCTGGTCGCATCCCTGTATCTGACAAGGATAATTAACAGCCGTGGCAAGTTTCGCGATCCGAACAGGGAGAAAAACAGTCGGCGGGCCCGCTTCATGACCAGCCGTCTCATTCAGCAAGATGATCAGCAGGCCTTTGTTATCGTCCCAGCCGAGACAGCCAAGAGCAATGAAGCGGTTGTGCTGGGACAGGTGGATCTGGATGCCATGATCCGGTCAAAGGCCGCCATGTACGCCATATTGACCACACTGGTCGGGCAGGTGGGACTTGGATTTGAAGATATCTCCCAAATCTGTGTTGCCGGAGCATTTGGCCGTCATATCAATCCTAAAAGCGCTATCAGTTTGGGAATGCTGCCCGACCTTGAACTTTCAACTTATAAACCGATCGGCAACAGCTCACTCAAAGGTGCCGAAAAAGTACTGGTGGATGACAAGGCCCGTTTGCAATGTGAGAAAATTGTGAAGACCCTGACATACCTTGAGCTAAATGTGAACCAGGAGTTCATGATCCGTTTTTCCGGCTCTAAATTTATTCCTCATACCGATCCGTCGCAGTTTCCATCAGTACCTTTTTTTGACGGCAGGGAATGAAAGCTCGTCCTTTCACGTAATGCATTGAAAATGCTGTATAAATAGATGATTTGATATTTGCCGCAGGTTTGGGGTTTTAAATTATTCATAGCAAAATCAGTGCTTTATGAGGTGGCCCTCAGCTTGATTTTTTCCAAAACGATATGCTATAGTTGTAGTTTCAGAAAGTACCGGTGAGTGATGGAAGAAAGATGTTCGACACACAGCCGGTATACATTGGTCCCGCATGCTCTTCCATATTAAAGGGGACTGGAATTTACAAGGGATATCAGCGCCTTCAAACCAAGAATTGTCAGGTTGTTTTCATTGGTAAGGAAATCAACCGAAATAGAATAAGTGAAACGGTAAAAGGGTCTTTAATCCCAAGTTACCGGAAGTTTGTTGATATCATCATTTATGGCCAAAAAAAAGAGAAACCGCATCTCTTCTATTATCAGACAGTCCTACCGCAAACCAGCAAAAGATCGATTAAAAGAATTCTGGAACGTATTTGAGAAAGAGGATGATGTATTGGTCTGCATCAATGCAGATCCTGACGCCCTGGCCTGCGCCATGGCTGTCAAACGGCTGCTCAGATACAGGGTAAAAAGTGTCACGGTAGCCCACGTGAATGAGATCAGCCGTCTCAACAATCTACTGATGATCGAGCGGTTGAAACTGCCGCTGGTACGGCTGGGCTCTCTGGTTCTCGACGATTATTCCAAGAAGGTTCTGGTGGATTCACAGCCGGATCATCTGCCGGAATTTGAACAGATCGACTTTAATGCCATCATTGATCATCATCCGATCACCAAACAATGGCAGATGGATTATGTGGATATCAGGCCCGATTATGGAGCTGCATCTTCAATGATGGTTGAATATCTTAGGGCGGCTTCCATGAAGCCATCCGTTGCTCTGGCAACCGCACTTTTTTATGCGATTAAATCGGACACCAATAATTTTGATAAGAAATCACGCCTTGCCGATGCTATTTCATTTCGATATCTTTTTGATCTGGCCAACAGGAATCTGGTCAGAAAGTTCGAATTAACCGACCTCAGACGCTCCGAACTTCAATATTTCAGGATTGCACTGGCAGAACTCAGGTATTCCAAGAGGCGCTATTACAGCCATCTTGGCCGGGTGGCCTCACCGGACGTTTTGGTGATCATTGCCGATTTTCTCAATCATGTCGGCGAAATCGATTGGGTTTTTGTTTCCGGTATTTATGAGAGCAAACTGGTTGTGATTTTCCGTTGTGACGGATACAGAAAAAGCGCTGGGAAACTGGCCAAACGGATCTTCGGTGCCATCGGTTCGGCTGGTGGCCACAAAGAGGCGGCCAGAGCCGAAGTGCCCCTTGAAAACCTGTCCATTAGCGATAAGGAGTTCACCTCTCTCACACTCAAGCGATTTACCATGCGGCATATGAAGTAGCCGACGGTTCATCAAGACCCCGATCGCCGCTACAATCAAACCACCAGATGTCTTCTTTTGCCTGGGTCTTGAGAATGAACCTGTGTCTTAAGAATATGTTAATTTCACAGGCTTAGGCAATGAAAGTGTTGTGAAAACAAGAGGTATGCGATAAATAGAGTATAAGGACGAATAAATACTCGACTGTTTTACAAGCAGGTGAATTCCCATGCTGAAGCCGACAACCCTCGCCATGATCCTGGCCGGTGGCCGTGTTGATGAACTCAATGTTCTAACCTATTATCGCCCTAAATCAGCGGTTCCCTTCGGTGGTTATGGACGGGTGATCGATTTTGCTCTGTCAAACCTGATGAATTCAGGAATTGAACAGGTTGCCATTCTCAGTCAATACAGGAGTTACTCACTGATCAACCATATCGGTACCGGTGCGGCCTGGGATATGATCGGTCGTTATCGGGGGATTTCGATTCTGCCGCCGTTTATCGGTTCTGAAGGTGCCGAATGGTATCGCGGTTCAGCAGACGCAGTTTATAAAAACCTGGATTTTGTCCGCTATCACAATCCGGAAGAGATTCTTGTTCTCTCAGGCGATCATATTTACTCGATGGATTATCGGGAGATGATCGATTATCACTCCGAAAAAAATGCCGATGTGACTATTGCCTTTAAAAAGGTGCCGCAAAAGGAAGCCCATCGGTTTGGTATAGGCGCCCTGGATGACGAAGATGGGGACCGCGGCGGTCGTGTTGTCAACTACTGGGAAAAGCCCGATGAACCACAGAGCGACTGGGCCTCGCTGACCGTGCTCTGTTTTAAACCGGAGGTGCTGTTCAAGGTGTTGGAGGACAATCAGCGCAGTGGTTCATTTGAGTTTGGTCGTGACATCCTGCCGATGCTTATGCAGAACGGCTGTCGGTTGTACGGCTATAAGTTTGATGGGTATTGGGGATATACCAGGACTGTGGAGGAATACTGGCAGTCCAGTATGGACCTGATTGGCGACCAACCTCTTATTGATATGGAGAAATGGGGGTTGCGTTCGAATCTTGATCATCGTGGTATCAGGGATTTTCAGCCGGTCTTGATCGGTGATGACGCGGCAATTCATAACAGCCTTGTGTATAACGGGTGCAAGATTGAAGGGGAAGTAAGAAACTCGGTCCTGTTCCCGGGTGTCCATGTCGGCAAAGGGTCGGTTGTTGATAACAGCGTGCTGTTTTTTAATAATGAACTGGGCAGTCAGTGTCGGTTGACCAAGGTTGTTGCCGATGTCAATTCTACCTATGGTGATGGTGTTATTATCGGTACGGAAGATGACCCCAACACAGATCCGGTTACAGTTATCGGCTGGGCCAACCATGTTCCACCTAATACAAGAATTGGACCGGGATGCGCGGTTTATCCCCATATGAAAGAGCAGCAGTGGAAAGAAAAGTTAATAGCAGGGGAGGTGCTCAGGTGAACAAGACCAAAGAATCCCTGGTCCTGCTGCTCGCAGGTGGAGTCGGCAGTCGACTGAACATTCTCGTGCAGAGCCGGGCTAAACCGGCTGTTCCTTTTGCCGGCCTGTATCGGATCATCGATTTCTCCCTGTCAAATGTGATGAATTCCGGCCTGACCAAAGTTGGAGTGTTGACACAATACAAACCACTGTCCCTGATGCGCCATTTGGCAACCGGTGACGCCTGGGACCTCACCGGTCGGTCCAGGGGAATCAAGATCCTGCCGCCCCGAACCGGTTCACGAGACTCGGACTGGTATAAAGGAACAGCCGATGCGATCAGGCGCAATATCGATTTCATAGAAACCAACCAGTGTGAAGAAGTTGTCATTCTTTCCGGTGATCATATCTATCATATGGATATTGACGCCATGATTGCCTATCATCGATCAAAAAATGCCGATGTAACCGTGGCCATGATGGTTGTGAAGCGAAGTGAGATCCATCAATTCGGAGCCGGAATCGTTGACCAGAATGACCGGATCATCGATTGGGAGGAAAAGCCGAAAGAGCCCCGAACCAACCTGGCGTCCATGGGAATTTATGTTTTTAATAAAAAATACCTGCTTGATGCCTTAAGAGTTGACAGGGAAGAGAGCGATTTCGGCCATCATATCCTGCCGCGTGCAATCGATAACGATAATGTCTTTGCCTATCCGTTTTACGGCTACTGGCGTGATGTAGGAACGATCCAGTCATACTGGGAAGCCAATATGGATGTCATCAAAAAGGACAGCGGTATTTCACCGGAGACATGGGAGATAAGAACAAATATAGAGACAAATGGCCGGATGGCCGATCGTGCTCCCGCACGGTTCGGACCTGGAACAACCCTGCAGTGCTCCATGGTTTCAGCTGGCTGTGATGTTCGGGGAACCGTTGTTAATTCGGTCTTATCTCCGGGAGTTATTGTCGAAGAAGGTGCAGTGGTCAAAGATTCCATCCTCTTTGCCGATTGTGTGGTTCAAAAGAATGCGGTTGTCGACCTGGCCATTCTTGATAAACTGGCCTTGGTCGGGCAGGGAGCGGTAATCGGCGCCGGGACAAACCACGATATTGCCAATAAAGAGCAACCGAGTCACCTCTATACAGGTATAACGTTGATTGGCAAAGAGGCAGTGATTCCGGCTAATTTTTCCATTGGCAGAAACTGCATTGTCCATCCTAAAACGGGTGAAGACGCATTTCCAGGTTCGGAAATAGGGGATGGCGAGACGATACAGTGCTAACGGATGCTTCCTGAAAGAGCTTATAAGAAAAAGGATTTCAGATTATAGCCATGACTCTCGATATTGATAGAAAAAAAGAAAAGCCGGACCCGGAACGGGTCGCAGTTCTTCGCTCTCTCCCGCTTGAGATCAAAGAGCAGATCACGGGAGAAGAGGCGGACGCCTTCATGTACAACCGGGAGTTGCCGGACTCACTGAT
>CAZLGM010000225.1:0-5092 GCA_964558875.1 uncultured Desulfocapsaceae bacterium
ATATTTTAATTAAAAATCGCTAACCGACGGTACCCAATATGACTGGAAACGAAATTCGCAGAAAATTTCTTGATTATTTTAAAGACAACAACCATGCCGTGGTTGAGTCTTCCTCTCTTGTTCCACAGGATGATCCCACACTGCTGTTTACAAACGCGGGAATGGTCCAGTTCAAGACCGTTTTTATGGGTGAAGACAAACGCGATTACACTACAGCAGTAACAAGCCAGCGGTGTGTACGCGCGGGAGGCAAGCACAACGATTTGGAGAATGTCGGCTATACGGCCAGGCACCATACCTTTTTTGAGATGCTGGGCAATTTTTCCTTTGGCGATTACTTCAAGGAAGAGGCCATCCGCTTAGCCTGGGAGTTCCTTATCGGAGAGTTAGGACTCCCGGCAGAGAAAATGTGGATATCGGTCTTTGAAGATGATGATGAGGCCTTTGGCATGTGGGAGAAGGTGGAAGGGCTGCCGGACAACCGCATCGTTCGATTGGGAGAGGAAGATAATTTCTGGGCCATGGGAGATACTGGTCCGTGCGGACCCTGTTCGGAGATCCATATGGATCTGGGTGTGGAGAACGGTTGCGACAGCCCCGACTGTGCGGTCGGCTGTGATTGTGATCGTTTTCTTGAACTGTGGAACCTGGTCTTTATGCAGTTCAACCGCTCCGAAGACGGCACTATGACACCTTTGCCCAAGCCGAGCATCGATACAGGCATGGGCCTTGAGCGGGTCGCCGCGGTAATGCAGGGTAAGTTTAATAATTATGATTCAGACCTGTTTGCCCCGATCATGTCCGAGCTGGAAAGACTGTCCGGTCATGAGTATGGAAAAGGTGATGAAATTAATACTGCCATGCGGGTCATTGCTGATCATGCCAGAGCTACAGCCTTTCTGGTTGCCGATGGCGTATTACCGTCAAATGAGGGAAGAGGCTATGTGCTCAGACGTATTATGAGAAGGGCGATCCGATATGGCCGTAATCTTGGTTTGAGAGAACCCTTTTTAGAAACAATCACATCGGTTGTTGTGGCCTCGATGTCAACGGCCTATCCCCACCTGCTCGACTCGACCGAACTGCTGAAAAAGGTAGTTATCAACGAGGAAGAGCGGTTTCTCGAGACCTTGGAGCATGGATTGACCATCCTCGATGAGGAGATCGAAAGACTGCGGTCTGGCAGCGCCACACTCATTAATGGTGGTTTTATCTTCAAGTTGTACGATACCTATGGCTTTCCTGTGGATATCGTCCGGGATATCAGCCTTGAAAGAGGTTTTGAGATTGACGATGCTGGATTTGAAGAGGCTATGGAAGGGCAACGGCAAAAATCCCGGGGCTCACGCAAGGGTGAAGGCGTTCGCCTGATGAGCAGAGGCGTGAAGGAGTTGGTGGATGGAGGCCTGACATCGGTTTTCACAGGCTATGATGAACTCTCTCGTGAAAGTCGGGCAGAAAAGCTGCTCGATCAACAGGGCAATTCGATTGCGGCTCTGGAAAGCGGTGACCAGGGTGAGCTGTTTGTCACAACCACGCCTTTTTATTCGGAATCGGGCGGCCAGGCTGGTGACACCGGTGAAGTAAGCTGGTCTGGCGGCCATGGAGTGATTGAAGATACCAGGCTGGAAGGGGATGGTGTAGTGCTGCACAAGGTAATGATCGAAGAAGGCAGTTTAAGTTGTGGCGCTAAGATCAATTTACGGGTCGATCGACAAAATCGGAAGCAGACAGCAGCCAATCATACGGCTACCCATCTTCTTCAGGCAGCCTTGAAAGAAATCCTTGGTGATCATGTAAAACAATCCGGCTCATTGGTTGGGCCGAACAGACTGCGCTTCGATTTCACCCATTTTTCACCGCTGACAGCAGAGGAAATCCATTCGGTCGAGCGGCTGGTTAATGAGAAAATTATGGCTGATATGCAGGTGGCCACCAATCTGCTGGCTAGAGATGAAGCCATCGCGAGAGGAGCAACAGCCCTGTTCGGTGAGAAATATGATGAGACAGTCCGGGTGATATCGATGGATGATTTTTCAAAGGAGTTGTGCGGCGGTACCCATGTGAGTCGAACCGGTGAGATCGGCCTGTTCAAGATTTTGTCGGAATCTGGAATTGCCGCCGGTGTCAGACGGATTGAAGCGCTGGCCGGAGTCCCTGCCTTCTCAAAGGTCCAGAAGCAGGCTGAGCGTGAGGCGGAACTCCTGACCCTGTTGAACGCCCAGCCGCAGGAGTTGAAAACCAAAGTTGAGGCCCTGATTGCAAGCCAGAAAAAGCTGGAGAAAAAGGTGGCCGAGCTGACGGCTGAGCTGGCCGGTTCGGGTATCGACAACCTCCTTGGCCAGGCTGAAACAGTAGGTGGTATCAAAGTTGTCACTTCCCAGATCGTTCTTGACAGTCCCAAGACCTTGAGAGAGGTTGGTGATAAGGTCCGAGACGGAATGGACAGCGGTGTCGCGGTCCTCGGCGGAGTTATCAAGAATAAGGTTGCTCTGCTGGCTATTGTTTCCAAAGATATTACTGGACGAATTACAGCGGGTGAACTTGTCAATAAAGTGTCATCGGTGGTTGGCGGTAAAGGCGGTGGTCGTCCGGATATGGCCCAGGCAGGTGGGCCCATGACCGACAAATTGCCGGAGGCGCTCTCGAAAGTAAAACTATTCGTTGAGGAGCTGTTGAGCTAGCACTGGGGCTGCTTAACTGATTTTTTCATATTATATTCTCCTGTTTGCCAGCAGGCAGGCGGTAAACAGGAGTCATCTGTGTTCTGATTGATCCAGTTTGTTATCTTTCATCTGGAATTTAAAGAATTTTTTTCGCAAGATATTTTTCACACGCTGTGCAAATGGGTGATCATGGGAGATAAAGTGTTAACCGCTTTTTCCTGTTCGTTTGTTAATCGTCTGATATGCCTTGGAAAATCAGAAGCTCCCGTTAAATCCCCCCCCTTTAGCAGGAATTTTTCCTCGCAAACAAGTTTGAATAATTTGTTGACATGACTCGTCATATACAGTAAAAAATTTCAGAAGTGAATGAGGATTCATTTTTGTTGTCTGCTCATTCGTAATAGTAACGAGAATTGTTATCCTTTAGTCGAAAGGCGTGATATTGATCCGCTTTTCGTTCTTTTATTCTCTGGTCATACAGGAGTGTGCTGATATGGTAACGATGGATCTGACCTTATTTCTTCAGATAGTGAATGTGATCATCCTCATGTTCCTGCTGAATGCTGTCCTCTACAAACCAGTGTTGAAGGTACTCAAAGAACGGAGGGCCAAAGTAAATGGCTTGAAAGAAGAAATCATCACGTTTGACCAGAAGGCCAAAGAGCGGCAGGATGAGGTTGATGCCAAGATGAGGGAAGCCTCGAAAAAGGCCAAGGATGCACTCGATACGGCAAGGGCCGAGGCCAAAGCCGCCGGTGATGCCGAGATGGATACCATCAAGTCGGCTACCGATGCCGACAAAGAAAAACAGATGGATGAAATCAGACAACAGGTCGATACTGCTACCAAAGAACTCAAGGCGAATCTGGATGGTTTTGCCCAGGATATGGCGGGAAAAATTTTAGGGAGGAGTCTTTAAAATGTCACGTATCATGAAGATTGGCGGAAAGGCGACAGTTTTATTGATCCTTCTCCTCTTGTTCTGTGTGGGCTCCGCATATGCCGCAGGAGATAGCCTATCACCGGAAAAACTTAAGGACCTGTTGTGGCGGGTCATGAACTTTGCCGTTCTCATGTTCATACTGATCAAGTTTGGAGCCAAGCCCATTGGAGCGGCTCTTTCCGGTAGAAGAGAACAGATCAAGGAAGAGATCGAGGATCTGGAAAACAAACGAGGCGAGGCTGAAAAGTCGTATAAGGAATTTGAATCCAAGCTGGCCGGAATGGAAGGTGAGATCGACACCATCGTTGAGAAAGCAGTGGCCCAGGCGGAAATCGAAAAAGAAAAGATAATTGAGTCGGCTCATAAGGCTGCTGAAGATATTAAACGCCAGGCGGAAATGGCAATCCAGAACGAGATCGTTACTGTTCGCCGGTCGCTGAAAAACGAGATGGCCGACCAGGCAACCACCATGGCGGAAGAGATCATCATCAAGAACCTGACACCGGAAGATCAGAATAAGATTATTGAAGATTACTTGAATAAAGTAGGGGCTATCCAGTGAAACAGACAATTCTAGCGAGACGATACTCCAAGGCTCTTTTTGCCGTCGGCAAAGAGCAGGATGCCTTTGAGCAGTACGGCGAAGTACTCCAGGGACTCAAAAGTCTCTTCGACTCGAAGCCGGAGGTGGTCGATGCCCTGACCAATCCACTTTATCCGATGGAAACCAAGGAAAAGGTGATGGTTGCTCTGGCTGAATCCATGGGTGTTGACAAAATCATGTCCAACTTTCTTAACCTGCTTGTCCAGAAGAAACGCGCTGAAATTCTACCGGAAATAGCAGAAGAATTTCAGATCATGGTGAATGAGGAAAAAAACATTGTTCACGGCTCCGTAGTTTCCGCTGTGGAATTGAACAGTGATTTGCAGGCCAAAGTTCAGGCCACTTTAGAAAAATTAACCGGAAAGAAGGTTGAACTTTCCACCAGTGTCGATCCCTCGATCATTGGCGGTATTATCGCCAAGGTCGGCGACCTGGTATTGGACGGTTCAATAAAAGCCCAACTGGCCGGTTTAAATGATTCCATTAAAGGGAGAGAGTAGATGCAGATCAAAGCCGAAGAAATTAGTCAGATTATAAAAGATCAGATCAGTGGTTACGATACGAGTATTGACCTCAATGAGACAGGTACCGTAATCTCCGTTGGTGACGGTATTGCCCGTGTCTACGGTGTCCAGAACTGCATGGCCATGGAGCTTCTGGAATTTCCCGGTGGAATTATGGGTCTTGCCCTCAACCTTGAAGAGGACAATGTCGGTTGCGCGGTCCTTGGAAACGTTGAAGGGATCAAGGAAGGTGATATCGTCAAGCGTACCGGCAAGATTGCCGAGGTTCCGGTCGGGCCTGAGATGGAAGGCAGGGTAGTCGACGGTATCGGCCAGGCCATTGATGGTCAGGGGCCGATCAACACTAAAGAAACCG
>CAZLGM010000226.1:0-5075 GCA_964558875.1 uncultured Desulfocapsaceae bacterium
GTGTGGAACCTTCAGTATTCTCCTTCAGCTGAAGGAAGGCCATAACTATTATCAAAGCGCTGCACCGGACGGAAATTCCGCTACGCTCCATTACCGCCGGTGAGCTTGGTCGTTATAAGTTGAGGGCTAGCATAATCTGCATATGAAAATTGTCATGCTTCCTGGGCTAGATGGTACAGGTGAATTATTTACACCGCTTCTAGAGGCGATGCCAAATGATATTGATGTGCAGATAATCAGGTATCCAATAAACACAAAATTGGGATATGAAGAGTTAGCTGAATATGTGATGAAGCAGCTACCTAAAGAGGATTTTATATTAGTAGGTGAGTCTTTCTCCGGCCCAATTGCATACCAAATTGCACGTATGAATCCAATCAATCTTTATTCAGTTATTTTTGTTGCCACATTTCTAGAGAGCCCTAGTCGAGTTCTTCTTAAATTATCAGAGCTAATTCCAAGAAAACGCATATTATCAATCACTTTGCCGAAATCAATTTGTAAAATATTTATGCTAGGCCGTGATGCAGGAGCAGAAATAATAGTTAAATTTCAACAAATTATGAAACAAGTGCAACCAGAAGTTCTTGATTATAGATTGCACGAAATTGCTAAGCTACAGGTTGATATTAAGCCAATTAAAGTAAAAGCTACTTATATCATGGCGTCAAATGATAAACTGGTTCCAAAAAGGTGCGTCAATAAATTTAGGCAGGCATTCAGTGAAATTAAAATAGTGAATGTTGTTGGCCCACACTTTATTTTACAGGCAAGTCCTGTTGTATGCGCAAAAGTGATAGTTAATGAAGTCAACTTATAACAAGGCAAATCAACCCGACATTTTGTTCGCTAGCGCTCTCAAAATGACGGGTTATTTGCAACGTTAGCAAAAACCAAAAACATTAAATGGAGAATGCTATGTCAATACAACAAGCACAAGCATTTATAAACAAAATGAAATCAGATAACGTTTTCTGTGAAGCAATACTTAGTGCTCGAGATATTAGAGAACGGCTTACCATTGCCAGAAGAGAAGGTGTTCCTTGCACTATTAAAGATATCGAATCACTTCAGGCAGTTTACATTGACCCTCAGGTTCAAAATAGTAATTTGCCTCTATCATACCAAGCTAGTGGGCCTTGTTGGGGTTACTGCTGTGGAGGTTATTGCAGTAACTATTGCAATGGCAAATACAAAAAGTAGTTTTTCAAGTGTATTGGTCAAAGTATAATATGCTTTTCCACTCTGAAAAACATGGGTGGTTTATTTACAATGCAATGTCTAACATACTTATTCAGGTAGACAGTAACAACTATTACATACTTGAACAACTCAGAGAGGGCGTGGATTTGTTAGAGTCAGGTTGCGGTGATCAATTTAATGACCTATTACAAAACACTAAAATTTTAATTAAAAAGGAAGAAAACCATCGAAATATGATCGAGCGTCAATATAAACGCAATGCTCTTTGTTTTGATAATTCACACCTAGGCTTGTCCATTTGTCCAACACTAAGCTGCAACTTCAGATGTCCCTACTGCTTCGAACATACTCAACATGATTCACTGTTTATGAATTCAGAAACAATTAATAAATTGATTTCATTTATACAATCATTTAAGACTGCAAAATCTATATCAATTACGTGGTATGGCGGTGAACCAACTATTAATCCTGCTTTTGATGTTGTTCGAGAAATAACCCGTAGAGTTAAATTGCTTGGTCTTGAATTCAAAGGGGGAGGATTGATAACCAATGCCTATCTTCTTGATAAAGGTAAAATAGACCTGCTAAATAGTTTAAATATAGATAACGTACAAATTACCGTTGATGGACCACAAGAAATACATGATAAGCGCAGGGTACTTGCTAATGGGCGACCTACTTTTAAAAGAATAATGGAGAATATAGATGTCCTTGTGAATTCATCCTATTCTGGAAGGTGCAATATTAGAGTAAATCTTGACCGAACTAACTTGTCATCCTTTTTCAATATCCGAAAATATCTTCTTAATCGTTTTGAGGGTGAAAAGATAGCTGTTTATGCAGGGCGAGTAGATACAACAATAAATAAAAATGGGAGTAGCAGTTGTAATCTTTGTGCAGAGGAGTGGACAGATTTTACTGTAAGGCAATTCAAAGAGTTAAGCACACCATCAGAAGAAGGGATATACCCTTTAGGTGAAGTTTTTAATATTTGCTCAGCTACTACTATAAATAGTTTTGTCATTGGACCAGAAGGCGAGTTGTATAAGTGCTGGGAAGATGTAGGTAAAAAAAACATGATTGTTGGTAATGTAGCTAATAACCCGCCAATTGTTAATTCTGAGCTTTTATCTTTATATAGCATCGGAACAGATCCATTTTTAGACCAGGAATGTAAGGAGTGCTCAGTCTTTCCAATTTGTGGCGGTGGCTGTGCCAACCGTAGGTTGCGTGTAAATCATTTCCATGAAAATGACTTTGATTACTGCTCATTGTACAAAAATCACCTGCGTACATTTCTTCTAGAGTATTATGAAGCTTTCCAGACGAAAGAATTATGTTCTCAAGTACTTGGGAAAGAGGTAATCGACTGGAGTGACAAAGGATATCGACTAATTCATAATTGATTAAAGTTAAAAAAATTTAGATTTTTAGGAATTTTTAGATTGCTAAAAAAGTAGAGTATTAAAACTCTTTTTAAAATATTTGCTAACAACGAAATTCATCTGAAAACAAGAGGTTGGCGATATAGGGTACCATCCGTTACGCGCTGTGTTAATCGGTTTTCTCTACATCATTCTACGCACTCTTGTTTCAGCTGATTACAAGCGTTCGAGTAAGCCTGCGGCAAAAAAACAATAATAACAGCAGTATAGGTGATGTCCAGGAAGGTGTGAGCTCTTTATCAGGAAGACCTGACAAATGTCGAGAAAAAGACTAGAACTGTCAGATATTATCAAGCAATACGGCCAGGAATTTCGTCAGTCCAGGTCTCTTACCCAAAAGCAAAAATCCGTCCTATCCGCAATAGAAGTTTGCCGCACAAGCAAGCTAGGGTTTCATGTTGATCGATGTACAACCTGTGACCATCAGGAAATCAGCTATAATTCATGCCGTGACAGACACTGCCCCAAGTGTCAGGGTATTGCTCAGCGGAAATGGATCAACAAACGGGCAGAACAGATTCTTCCTGTTGCCTATTACCATGTGGTTTTCACTCTGCCTGCCACCCTTTTTC
Source organism: uncultured Desulfocapsaceae bacterium (assembly GCA_964558875.1). Taxonomy (GTDB): domain Bacteria; phylum Desulfobacterota; class Desulfobulbia; order Desulfobulbales; family Desulfocapsaceae; genus CAZLGM01. The sequence goes on from CAZLGM010000226.1 coordinate 3,224, forward strand.
CTTTCAGTTTATACAACAAGAAACTGATCTATAACCTGCTGTTCGATTCATCCGCAGCAACCCTGAAAGAGTTTGGCCAAGATCGCCGATGGCTTGGCGGCACTCTCGGCTTCTTTGGCATTCTCCATACCTGGGGGCAAACACTCTGGCATCATCCTCATGTTCATTTCGTTGTCGTCGGTGGTGCACTCAAGAAAGATGGAAGCTGGATCCGCCCAAAGTACAAAGGTAAGTTTCTTTTCCCGGTGAAAGCTCTGTCAAAGGTTTTCCGCGGTAAATTTATGCATGGCCTTGAAAGAGCAATAAAAAAGGATGATTTTCAAGTACCGGAGGGTGTTTTTTTCAAGCCTGGATCCTTTCTTCGTTCCCTCACAGTTAAAGATTGGGTTGTCTATTGCAAATCCCCTTTTAAAAAGGCAGAGCACGTTATCAGATACATCGGTCGATATACTCATCGAGTAGCCTTGAGTAACAGCAGACTTGTTGCCATGGAAGACAGGCAGGTTAGTTTCCGTTATAGAGATTACAAGGATAAGAGAAAAATCAAGGTGATGACCCTCAAGGTCCATGATTTTCTCCAGCGCTTCATCTGGCATGTACTTCCACAGAAATTCCACCGGATCAGACATTACGGATTTCTAGCCAATGGTTTAGCCAATTCCGCATGTGAAAAAATACGTCATAATTTTGAAAGCGAGTCGGAATCAGCGGAAACAATCATGAGCATATCCAAGCGGGTCTGCGACAGGTGCAAAATCGGTATGATGGTCCTTGTGGAATTAGTAACCTCATCCGGCCACTTGATCAGGCCGTCCCTCAGTTATGGGTATGAAAACAGTGGTTGATCTCAACATTGTTTTGGATTTTCAGGTTTTTGTAAGGTTTCAATTGGCTAGGTGCGCAAATTCGAGTAATATGCTAACGCATCTTAGGCGTATGAATGTTTATTCCTCAGACCCAAGATACAAGAAAAAGTCTCAAACAGGATTTTTCCCAGCAATTGAATGTCCGTTAAGAAAAGAAAACACCACGCTTTTACCCATAGGGAAGTTTCCGTTAGAGGCCTCTCGAACCAGCCGTTTGAACTGACAAAACAGTACGGAGTTAAATAGGTAGAACGAGGTTCGCTTCAAATACAGGGTTTAAAGAAGACAGGTCTACGAACTGTTTTGCAGCTCAACTAAATCGTTAAAATAATTTTATGAAAATACTGGCAAAAAGTGTGAGGAAAATCCTTTTTAAAATTCCTTTTTACCAGTCATTATATATATCAGAGGACATTGAGAAGTTAGAGGAAGATGGGAAGTTAGAAGAAGCCAGGAAACTAAGAGGAAAGTGGTTGCACAATATTCCATTAAAGTATTCAGGACCTCTTTGGTGTTCAGAAGGCGAAGATTTACTCCATCAAAGAAAAAAATATGCTGAAGCTCTGGTAGCATTTGAAAAAGCTATGCAATCTAAATTTACACCTGCCCTAAACCCGTTAAGAATATTTACAGGTGCTTCGGTTGCCGCAGTAATGACAACCAACCTTGAAAAAGCAAAACAATATTACTCAGAAGCACAAGACTGGTACCAAAAATTGAAATCGGGCAAAAAGCTTGATAGCTATTTGTCGCACTTCGACGAAACCTTTATTTGGCTGAGTGAAAATATCAACAAAAACCAATAATTGGATAACAAATGTGTTCATTGGAACGCAAGAGGCCAGTCGAATAGCGTTTCTTTCCGTTCCGCTCGTAGTTCAAAGAGACATCAAACCGTCAGTGTCACGCAATCTTGCGTCCACTGACACAAGTCGTTGAAGCTGTAGAAAAAGGTCAAATACATCACTAAAACCTGCCATTTTATT
>CAZLGM010000227.1:0-5045 GCA_964558875.1 uncultured Desulfocapsaceae bacterium
CCGCCCTTGATCAGTTTATGGAGAAAGATAATGGTGTCATTCCATTCCCGGACACCGATGGAATAATTATGGACACGATGGTGGGTGGCGGCCATATCGGTCAACTCGTGATAGTGGGTGGCAAACAGGGTCTTGATGCCTTTATTGTTTTTGTTCACGAGGTCTTCGGCAACAGCCCAGGCGATTGCCAGCCCGTCATAGGTTGATGTTCCCCTGCCAATCTCATCGAGAATGACCAGGCTCTTTTCTGTTGCGTTGTTGAGGATATTCGCAGTTTCATTCATCTCAACCATGAAGGTGGATTGACCGCGGCGAAGATCGTCCATGGCCCCAACCCGGGTAAAAATTCGATCAACAATACCGATAACGGCACTATCGGCAGGGACGAAGCTGCCCATCTGGGCCATCAGTACAATACATGCGGTCTGTCGGAGGACGGTTGACTTGCCTGCCATATTCGGGCCGGTAATGATAAGCAGTTCTTCACTGTCCTGGTCGAGATGGATGTCGTTAGGAACAAATTTCCCGCTTTCCATGTTCCGTTCGATGACGGGATGGCGTCCTTCCTGGATAGTGATTTGTTCACCATCACCCACTTCCGGTTTCCGGTAGTTGTAGAGATGGGCAATCTCTGCCAGACAGCAGAGAAAATCGATTCGGGCAAGCAAAGAGGCAACTTTGATCAGCTCAGGACTTTTGGCGGCCAACTGTTTTCTGATCTCGTTAAAAAGAGAGTACTCGAGCTGCAGCCGTTTTTCCTGAGCACCAAGTACCTTGGCTTCAAACTCTTTCAATTCAGGGGTGATGAAACGCTCACCGTTGACCAGTGTCTGTTTGCGGATGTAATCATCAGGGGCTTTGTCCCGATGGGCCTTGGAAATCTCGATGTAATAGCCAAAGACCTTATTGAAACCGACTTTGAGCTTCGGGATACCGGTGCGCTCCTTCTCCTTGGCCTCAAGCTCAAGAATCAATTGTCGACCACTTCTCTGGATATGAATGAGTTCATCGAGCCGGGGATCGTATCCTTCCTTGATCAGGTTGCCGTCACGAAGCGTGATCGGCGCCTCTTCATGAATAGCGTGGTCAATCAGGTTAAAAATATCATCTAAGGTGTCAAGTTCACTATGGATAGAGACGAGTTGATGGGTCTGGCACTTGGCCAGTAAGTTCTGGATATCGGGAAGAATAGCAACTGACTGCTTGAGTGCGAGCATGTCGCGACCGTTGGCACTACCCAGTACCATACGACTGTTCAACCGTTCGATATCGTATACATCCGACAGTTTTTCCCGTAGCTGCTTACGGGTGCCGGGATGGCTAAAGAGAAAACTGACACTGTCGAGACGGCGGCGAATCTTCTGCACATCGTTGAGCGGAAAAAGCAGATGGTTTTTCATTAGCCGGCTTCCCATGGGTGTACAGGTGCGATCCAGCAACGCCAGCAACGAGCCTTCCCGATGACCGCCAACGATCGTTCGAGTCAGTTCGAGGTTGCGCCTGGACGAATCGTCAATCTGGAGGATGGCGGAGAGATCGATGGGGGTGAGTTTCTCAATATGCGCTATATTGCTTTTTTGAGTTTCAAGGGCATAGTCAAGGGCAACACCGGCAGCAATGATACCGGTTTTCATTTCGTCGCAACCGAATCCGGCAAGATTAGTGACTCTGAAATGATCGAGAAGAGTCTCCAGGCTATCCCGATAGTTAAACGAGTCGTCAGGTCTTCTGGTGATACAGAGTTCAGGCAGCAAGGCATGCAAGGTATCCAGCAGCCGCTGGATGGCGGGGTCGTCGGTATCGCTGATCAGCAATTCGGCTGGAGCCATACGGCTGAACTGGTCGCACACCTCTTCGAACTGCTCTGACGGGTCGCGTACCTCACCAATTCTGAATTCGCCGGTACTGAGATCGAGAAAAGAGAGGCCGAACACAGGTATGTTTCCCCTGTTGGCCAAAGTCAATACACTGACAAAACGGTTGGCCTCGTCGCCCAAAATATGGTCGTCGGTGACTACGCCAGGGGTGACGATCCGGATAACCTCCCGTTTGACGATCCCCTTGGCCTGGGCCGGGTCCTCGGTCTGCTCGCAGATGGCGACTCGGTTACCGCTGTTGACCAGTTTGGTCAGATAGGAAGAGGCGGCATGAAAGGGAATACCGCACATGGGAACCTTATCCTTGTCACTTTTGTTGTTACGCGAAGTGAGCGTGATGCCCAGTATTTTTGAAGCCTTAACGGCATCCTCAAAAAACATCTCATAAAAGTCGCCCATCCGATAAAACAAAATAGCATTCTGATGCTGCTCTTTAATCTCCAGGTATTGCCGAAGCATAGGGGTAAGCTTGAGCGGTTTTTTAATTGAGGCAGATGCTGTTGTTTTCATGTTTCGGTATAAAGAAGAACCGGTTGAGTCATAGATGGGTGAGCAACAAGATAAAATGATTATTATATCATCCCAGAGTGTTCTAGACAATGATAACGGTCATTGTGATGAGAAAACATAGTGAACAAATAGCTTAAAATCATCCCGGTGAAGCTGTGTATATTTTATGCAGAAAAAGGCAGTTGCCGGGCTATAAAGGAGAATAAAGTTGCCAAGATACCAGTCAGATGAGTATACTCTCAATTTTATTTGTTTCACATAGAGCCGTCTATGAAAACAGGCGAGGCAAAGAATATCCTGATCCGTGAACATCTGCTAGCGCTGTATCTTTACTTGATTTGACCGACCGAGATAGCTCACTATTATCGATCAGTCAAATCAAGTAAAGCTACAGCACCGTCGGGTGCTCACGGGTTCAGGAATAATTAACAGTTCGATTTCAGCCGACCATGAGTATGGAGTAAACTATGTACAGTGCTTCCGATTTGAGAAAGGGATTGAAGATTTTAATTGATGGAAATCCGTTTATCATAACTGATTTCGAGTTTTCAAAACCGGGCAAAGGACAATCCCTCTACAGGTGCAAAATGCGAAATATGATTACCGGTAACCAGTTCACACAGACCTACCGGTCTAACGATAAATTTGAGAAACCGGCTCTGGAAGAGAGAAAGATGCAGTATCTTTATAACCAGGATGATGAGTATCATTTTATGGATTCCCAGACCTATGATCAGATTTTCATCACCAGTGATCAGCTTGGTGACAATGTTAATTTTCTGGTGGACAATATGGATGTGCAGGTTCTCTTTTTCGAAGATAAACCCACAGATGTCAGTCTCCCTATTTTTGTCAATCTTGAGGTGATCAAAGCGGATCCGTGGGTGAAAGGAGATACCTCCGGAACAGACACCAAACCGGTAACGGTTGAGACCGGCTACAGCCTGCAAGTGCCGCCCTTTATTGAGGAGGGTGAAAAGATCCAGATCGATACGCGGACCGGTCAATATGTGACCAGGGTAAAAGAATAGCCTGAACCCTGTTTGTATTTCCGTGCTTACCATACAAGAACTGCGGCTGCGAGCGTCCCTGTTCAGTCTGTTCCGTAAATATTTTAACGATAACGGTTTTCTGGAGGTCGATACACCTATTCGCCAACCGCTTCCGATCCCTGAAGCAAATATTTTACCCATTCGCTCTCAGGGCTGGTTTCTGCAGAGTTCACCAGAAATGTATATGAAGCGGCTGCTGGCTTCCGGGTGTGAAAAAATATACCAGATCAGCCGGTGTTTCCGGGCGGGTGAAAATGGAAGGCTCCACCTGGAGGAGTTTATTCTGGTTGAGTGGTATCGGCTGGGAGAGGACTATTGGACGCTCATGGAGGATTGCCACCAGTTGTTGAATTTTATTGCTGAGTCGCTCGATCGGGATCAGGCAGCTTTTATGACCGGGCAGACCAGCTCTATTTTTTCGGGAACTGGTTTTACATTGAGCAAACCGTATGATAAATTGCTGGTTGAAGAGGCTTTTACACGCTACAGCCCTGTTTCCATGGAGCAATCACTGGCTGATGGCTGTTTTGACGAAATTCTGGTTGAGTATATCGAACCTAATCTCGGTCTGGAAAACCCACTTTTTCTCTATAATTATCCTGTGCAGGCCGGATCGCTTGCGAAAGTACACGATCATAACAGTGATGTTGTAGAGCGATTTGAGCTGTATATCCGTGGGATTGAATTGGCAAACGGGTTTTCTGAACTCACCGATGGTGACGAACAGCGCAGGCGATTCGAGCAGGAATTTGACCGCTTAAAGAAGAATGGTCTGAGCTGGAGTATGCCCGAGACGTTTTTGGAAGAGCTGGATAGTGTGGAAAAGGCGGCAGGCATCGCCTTTGGTTTTGACCGATTGCTGATGCTGATTCTGGGAAAGGAGAGTGTTGGTGAGGTTGTTCCCTTTTCACCTGATGAATTGCACTAAACGGACTATGGTCAGCCAGATCTTTGTCCGGCTATGGGCGTGGCATGAACCTGGTAATACAATATGATGGATAACGAACAGCGACAGCAAATAAGCAAATACATTGATGTTGTCATCCGCAAAAAAGCGTTGATCTCCGTCTTATTTTTCATGTCGATAATTGCGGGTCTCTTTGTTTATCTATCGATGCCACGAGTCTATCAAAGTGCTGCCCTGCTCAGCTATCAGCAGCAGAAAGTTAACCCTTCCAGGATGTCCCCGGATGTGGAGGCAAGAATTCGGGATATGGTATCTACGCTCAGCCAGATTGTCACTTCCCGCACACACCTGGAGAAGACCATCAGGGAACTTGATCTGTTCAGACAGATGAGAGGGAAGGTTTCCATGGAAGATGTGGTCGATATGATGCGGGATAAGATAGCAATTACTCCATCGCAGAGGGGCGACACCTTTCGTATCAGTTATTTTGGTGGTGATCCGAAAAAGGTCGTCAAGGTAACCAACGCTCTTGCGGCAAAATTTATTGAGGAGAATCTTAAATACAGGGAGGAGAGAGCAACGGAGACCTCGGCCTATACCAAAGAGGAGCTGCAGATGGCCAAGATCGTTCTCGATAAAAAAGAGGCGGTCATGAGAGATTATAAGGTGAAATACTATAATGAGATGCCGGAGCAGCGT
>CAZLGM010000228.1:0-4945 GCA_964558875.1 uncultured Desulfocapsaceae bacterium
TGGTGACCCCAAGGGGAATCGAACCCCTGTTTTCGGCGTGAGAGGCCGACGTCCTGACCGCTAGACGATGGGGCCATTTGGATGGTTCTTATTACTTGACAGATAGAGGGTTGTCAAGTCTCATTTCCATTCTCCGATGATTGATAGGCAACACTTCGCCCGAACAGTTCGGTTTTTTCCTTGAGCCAAACAGCAGCCTCTTCGTTCAATGCATCCAGCGCGCAACGCCACCTCCAGTTTCCTTTACTTGTTGCCGGGATATTCATTCTGCAATCACTCCCATAACCGAGTATATCCTGCAGAGGAACAATCGCGAGTGCAGCAATTGAACCCATTGCAACATGTATCAGGTCATGGTGGATGGGTGATGGGTCATGTTGGACCCGGTTGGCATATAGTTTGATCCTCTTTCGATCGTCCTCGGATATACTGTCGCTTAAAAACCAACCAAGCGTGGTGTCGTTATCATGAGTGCCGGTGTAGATTACGCAGTTGCAGGTAGTAAAGTTGTGGGGGAGAAAGCTGTTGTCCATATTATGGTCAAAGGCGAACTGCAGGATTTTCATACCGGGAAATCCAAATTTGTCACGCAGTTGTACCACTTTTTTAGTTATGATGCCAAGATCCTCTGCGATAATGGGAAGGTCACCCAACTCCTGGGAAAGATCGTTGAAAAATCGTTCTCCAGGGCCGTCGAACCATTTTCCATTAATGGCAGTTTCTTCTTCAGCCGGAATTGACCAGTAATCGGCAAAACCTCTGAAATGGTCAATGCGCACAATATCGGTCAGTTTGAAGTTTATCTGAAACCGCTTTTTCCACCAGTCGAACAACTTTTCCTGAACAGCTTTACTTTTTGATTGCCACAGGTAAAGAGGGTTTCCCCATCGCTGTCCGGTTTCAGAGAAGTAGTCGGGTGGTACACCGGCAATATGGGTCGGCATGTTGGTTTTAGTGTCGATCTGAAAGATGTCGCGATTGGCCCACACGTCTGCGCTATCGGCACCTACATAGATAGGGATATCTCCAATGAGCTTGATATTTTTTTCTTCAGCTTTTTTCCGTAATAGCTCCCATTGGCTAAAAAAGAGGTATTGCTCGAAGTTGTAATAGTCGATTTCACTTTCAAGTTCCCGTCTAACCGACTTCATTGCCTTCGGGTCACGTCCTGCGATTTCTTTGGGCCAATCGAACCACCCCTGATTGGGATATTTTTTCTTAAGAGCCATAAAAAGGCTATAATCGTCCAGCCAATCATTGCTGTTGATAAAGCTTAAGAAACCTTTTTCCTTTTTGTGAGCCGAGAGTGAGAAGGCCTCCTCGAGAAGGGCTTGTTTGAAAGCAGTGACCTTGTCATATTGGGTTCGGTGGGGATCAAATTCGGGCAGATCATCTATCCTGTTTGGTTTGATGTATCCCTGTTCGATAAGCAGCTCGCAGGATATTAAGAGCGGTGAGCCTGCAAAAGCCGAACAGCTCATATATGGAGAGTTGTCAAAGAATGAATGGGTGGGGCCAACGGGCAGAAACTGCCAGAATCGCTGTCCTGCCTGTTCGAGAAAGTCGAGAAAACGATAGCTCGCGTGGCCGATGTCACCAATTCCAAATGGAGAGGGGATAGAGGTGATATGGGCAAGGATACCGCTTGCCCGTTCATCAAATAAAAAAGATTTCATAAATAAGCCGTTACGATTTGAAATGAAAAGTCTGAGGTGATAACCTATTTCTAAAGAGAAAAGGGTATCGAATATTTAGAGGTAGATTTACCTCAATTCTTATCAGAAACAGTTTCCCAACCATTCTGGTAATCATACAGTTGATTCTCCAGCAAACATTATTACTGTATCATATCAATACATGTCATACTCATCATACTATCCCGATACAGTTTGCTCGATTCAATTATTGTTGGTCAGGCTAAAGGATGTGATTATTTGTTTGCCATTGCTGTTGATTTAAATTATAATAGTATGTTTTTGCTGGATAGCTGTTCCCGGGCTGACCCTGGGATTCACAATCTTTTTGTTTTCGGTTAGTTACAAGCTTTTTCTTAGATTGACTTTACACCTAATGATTGGCGGAGTTGTTAACAAGTGCTTACAGAATTAAAAGAAAATCTTTTAAAACTCGGTCAGACTGAGGGATGCATCTCATTTGATCAGCTCAATGAGCTGATTCCCGATGAGATAATAGATACTGACGTCATTGAAAAGATTTTTGATTTTCTCGGTATTCATAATATCGAAGTTGTCATTGCCGATAAAACCGGTGAGAGAAAGACCCTGTCAGGAGAAACCTGGAAGGAGCAGAGTGAGGATGACGATGACTCGGATGATCTGATCGATGACACACTCATCAGTGATGAAACCCATGAAGCGGAGGAAACGACCACAACGTATCTCCGTGAAATGGGACGCTTCGATTTGCTGACCCCTGAAGAGGAAGCCAAATATTCAAAAACCATTCGCGAAGGTTTTGACTCAATCATCCAGGCCATTCGTAACGATACTTCCGGACTTGCTGAGATTGATCTGCTGAAGAAACGAATTGATCTCTGGGAGAAAAGGGATCCGACCCTTAAACCCAAAAAGCAGCAACTTAACCTGATGAGGTATTCCATCATCAGTACTGCCAAGAAGTATTCGGATAAACGTTTTCTGTTCGAGTTACAGGCGATTCTTGAAGCGTACAGCCGCTCCATTGAGACGGCCAAGGATATCATGATCCGGGCCAATCTCAGATTGGTAGTCTCCATTGCCAAGCGGTATATGCATCAGGGACTCACCTTAGCTGATCTTATTCAGGAAGGGAATCTGGGACTCATGAGGGCCGTTTTTCGCTTTGATTATACCAAGGGAAACAAGTTTTCAACTTATGCCAGTTGGTGGATCAGGCAGGCCATAACCAGAGCTATTCTGGATAAAACCCGCACAATCCGGCTGCCGGTTCATTTCCTCGAGTTACGAAGCCAGTTTTTTAAGGCGTTTTACGCCCTTTTCAAGGAACTCGGCAGAGAGCCGACACCGCTTGAAATCTCAAAAACGACTAACCTGTCCATGGATAAGATCCTCTCCATACTGGAAGCATCCCGGGAGCCGATTTCCCTGGAGACTCCGGTGGGAGATGACGATTCAACACTGGGAGATTTCCTGGAAAACCAGGAGTCCCAGTCACCTTATGATGCTGTTGGTACACGAGAATTGGCCAGCCGGGTGACAGAAATTCTGGGGACATTGAGCGAGCGTGAGGAAAAGATCATCCGCCTCCGATTCGGTATTGGCGAGAAGGCGGAATACACCCTTGAGGAGATCGGTAAGCGCTTTAATGTTTCCCGTGAGAGAATACGGCAGATCGAGAAAAAGGCGCTGAACAGGTTGCGTCATTCCTCACGCAGGGAAAAGCTAAAGTACTTCATCGACTAATAAAAAAATATTGGAACCAAAAGCCGGACAGTGCTGTGTCCGGCTTTTTTATTGACAATGGAAGAGTTTATCAAGCAGGCCGGTTTTGAATCGATCCTGGAAAAGGTGAAAAACGGTGAGCGCCTCAACTTCGAAGACGGTGCCGCCCTCTATCAATCGAATGAAATATTAGCCATCGGCTATCTTGCCAACCTGGTCAGGAATCGTTTGAACAGCGATAAGGCCTATTTCATTTATAATCAGCATATCAATTATTCCAATATCTGCACAAATCTGTGCAAGTTTTGCGCGTTTGGCAAAGAAAAGGGCCATGATCTCGCCTATGAGATGAGTGTTGACGAGGTGAAGCGAAAGGTTCGGGAACGGATTGATGAGCCGATCACAGAAATTCATATGGTCGGCGGCATTCATCCTGACCTTCCGTTTGAGTATTACCTTGAACTGCTTCGTGGCATGAAGGAGGTACGGCCCGATGTACATATCCAGGCCTTTACATGTGTCGAAATTGCCCACCTGGCTGAGCTTGCCGGAAAATCAGTGGGTGATACTCTTGAGATTTTAAAAGAGGCCGGTCTCGGCTCCATTCCAGGAGGAGGAGCGGAAGTGTTCAGCCCTCGGATTCGTGAACTGACCTGCAAAGATAAATTACCAGGCAGCGACTGGATTGAAGTGGCAAAGACTGCTCATCGGCACGGTCTACACACCAATGCCACCATGCTGTACGGTCATATAGAAACAACCGAAGAACGGCTTGAACATCTGATCGCCTTACGTGAAGCCCAGGACGAGACCAATGGTTTCCTGGCTTTCATACCGCTTGCCTTTCATCCTAAAAATACTGAACTTGATAATCTATCCCGGACAACCGGTATGGACGATCTGAAAAATATCAGTATCAGCAGACTGATGCTGGATAACTTCCCCCATATTAAGGCCTACTGGGTCATGATCGGTCCGAAGCTCGCCCAGATAGCACTTTCATTCGGCGCTGACGATATGGACGGCACGGTTAAGGAAGAGGTGATCACCCACATGGCAGGCGCCGACACCAAACAGGCCATTGGTTCAGATACACTCGTTCGCCTGATTCGGGAAGCAGGCCGCACGCCAATTGAGAGAGATACACTGTATAACGTCCTTCACACCTACTAGGAGGCTGTCCGAGAATGCCCTTTTGCCCAAACTCTTCGTTATTTCGAAAAAATAATGCTCGTAATATTGTATATATGGCTGTGCTTATTTTTTCGAAATGTCTCAATTTTGAACAGGTAAGCAAGGACTCCGAAATGTCTATTCTCCGACAACCTCCTAATGATCGGCTGTTATGATCGAGTCAATTATCACAAAAGTCCAGGAGGGTGCCAGGATCAGCGACCAGGAATTTCTTACGCTTGCCCGGGAAGGTGATCTGTATCAGCTCGGTTTTCTGGCCGATTCCATACGGAAGCGATTTCACCCCGAAAATGCTGTCACCTATGTGATTGACAGAAATATCAATTATACCGATATCTGCATTTCCGCCT
>CAZLGM010000229.1:0-4944 GCA_964558875.1 uncultured Desulfocapsaceae bacterium
GAGATTTCTGCCGGAGAGTTTCCCATACTCGGAGAAACCGGCAACCCGGTAATAGACATCACCCCCAGATGGGTAAGCCAGCCCTTTGTCGATCAGTTCCTGGATCAGATCGATCATCTCGCTGATATGCTCGGTAGCCTTTGGCTCCAGGGATGGACGATCCGCCCCAAGGCCATCCATATCCACGTAGAATTCCTCAATAAACCGATTTGCCAGTTCTTCAGGGCTTGTCTGCTGCTCTTGCGCCCTGTTGATAATTTTGTCATCGATGTCGGTGAAATTCCGAATATAGGTCACCTTGTATCCCCGGTACCTCAGGTAACGGACAATCATGTCAAATGCCAGGGTCGAGCGGGCATGACCGATATGACAATAATCGTACGATGTGATCCCACACACGTAAAGCTTGACATGATTTGGCTCTACCGTGTTTAGTACTTCCTTTTTCCGGCTGAGTGTGTTGTAAATACGGATTGGCATATTGGGTAGATACGGTTTATATGCTGGCAAAGCTTATTTAGTAGTTTCTCTATACTTCACAAAACAATCTGAGACGGTAATCCGTCTGTTCGAGTGCGATTGCACAAAATAATCTGAATGGGAGAAAAAGACAACAATGAGTCTTGAAATAGATAGAAAACGATCATGGGCAGCAACGCTAGCGGCCTGGACCCACCCAAGAGTCATAACCATGCTGTTCCTTGGTTTTTCTGCAGGCATTCCAATTCTACTTATTTTTTCGACCCTTTCGGTCTGGCTCACCGAAGCTGGAGTAAGTAAATCCACCGTTACTTTTTTTAGCTGGGCGGCGCTTGGGTACTCCTTCAAGTTCGTCTGGGCTCCGATCGTTGATAAAATGCCGCTTCCTGTGCTGACAGGGTTACTCGGCAGGAGAAGAAGCTGGCTGCTGTTGTCACAACTCTTTATTATTGGTGCAATCAGCTGGATGGCTACGATCAATCCGGCTTCCACCCAGCAAAGTCTGACAGTCATGGCCTTAGGGGCAGTACTGCTCGGCTTCTCATCGGCCACCCAGGATATTGTTATTGACGCGTATCGAATCGAATGCGCTCCCAAAAAGATGCAGGCACTACTCTCATCTTCCTATATCGCCGGATACCGGATCGGCATGATGGTGGCGGGAGCCGGCTCCCTTTACCTTGCTGCTTTATTCGGAACGGCTAAGGGTGCGTACAGTTTTGAGGCGTGGCGCTATGCCTATTTGATTATGGCCCTGGTTATGCTGGTTGGTGTTGTGACAACCCTGGTCAGCCCTGAGCCCGACCTGAAGAACCAGACAGAGAATGCAAAACAGTACTCCCTTTCCTACTACCTCAGGTTTGTGCTGCTATTTGTCATCTGTGCCACTGTTTTTGCCCTGTGCTTTTTTTATTCCGCCCAGATGGCTGCAGAGCTAAAAGGTTTACTTGTTGAGTCTTTCGGGCTGAACAAGAGGAGTGGAGGTTTTATTATTGGCAGCCTTAGGCTGGCAGGGGCAATTATGTTCGCTTTTATAGCTGCCAGAGTCGCCGTCTGGCTGAAGGTGGCGGACAGTAAAATGGTTCAGGAGACCTATATTGCTCCAGTGAAAGACTTTTTTGATCGTTATGGTCTGAAAACCGCCTGCCTGCTATTGTGTCTGATTGGTTTTTATCGGGTGTCCGATATTGTTTTAGGAGTTATAGCCAATGTCTTTTATATCGATATCGGTTTTTCGAAGGAAGCCATTGCCGGGATTACTAAAACGTTTGGGCCGTGGATGACCATCATGGGCGGATTTTTTGGAGGCACACTGGCGATCCGGTATGGAGTTTACAGGGTGCTGTTCCTGGGGGCATTTCTCTCATCAGTATCCAACCTCCTGTTTATGCTGCTTGCCACTAATGGCGCCGGGAATATCTCAATGTTGACCTTAGTGATCGTTTTCGACAATCTGTCAGCAGGAATTGCCACAACAGCCTTTGTCGCTTTTTTGTCAGGGCTAACACACATTTCGTTCACCGCTGTTCAATACGCTATCTTTTCATCATTAATGACTCTGTTTCCTAAACTGATTGGAGGGTATTCGGGAACAATGGTTTCCGCCTGGGGGTATGAACGTTTTTTTCTGTTTACCGCGCTCATTGGAATTCCCGTTCTCATTCTGGTTAAGCTGGCAACTCAGCGATTGGATGTAAAAAATGAGGAGAATGGTTGATTGGATCGTTTTGTTGAGAGTCTTATTCAGGGTATGAAAGTTGATAGGCTCAAAGATTGAGCGTCCTCTGTTTGAGTGCTGAAATGCCTGAGTTTGGATTCAAGAGATCAAAAAGAAAACCGGGTCGGACTGATCAGGCCATGCTGTTGACCGGCCGGTCAGCAAAAGTTCTGTTATTAAAAGGACAGAGTTATACCAAAAAAGCACGCCTGATCCTTACGCTTATCAGATTTCATTAGCTTTTCATCGAATAATGATAAAAACGTCTTTTATCTGGCTTGATGGAGGAGGTGAGAGAAGAGTGATTCAAAAAAACGGAAAGAGAATCCGTTTTGACGGAAATCAGGCGTGAATGTCTCTACGTTTGATTGCCGAATTGAAGTAGTGGCTCATGCGGGTTGATGTCTCTTTATTGTGATAGGCAAATCCAACATGGTATCCGTCTTCGTCCTTGAGTTGATTGCACCATCTGCTGATGGCGATACCTTCTTCGGACTTGCTCGCATCCGTGTCGTCAAGAGAGAACTGGATGAGCGAGTTCTTCATGATCGGTTCATCGGTAAAAAGTCGCATTCCCCCCTTGGATAAATCAATTGTCATCGCTTTGTGTATTTCTTTGGAAACCACATTGCCAGAATCGTTCAGGTAAACGATTGTAATTGGTTGTTTGCTTGAAATCCTGGCACGTTTACGTTTGTTCGATTTCGAACCGGTATTGTGATGTTCGACATCATCGTACTCCAGATACTGGGAACAGTGCGAGAAGTTGGATGATTCACAGTACATTTGAATATGATCGTCGAGAGGAATATATAACCCGTCTGATCCGGTTTTTGAACCACACTTTGAGTCCTGCCAGTAAGGGCACACCGGCTCTTTGTTTATGTGAGGGTTGGATGTCCTTTTTTGAGTCATTGAGACGATCCGTAGTTTAAAACAGTAAAAAATATGAATGGTTATACAAAATATTATGCAATATTTATACCTGAGAAATGGTGCTTGTGGGCTGAAAATTGCTGTTTCTCAGTACTATTTGAGCGCAATGGAGTGCTTCTTGATTTTGTCATAAAAGGCAGTTTTACCAACGTTTAATGATGTGGCGGCATGAGCGACGTTTCCTCCATGTTTTTTCAAAGCGGCGGAGATAACATGCTTCTCCATTACTGCCAGAATTTCTTTGAGAGACAATCCTTCAGCATTATCAATCAGAGAAAAAAACTCCTCCTGAGCTTCGTTTTCTTTGGGAGTGTTGAAGTGAAGGTCCCGCTCCGCGATGATATTGCTTTTAGCAATCAGCACAGCCCGTTGAATAACATTTTCAAGCTCCCTGACATTTCCCGGCCAGTCATGTTCGATGAGCTTGTTTATAATCGTTTTGGGAACAAAATTGACGTCTTTGTTAAACGCTTTTCTGTACTTCTGGACAAAGTGGGCCACTAATTCGGAGATATCTTCCTTCCTCTCTCGTAAAGGAGGTATGGAAATATTGATGATATTGAGTCGATAATAAAGGTCCAGACGGAATTTGCCATCCTGCACAGCCTGGGCAAGGTCTGTGTTGGTTGCGGCAATGATCCGAACATCGACCTTAATCGCCTTATTCCCGCCAACCCGGATAAATTCACCATTCTGGAGGATCCGTAATAGCGATGACTGCATTCTCGGGCTGATATCCCCTATTTCATCAAGCAGCAATGTGCCGCCGTCGACCACTTCAAATTTCCCTTTTTTCTGACTGATTGCCCCGGTAAAGGCACCCTTCTCATACCCAAACAGATCACTCTCTAAGAGAGAATCGTTAATGGCGTTACAGTTGATTTTCAAAAAAGGTTTATCACGTCTGTCAGATGTTTTATGAATCAGATTGGCGATCAGCTCTTTGCCAGTGCCGGATTCTCCTGTGATGAGAATAGTGGCGTTGGAGGCTGCCACCTGGATTGCCATCTCCCGAAGCGACTGCATGACATTGCTTGTTCCGATAATCCCGGAACTTGAAATCTTGGAGTCAAGGTGATGCTTGAGGGTATTGACCTGCTTTGAGAGTTGACGTCTGACCCGTTCACTTTCGTTCAAGTCCTCTATTTTACTCGAGAGAATCGATTCGATATTGGAGTGAAAAGCGGAGAACTCCTCCTCTTTATTCTTCTGCTCAGTAACATCATAAAAGATCACCCAGTACAACTGGTCGCCGCGATAACCGATAAAGGGGGCAATCGAATACTCGATGTGGACATTATTGATGGTTGCCTTCTCCAGGCCTATCGATTTCGGTTGGTTCAGCGACTTGCTGATAATAGCAAGCAGTTCAATATAGAGCTTCTCAAGAGCATTTTTATCCTTTTTGCCGCTTGTATCGCTATTGAGGAGCTTTTGAAAGAATATATCAGCGTTTTTATTGGCGTATTCAACGGATTGGTCGCTGTTGATCAGCAAGACAGCTTCCGGCATGTTTTCAAGAAGAGATTTCTGGTTATTAATGATCCTGGAAATCTCTTTAGTGGGATCGTCTTCTCTGTATGAATTCTGATTCATAGAGTTGGCTGACTAGAAAAATACAAATCGTAAAACAGATCACACCATTAATCCAAGCAAAACAAAATGTTTCGGTTGATCATGTCTGGTTGCCAGGGCTGTGTCCATAAAAGGAGGTTGCCTGTCAGTTCAGTTTTCAGAAAAAGATTTAGCTTGAATTATTCCTCACACGGTATCCAAAATACTAAGTAACATATTGGAGTAAATAATAAAAT
>CAZLGM010000230.1:0-4923 GCA_964558875.1 uncultured Desulfocapsaceae bacterium
CGATGATCTTTTTGCAGATGGCTTTGGCGTTGTTTCTATTGCCGATAAAATTGTCATCGCATATAAACAGATGTCCAAACCCTCCCAGTTCATAAAGCCGTTCAATCTCGCTGATTACCTGGTCCGGGCTTTTCCAGCGAACAGCACGCCCGTAGATCGATGCAATTTCACAGAATTCGCAACTGTAGGGACAGCCTCTGGTGGTCTGGATCGCGAGAGCCTGGTAATCATTCAAGCTGACGAGCTCAAACCGGGGTATAGGTGAGGTTTTAAGATCACAACGCTCTTGTGTTCGGATAAGTTTTCCGGTCTGCCCTTTGTCTAAGGAACTGAATAGTTCCTCCATACTGTTTTCAGCCTCTCCCCAGACAATATAATCGCAACCGGCATCAAGCAGTTCTTCCGGTACCAATGAGGCATAAGGTCCTCCGCAAATCGTTGTCTTTTGCCGCTGCTTCGCTTCTCTTAGCAGAGTATGAAGACCGTGTTTCTGAATATGCATACCGGAAAGCATAACGACCTCGGCCCATTCCCAGTCCTCCTCTGTTAAATTATTAACATTTAAATCTACAAGCCGAAGCTGCCAATCTTCCGGCAGCAGGGCAGCCATGGTCAGGAGTCCGAGGGGGTAATGAAGCGCCTTGGCAATATGATGCTGGATAATGTCGGAAGACGTAAAGAATGAAGGTGGAAAGCGGGGATAAATCAGCAGACAGTTCATTAACGGTGAAATATCTCTGGTTGTGGTTCCTGTTGAATTGTCAATTAGCGGATCAGGTATTATTTGCGTTTAAAAAGAAGCGGCGACCGTCCAACTCAATTGGCAGGGGTTGATCCATTCTGTTTATATCCGGAGATTTCAGGAAGATCTTGTTCCTTGAGGCTGTTGATAATCGTACCTATGGTTTCCGCTGCCATGATAAGATCCTCCTGCCTATGGGCTGCGGTAATTGAAGCCCTCAGGATTGCTTTGCCCGCAGGAACAACAGGAGGAAAGACTGCGTGGATATAGAGTCCTTGTTCCTGGCAAGTTTTTGCTGCAACAGCAGCTTTCATCGGGTCACCGATAAAAATAGGCATGATTGAGGTTGCTGAGTCACCTACGGAAATGTTTTGCGCAAGCAATGTTTCTTTAAAAACACGGGTGTTGTCCTGAAGATTTTGCAGCAGTGCTTTATGTTCGGCCTGAAAAACATTCAGCCCGGCAATTGCCGTGCCGGCCATCACGGCCGAAAGAGCAATTGAGTAGATAAACCCTCTGGATTCGTGCCTGAGATAATTGACTGTCTTGTTGTTGGCGGTGATGTAACCGCCTGCAGCCGGTATGGATTTTGACAGTGTGGCCATGATGATATCAATATCATCAGGGTTGAGATTAAAATAGTCGCAGACTCCTCCTCCTTTCTCACCTAGAACGAACATGGAATGACATTCGTCAACCATTAAATAGGCGTTATACTGTTTGCAGATATCAATAATGCTGGGAATATCGGCTAGTTCACCTGACATGGAAAAAACCGCATCAACGACAACGAGTTTTCTCGATGAGTCCGGAAGACCGGCTAGAATTGTATCCAGCCGTTCAAGATCGTTGTGCGGATAGCGGATTAGTTTTGCCCGTGAATATCTGCCGCCATCAGTGAGGGAGGCATGATTGAGCTTGTCGCTGATGATATAATCCTTGTGGCGGAGCAGACAGCTGATGGTTGAGATGTTAGCCAGATAGCCGCTTGTATATATTATGGCACTTTCCTTTCCATGAAGCGCGGCTATTTTTTGTTCAAGTTGGGAGTGGAGTGAGGTTGTGCCTGCCAGGAAACGTGAACCACTCATACCTGTGCCGTACTGCTGCACGGCATTAATAGCAGCCTGGTTGATTTCAGGATGTTTATTCAGGCCAAGATAGGAGTAGCCTCCCAACATCAGCATTCTGCTATCGTCAGAGAGAACCCAGCCGTTATCAAGCTCTTTGTCGATTTCCTTAAACCAGGTATATACTCCAGCTTCTTTTCCACCCTCCACATCCCATACAGTGTCCGGCGGAAAAGGGGGAGAATTATTAGGTTTTTGTGGGTTCATTATGACCTGAAAAAAGGGGGAATTTTATTGCTTTCCTACAATAACCTCACCGATTCGCGACATCAACTCTTTTTCCTTTTCCTCTCCCATCTGGTGAATCTGGACAATATCTTTCAAAAGGCAGATGCCGACGGTGCACGGACCGCAGCCGATATCATATTCGGCCAGCAGATCGTTGAGAGCAGGATACTCCTCAATCAGCTCTTTCATCTGCCTGTTCATGTAATCTTCCATAACAGTCTCTTAATAGTTGTTTACGAGGTATCCTTTATAACTGCTGCATGACAACCAATCACATGGTTTGTAAGTGGTCACTTTTGCTGCATCTGCTTCATCTGCTCCAACATCTCCGGAGGAAAATCCCCCGATTCCTGGAGCTGGCGCATCATTTCATCCATGCTGGTTCCCTTGGAACCCTTGCCCTGTAGCTCTTTCTGCATGGAGTTATGCATTTTGTTGACGTCAATAACTTTGTAGTCGGCAGGGACAGTGAACGCACCTTTAGGCAGTTTGGCCCGTTTTTCGATCTTGATGATTTCACTAGAAACAACACCGGTTTTTTCAACGCTCTTCAGTGAAAGGCCTAGTTCAAGCGCTTTTTCCGTTAATGTTGTATTGGCCTGAATACAGGGATCATGCTGGACACTGAGCTGACGGCTCAATTCCAGCATTTTAGAACTGATGGCCTGAATAAAAGTGTAAAGCGGTTCAAGCTTTGCGTCTTTCATCGCTTTTTTCGAGTTGTACAGAGAGCCGCAGAATTGGCCGTTGACGAAAAAATCGTATTTCCTGGTTGTATATCCGGCAATTTCCGGCCCTTTACCCTTGTTTTCAATTTTAACGTTGGCTTTGGATGTATCACTCTTCCCACCGCCGGATAACTCCAGCTTCATTACCTGCCTTTCTGAATCCATAACAGAATAAGCGGTGGCGGTGTTGGGATCAATAATGGTGTAGTTGCCTTTGTCGGCTTCCATTCGGGCCTTTTTGCCATCGGAATAGATGCGGGAAACGGTTCCCTCACTTTTGATTTCCACCAAGGTGGCCGCCAAAAGCGGAGAGGTGAAAAACAGGAAAAGGAAAGCCGTAATCAGTATTTTTTTCATAATTGTGCCTCTAAGTATGTGTAAAGATTAAAGTGGATTTGTACAACAGGGGGAATTAGTGTCGTGTCAACGTTGAACCGTCGCATACTGCTTGTTCTTTTCCTCGCCAGTGGATTGTTGGCTTAAGCCACATAGCCCCACTATGCGACTTAAGCCAACAATCCACTGGCATGAAAAATTACTGCGCATTATACAACAGTTCATCATTGACACGACACTAGGAATTATCGAACCCGGCCTCCGCAAAATTTGCAGAATCTGGCATCCGGAGCATGGTCCATCGATCGACAGACTGTACAGACTCTGACAGCCGGTTCCTTTTTCTCTTCAGGTTTTTCAGCTGTTTTACTGGAAATCTCAGGCTGGCTTTGTTGGTCGGTTTCTTTTTTTAGAGGTTTCTGGTCTGCTGACGGTTTACCTTTTTTCTCTTCTTTCAAGGCCTCCCCTTTTTTCTTGGGCGGGATGACCTCATATTCCCTCAGTTCTGCCAGGTTTTCCTCGGCATTGTGCAGCATCCTGAACATGGATTGGCCGGAACGGGTGCTTAATTCGCTATCTTTTTTCTCTTTTGGTTTCCTTGGATAATATTCCTGCGCAAAAGCCGGTTGCAGGCAGAAAAGCAGCAGGAAACAACAGATGGCTATTTTCTTCATAGTCGTCATACCTTTTTAATCGAGTTGAAAGCTGTTTAAAACGTACTTGTTACATTTACAGCAAACCCCGTCAATCCGTTGATTGTGATCGACGGGGTTGTGAGTATCTTATAACCTACCAGACAACAATACTTTTTTCTCGGAAAACCTGAATTCTATTCCATCCAGCTGGCTATCTCATCAACAGGGCTTCTGCTTGTTTTCAGACTGTTGACCGGTGATTCCATATCAGGATAACCGAGTGACAGACCAAGAACAAGTCGCTTGGTCGCAGGAATTCCCAAGTGTTCCTTGACCTGCCTGGCATAGTCTGTGGCAAATGCCTGGGGTACAGTGGCAAGTCCCATGTCATGGGCCGCCAGCATCAGCGTCTGGGCATAGAGTCCCAGGTCGAACAAAGACCAGGGGGAAAGAGAATCATCCTGAAACAGGTAAACCCCATGGGGTGCTCCGTAAAAATTGAAATTGGCCTGTTTCGCCTTTTTGATGACACGGGGATCACCTAAGTCAACCCCGGTCTTCTCGGCACGCCAAGCAAGAAGAGCATCGATACGGGCCTGCTCTGCCGGGGGCCATGATGCCGGGGTGGGAATGTCCGGCGTCGGCTCTTCACCCGCTGCGTAGAGATCCAGCATAAGATTGGAAACCGCTTCTTTTTTTTCACCGGAGAGAATCATAATCTCCCATGGCTGAGTATTTTTATAAGACGGGCTCCATCTGGAGATTTCAACGAGCTTTTCCAGTGTTTCCTGTGGCACCGGTTCCGGTTTGAATTTTCGAATCGATTGACGTGTTGTGATGCATTGAATGGTTTCCATGGAAAATGCTCCTTGCTGTTTTTACCTTTATACTAATAATAGTAATAGTCGTTATCTTTCCTGACTGCTCTTTATATTATTCAAGTTGGATGGGCATGCAAAAAGCCATTACACGCCATCGCGGGCAAAGTGTGGCGATCTCCAGCTATCTTTTCAACAACCCGTTATAAACTTCAACCAGCAGAACAAACTGTTCATGATCACCACCTTTGTCGGGATGCAGCTTCTTGGCTTTTTTCCTGAAAAGGCGGATCAGCTCCGTTCGTT
>CAZLGM010000231.1:0-4901 GCA_964558875.1 uncultured Desulfocapsaceae bacterium
CCGGAACTGATTCAATTTCTGGCCCAGGACCTCCGGGAAGCCAACTGGGAAGTTACCGTTATCCTGCTGCATGGCAAGCAGCAAAACGAACGGGATCGAATCATCGCCGTAGAACCCGGTGACACTACCGACAGGCTCTACGGTCTGGCCGTTGATATCGGCACCACAACCCTTTCCGGTGTTCTCGTCGATCTCAACACCGGAAAAATCATTGCCGATGCTTCAGGCTATAACGCCCAGATCGGCTACGGTGAAGACGTTATCTCCAGAATGATTTATGCCGGACGACCAGGAGGTTTGAAGACCCTTCAGGAAAAAGTCGTCTACACCATAAACAACATCATCCAGGATGTGTGTAAGAAGGTTATCATTAGCCCCAGTG
Source organism: uncultured Desulfocapsaceae bacterium (assembly GCA_964558875.1). GTDB lineage: Bacteria > Desulfobacterota > Desulfobulbia > Desulfobulbales > Desulfocapsaceae > CAZLGM01. Next base: position 383 of record CAZLGM010000231.1, read on the forward strand.
ACATCAGCTATATCATGGCGGCCGGCAATACCGTCATGGCCCACCTGCTGCTCGCCTTTAACCCTAAATTTGTCCGTGAAGCCCCATACGTACCGACTGTCAGTAGGTTCCCGCTGACCAAGGCTGCCGGGCTCGGCATTATGGCCCATCCCTGTGTCCGTCTGTTTCTCTATCCCTGTATCGCCTCCTATGTGGGCGGAGATATTGTTTCCGGGGTACATGCCTGCCAGATGCATAAAAGTGAGAAAGTGACACTGTTTATTGATATCGGCACCAACGGTGAGATCGTAGTCGGCAACCAGGACTGGATGATGTGTGCCGCCTGTTCAGCCGGACCGGCATTTGAAGGTGGAGGCATCAAATATGGTATGCGGGCCAGTCAGGGTGCAATCGAAAATTTCCATATCCATCCCGAAACATTTGACCCGATGATCGTCACCATCGGCCATACGAAACCGCGAGGGATTTGCGGTTCAGGTCTGATCTCCATTGTTTCGGAGTTAATGGAAGCCGGAGTGGTTGATCAGCAGGGCAAATTTAAGCGAACCTTAAACCACCCTCGAATACGGGAAGGCCTGGACGGTTGGGAATATGTCCTTGCCTGGGACCGCGACTCGCTTCTCGCCGAAGATATTGTTATTACCGAGGTGGATCTCGACAATATGATCCGGGCCAAAGGGGCCATGTATGCCGGCTATCAGACGCTGCTTGAATCGGTCGGGATGACATTTACCGACCTCGACAGGATTATACTTGCCGGAAATTTCGGCGCCTATATCGATCTTGAACGGGCCATTTCCATCGGACTGCTGCCCGACGTTGAACGGGACAGATTTTTTTACCTCGGCAACGCATCCATGCTCGGTTGTCAGATCAGCCTGACCGATCACAGTCGTTTTATGGAACGTACCACTGTTCACCAGTTGATGACCAATATGGAACTGTCTGAAAACCCGGATTTCATGAATCACTATATGGCGGCCCTGTTCCTGCCTCACACCGATCTGAGTCTGTTCCCATCGGTGGAAATTCCTCCATCCTCATAAATACCGGGTGATTGACAGGAATAAAAAAACAAGGTAAAATTGATTGTTTCTGATGATTAGAGGCAGGATTTCAAGAAACCAATACAACCACCAAGGAGAAGAACATGTCACAGAAGGTAATGGCAATTGCCGAATCAATCAATATCATGGGAAACCGAAGCGGCGGCGCAATGAAAGCAAGAGAGCCCGGTCCGGTTCAGGAAATGGCTAAAGAAGAAACCGATGCCGGCGCCACTTATCTTGATTTGAACATCGGTCCGGCCCGAAAAGACGGTACCGAACTGTTGCCGTGGGTTGTTGAGACCTGCCAGGCAGTTGTTGACACACCTCTCTGCCTGGACACCACCAACACCGACGCCATGGCTGCCGGTTTCAAGGTTGTGACCAATAAGGAGCAAGCGCTCATGAACTCCATCTCCGCCCAGCCGGAAAGGATGGAAGCACTGATCCCTGTAGCCGCTGAAGCCGGATGTAATGTGATCTGTCTTCTCTGGGGACCCGACGGAATGCCCCGTGATTCCGCAGAACGTGCTGCCATGTCTGTTGATTTGATGATGGCCATGAACGAAGCTGGCATCGAAAATGATAAATTACTTTTTGATCCAATTGCCACTCCGGTCACACTTGGGGCTGACCAGATTCTTGCCGGCCTGGAATTTCTGATGATGCTGCAGGATATCGCTCCCGGCTCCGGTTCCACTATTGGACTGTCCAACGTTTCCAATGGCGTTGCCGAAGATTTACGGAAGTATCTCGACCGAACCTACCTGATCATGCTGATGAAATATGGTATTTCAACAGCTATCGTCAACTCCTATGATGAGGAAATAATGGCCATCTGCAATGGAGAACGCCAGGATCATGTTGATATGGTCCATGGTATGATGGATGGTAACGATCCTGATCCGTCCACCCTGGAAGGCACCGCGATCCAACATTATAAAAGTTACAAAGCACTGTCCGGCCAGACCGTCTTCTCCGAGTCCTGGCTTGACCTGTAAAATTGCTTACAACCTGAGTTGACGAGCTTTTTTACCACTCTGCTTTGTGGATTGACACTATGCCCTACCGATTATCGGTAGGGCATAGTTTTTCATAGTATAGAAGCATGTCCGAACCAAGATCACATCATCTTATCTACGGACACCTCAACGACTACCTGACTGGAGAGCAACTGCTGGATACCGACGATGAGCGGATCAGGCAGAAGTTATCCAGGATGATGATTGAAGAAAAGGGGTACCTGAGAGAGGAGCTGGAACCGCGACTGACCATTGAAACCCTTTTTAATCGTCACTTTGTCGTCTCTACTATTGAGCTGACCGTTACTCTTGAATCAAAACGTTTTTTGATCCTTCGTTATGGGCCTGGTTCTCTGGTGAGCCGTGAACGATCAGCCATTGCCGCTGCCAGGGTGCTTGATCCACGATACCGTATTCCACTGGCAATTGTTACCAACGGTAGTGATGCCGAGCTGCTGGACACCATTACCGGAAAACTCCTGGAAACTTCCATGGACGCGATACCAGACAGAAAAAGGGCAAAAGAACTCATCACTAGCCTTCAGTTTCTGGAGCCGCTTGACAATGAACAACAACAGCGGGAGAAACGTATCTTAAACGCCTTTGATCTGGAACGATGTTGTCTGTAACCTACGTAAGCATCCGCTAGCACTGTATCTTTGAATGAATTAACATTCTGATATAGTTCACTATTATCAAACTGTTAATTCAAAGCTACAACACTATCGAATGCTCACGAATTTAAGTAAAAAACATATGACGTAAACAGCACCATAAAAGTAATCTGCATCTTTCTTATAAACAATTTAGCGACGCTACACCCGGTGCAAAAAAAAACATGCGCCTGGATCATTTTAGCATGAACATGAGGCTTTAATTATGACATCCCGAACAAATTGGACAAAAACAACCTGGAAGAAACATACAGCCCTCCAGCAGCCCAATTGGCCAGACCAGGCTGAAGTGGACCGGGTTCTTGAAAATCTGTCAACTCTTCCGCCTCTGGTTTTTGCCGGAGAAATCAGGTCACTGAAAAAACTTTTGGCAAAAGCGGTGAGCGGTGATGCCTTTTTGCTCCAGGGCGGTGACTGCTCAGAGAGCTTCACTGATGTGACCGCTCCCAAAATTAGAGAGAGCCTGAGAGTTCTGTTGCAGATGGCTGTCGTGTTAACCTATGCCGGCGGCAAACCTGTCATCAAGGTCGGACGGATTGCCGGTCAGTTTGCCAAACCACGTTCTGCTGACATGGAAAAAGTAGGGGACATTGAAATTCCTTCCTACCGTGGTGATATGGTCAATCGAATTGAGCCAGAGGAGGTAGCCAGAATTCCAGATCCTTGGAATATGCTCAAAGGCTACAATATGGCAGCTTCCACGCTGAATCTGTTACGGGCCTTCACCCGCGGCGGGTTCGCCGCTCTGCACCGGGTTCATGCCTGGAACCAGGAGTTCGTTGTTCAGTCTCCCATGGGTCGCTCCTATGATCGGCTTGCCAAGCAGATTGACCAGGCCATGCGCTTTATGGATACGATCGGTATTCCCACCGATACACCACAGATCAATCAGGCCCAGTTCTTCACCTCCCACGAAGCTTTGCTTCTCGGATATGAGGAGGCCATGACCAGAGAAGATTCAACCAGAGGTGGATGGTATGACTGCTCCGCCCATATGTTGTGGATTGGTGAACGGACCCGCCAGGTCGATGGTGCCCACGTGGAGTTCCTGCGGGGTGTTCTCAATCCGATCGGTGTCAAAGTCGGACCCGACTACGATCTTGATAATATCAAGCAACTGGTATCAATTCTTAATCCCGACAATGAGCCCGGCCGTCTGACCTTGATCACCAGGCTGGGTATGAACAAAATTGAAAAGGTGCTGCCTCCGCTTTTGAAAGAAATGAAACGGGAAGGGTTTAATATCGTCTGGACCTGTGATCCGATGCACGCCAATACCTACACGGCTGACACCGGGCATAAAACCCGTAATTTCAACGATATACTTTCAGAACTAACCTGCTTCTTCGAGGCAAACTGGTCTGAGGGAACCATTCCGGGAGGCGTTCATTTCGAGATGACCGGCGAAGATGTCACCGAGTGTACCGGCGGTGCCCGCAATATCGTCGATGACGAGCTGCACAACCGCTATCTCACCACCTGTGACCCACGGTTAAACGCCGAACAGTCCCTGGAAGTCGCCTTCCAGATTGCCGATATGATTAGAAGCTGATCACCCACCAACAATTAAAACCAAAAAGCCGCCACCTGTTTTGCAGGCTGGCGGCTTTTTTTGTTTTTACTATTTCCATTGCAAAAACCACAACCTGTTGTCCCTGGAGCCCTTTTCGAAGGCAGACATCCTTCAATATTTTAACCGATAAAACGTTACAGCTTTGTAATCATTGTGCAATATTTCGGTAATGTAGATGTGCTATTGTATTTTCATACACTATAG
>CAZLGM010000232.1:0-4898 GCA_964558875.1 uncultured Desulfocapsaceae bacterium
TCTCACCGCTTTTTTTAAAAGCATACTTGGATTTGAACGAAAATCGATGTAACTCGAGTGTGAGATCAATAATTCCTTTGGATTATTCCCAGAGTTCTGTTTTACCTGAATCCATGACAGAGAATGATGTTTTATTTAATATCATCTTGATATATCATAAAATTATTGGACTATACAATGATGGCACAAAAAATATTTCGCCCTTCAGGCATCCGCTAGCACTGCATCTTTGTTTGATTTAACCGTCCGATATAGTTCACTATTATTGGACAGGTAAATCAAGCAAAGCTACAGCACTATCGAATGCTCATGAATTCAGGTTTTATGAAAAAACTGTTCTGGCTTCTGGTCATCCTTCTATCTGTTATCAAGATATCGCTGGACCAGGCTATTCCTGTTTCTGCTATTGGCTATAATCTTCATGACGATGCTCTCTTCATACGGCAGGCAGGTGGGTTCGGCTTATGGTTGTGCGATCTGCTGGGCCGGGACACTTCTTCGCTGACCCTGGCCCATGAACTGCCCAAGGGTGGCTGGCTTGGGTCCTACAATGAACTCATCCTCAGTAAAGGTCCTGTTTATGGCCTGTGGATAGCGTTCTGTTTTATTATCGGGCTTCCCCTGCTTACTGCCCAGCATATACTGTATGCGGTATCTGGAATAGTTGTTGTCTTCAGCATAAAAAAAGAGGTGCCGCAATACTTACTTCTTCTGGCTCTTTTTGCTCTGTTTCTCTTTAATCCGGAATTCGTTTCACGGGTTGTCCGCTCCGGAATCTACCCAGCGCTATCGGTATTGATTATGTCCTGTCTGTTTGGGCTCTATTCCCATCGGTATGCACACTTAAGAAAATCCCTACCCTGGATTGTCCTGCTCAGCTGTGTTTTACCGTTATTCTGGATGACCAGAGAGGAGGGAATCTGGCTGATCCCTACAATTGGTCTTGTTCTGGCAGGAATACTCTATGGCTTTTATAAGAAACATGGCTTTTGCCGACAGCTCCTTATCCGGGCTATTGTTATCAGTGTTCCGTTGTTGTTTCTTTTCTGTGCCACTCAGTTTATCTCAACTCTCAACTTTAGCCATTATGGCACCAAGTGCGTCGTTGAATTGAAATCAGACTCATTTCGTCGTGCTTATGGCAGCCTGCTGCGGGTTAAACATGAAAAACGGTCCTATGTTGTTGTTCCTGGCTCTGTCCGGAATGAGATATATTCTGTCAGCCCGTCATTTCTCGAACTGCAACCATATTTAGAAGGAGAAATGGGCAAAAAGTGGCAAAAATTCGGCTGCGATGTATATCCTGAGACCTGTGGAGAAATTGGTAGTGGCTGGTTTCTCTGGGCTTTTCGGGATGCTGTTGCCCGTGCCGGATATCATTCAAACGGGAAAAAGGCCGCCAGTTATTATTTAAAACTGGCAGCAGAAATAAATCATGCCTGCACAACAAAAAAACTTGAATGCCTTCCGGAAAGGAACTCACTTGCTCCGCCTCTTTCTATTGATGAGTATCAGAAAATCATCCGGAATATACCAAATGGCCTGACATTTCTTCTTGGTTTTGAGAGCCTTGTTGAAAGACTGAATATGCCTTTTTACAGCCAGGGCAGCCCTGAGACTCTTGACTATTTTGGTGATATGACTCGGGAAGAGTTGGCTCCAACCAAACAGAGTACTGACAAACCCGTTTCTACGTTGGCTGTTCAAACAATGACAAATAGTTTAAAACTCTCCATTAAAAAAGAAATAGCAAAAAAATATCAATCTGTGACACCGTATCTTTTTTACATTTCCCTGTCTTTCTATGGACTTATAGTAGTTATCAGCGTTTGGAAAAAACGATTAAGCAACCTGACGTTTTTTTCATCGGCTCTTCTCCTGGCTATTTTCTGTCGGCTCCTTATTCTCTCATTGATTGATGTGACGTCATTTCACGGATTTAATCACTATTACCTGTCGCCGCTGTACAGCTTTGTTCTTCTATTCATTTCACTGGTTCTGATTGATGTGTTTCGGCTTATTATTCCCCAGAAACCTAATGAAACATCTTGATAAAAATATAAGAAAAAGAACGACAAAGCTATTGGGTTAAGAAATTAATTTTGTGCTTTCTTCTACCCAAACCTCAATTCCCCTTTATACAATTTTCTTTACTAAAAATTTATTTTCCTTTTTTTCTTTTCTTGATTATATAAGGCACTAATAGGATAGAAGATGCCTTCATTATTAGACAGGTTAATCGATATTCCAGCTATTTGAAATTTTCTTCGTGACGGCGAGTAGCCATCTAGGTGATGATGACCCAAATCGGTAAATTACGAAAACGGGTGCGATACTGGAGAAACCTGAACTACACTGTCAAACTGATAGGTTTCCTATGTATTATTTTTGGCATTCTTTACTTTCTTCATTTCTTTTCGGAAATAACCGCGCAAAATTTCTTCGACCACAACGGTCATCTCAGCATCGGCCGTTTATTTGACCTCTTTTTCCTTATCATTCCCCTGCTTCCTGTTTTTTTAGGTTTTACGATGGTCAAGTTCAGGCACTTCCCGGACGACTTAAAGAGACAGTGCAATAAGTGGAATCTTGAACTGTAGACCTCCGAACAACACACAGATTGATGATTCTTCTCCTTTCCGCAATTAAGCGACTATCCGAACTCTTTTTCCGATTTTAATGGAAGCAGTTCACCATGCCACATATCACGGTAACTGTAAGCAACCGGTTTAATAGGAAACCACTGTGACTTGTACTTTCTGATGGTATCGAGATTGACGTTATGTTTATTACGCCGTTCACACTCTTCAACATCCCAGCGCCATGGAGTATTCGGTTCCTTGATTATGATCATTGCCCGAAACCGATAAGCAATCATAAAGTAGGGAAGGAGTGTACGCAGAGTTGCTGAGGTGTTTGAAATAACTACTGCTCCCTGTAATTTTAGCGCTTCGACGGCTTGTTTTTTACACCATCGTTGGGCAGTTTTAAGTTTGTTTTTGTTAAATGCATAGTTGCCTTTGGAATCTGACATATACATATCTACTTCCACATAGGGGCATCGCTTTTGAGCGGCGATTTGGGCACCAAGTGTACTCTTTCCACTGCCTGGCAGACCTCGCACAATATAGAGTGTTCTTCTCATCTAGTTCCCAGATAGTTGTCTTCAACTTTTAGAAGGGAGAAAAAACATTGTTCCTACCTTCTACGAACTTATCACCCTTTTCTGATAACATATTCATGCATCAAACCACAAGTTATTCATATGATGCTTTTTTTAACCATAAAAACTATTTGAAAACACGATTATCAGACAAACGGACTTCATTACTATAAGCAAAAAGCAATCAGCAAAAAGAGAATTAATCTATTGAGTATGTTACAGTTGCTTCAATGGATACAAGCCGTAAAATAATTCATATCGATATGGATGCCTTTTACGCCTCCGTTGAACAGCTTGACAACCCGGAACTGAAAAAAAAGCCGGTAATTGTCGGTGGCGATCCAAACGGACGGGGTGTTGTTGCCGCCTGCTCCTATGAAGCCAGGCATTTTGGCATTCATTCCGCTATGCCATGTGCAAAAGCCGTCAAGCTGTGCCCGCAGGCCGTGTTCATCAGGCCCAATATGGCACGATATAAAGAAATCTCCATGGAGATCATGTCGATTTTCAGGCAATTTACCGATCTTGTAGAACCCCTGTCCCTGGATGAGGCCTTTCTGGATATCACCAAAAATAAAAAAAATATCATCTCAGCAACCTGGGTTGCCGAAATGGTCATAAAACAAATCCATGATCAAACCGGTCTGACCGCCTCGGCAGGAGTTTCTTTCAATAAATTCCTGGCTAAAATTGCCTCTGATCTGAACAAACCCAACGGTATCAGTGTCATCACTCCTCAGGAAGCTAAAGGGTTTATTGCCAAATTGCCTATCGGTAAATTCTTCGGCGTTGGAAAAGTAACCGGAAAAAAGATGCTCAAACTCGGCATTCATACCGGTGGTGATTTGTTGAAATATGATAAAGCGTTACTTATCCACCACTTCGGTAAAGCAGGAGCACATTTTTACAATATCGTTCGCGGTATAGATGATCGCCCGGTAAAGGTATCCAGAAAAAGGAAGTCGATCGGTACTGAGACAACTTTGCGTCATGATATAGATAATTTACAGGAAATCAGATCCATTCTCGATCGTCTGGCTGAAAAAGTTGAAAAGTCTCTTGCCAGAAAAGAGTGCGGTGGGTCAACACTGACTATAAAGGTCCGTTATGGTGATTTCACAACTGTTACCAGATCAATAACTTTGTCGTCACCACTCTACACAAGGGAGGAGATAAAATCCCATATCCCGAGGCTTCTACAATCCACCGAAGCAGGGATACAGAAAGTCAGGCTGCTTGGAATTACCGTTTCAAAATTGACAACCGAAAAACAGACCAACCCCATCCAGCTCAAACTCCCGTTTCCTGCACCCGCCGGCAAATGATTCATGGACAGTGAAAAACTCCGTTCTTTATTTATCTGGCTAATCCCTGTGGTCATAAGCTTATATGTTGTTTTCACTGTTCATAATCGGTTGTCTAATCAGTCGTCAACTGATCAGCGGTTATCATTTGATCCGATATTCACCCTGCTTCTACCTCTGCTGCTCTGGTATATAAGTCACCCCTTGCTGTTTTGTTTTTTTGTCAAAAAAAAGAAAGACTCATCAGAAGGAGCAATACGATCAGCTATTTTACTCCTCAATATACATCTGGTTCTTTTTATCATATTCTGTCTGCTGCACAGAATGGCCAACTCAGCTCCAGATCTTTTTGAAACCTTCTCTTACTGGACCAGAGCCGGGCTTTTTTTCAACCTGACAATGGCCATGATTCAGTTGCTTCCCTGGCCTCC
>CAZLGM010000233.1:0-4858 GCA_964558875.1 uncultured Desulfocapsaceae bacterium
GTTTTGCCTGGATAAAAGCATTGAAGTATCCCTGACCGAACAGGTCTTCAACCAGGTTGTCGATTCTCTCAATGATACTCTGCCATGATTGAATAACCCTTTTGGGATCGTTTATATCTTCTATCGGATCATCAACATGCCAATTGACCAGAAGGGCGTTCCCCGGAAGCTCGGGATAGGGTATATCACTTGCATGACTCAATGAAATGATTAAATCGTATTCAAAAGGATTATAGGCGCTGATAGAAATGATTTGAGACGGCCATTCGAGTTCGTTTTCAATAAAAAGTTGCTCGATGAATTTTCTGTCCGTTTCCTGGGCTTCAGAGGCAACTGTTGCCGAAACATTGCGAAGTTGTGCTTTGTTTACACAGGCTGCAGCTATTGCTGCCTTACAAGGAGCACCCTGATCGGTAAAAAGAATAGAAAACATAGAACGTAGATTAATGCTGTTGAGGGAAGATAGTCATCTGATAAAATAACTACCGGACGTTTGTCCTATGCAGCAGGCAGTGCGCCGGTAATTGTTACGAAATCGTGATGGCCCCTGTTTAATTTACCGATTATAAACATTACAATACAGACTACTAAGTGGAACATGAAAGAGATTTTCCCGGTAGCAATAGCTGATTGGGGGTTCACACGCACAGATTGGCATGAACAGCCTAAGCTCGACGCTTGCGGATTCAGGTTCCTACTAGTCTGTATAACTCTTTGCCCAAAGACGGAAACGAAGTGAGACAATGTCTCACTTGTTTGAGAATTTTTACCATACTGTATTTTGGATTGCAAATGGATAACTTGATCACTCTTCAGTCACTAACTGATTGAAGATGTCAATATTTGTTAATGGCTCCAGGAAAAACTGGATCGGCACCATAGGAATCATGGAGCAAATAGCCAGTCAAAGGAGAAATGGTTCGGCTTGTTGATGATCTTAGGGAAGAACAGGGGATAGGTATGAAAAATGTCGCGCAGCTTTTTGTGGATTGCCTGGAGAATGAAGGTGTACAATTTATTTTCGGTGTACCGGGCGAGGAAAATGTCGAATTCATGATGGCCCTGGAGGAATCTCCAATACAATTTATTCTCTGTCGTCATGAACAGGGAGCGGCCTTTATGGCCGATGTGTATGGCCGGTTGACCGGGGAAGTTGGTGTTTGTCTCGGAACCCTGGGTCCGGGTGCTACAAATCTGGTGACCGGTGTTGCTGACGCCAATATGGACATGGCGCCTCTTGTTGTGATCACCGGCCAGGCCGAATCCATACGACAACATAAGGAAAGTCATCAGAATATGGATGTTGTCGGCATGTTCAAGCCAATTACAAAATGGGCCCAGTCTATCTGTAACGGAGACAATACTCCGGAGGTTGTTCGCAAGGCCTTTAAAATAGCCAGAGAGGAAAAACCCGGCGCCTGTCATATAGAGTTGGCAAATGATATCGCCGAACAGGCCGTCAGTGGGGAGCCGCTGAAAGTTGTAAAACCAAGACGACCGGTTCCCGATGATAAAATCATCGATCTGGCGCTTGAAACCCTGTGTTCGGCCAGTAGACCGATCATACTTGCCGGAAACGGAGCAGTCAGGAAAAAGGTTTCCAAACAACTCAGGACCTTTTGTAACAGGACCGGAATCGGTGTGGTTTCGACCTTTATGGGAAAAGGAGCGGTGTCACGACTCGACCCAACTTGCCTGTTTACCATTGGTATGCAGTCCCGGGATTTCACCTGGGACATGGTGAATGAATCGGATCTGGTTATTACTCTTGGTTATGACCTGGTCGAATACCCACCGTCAATCTGGAATCAGTGCGACACCGGCAACAAAAAGATCATTCATATCGATTATCTGCCTGCTGAAACCGATAGTTCGTATCCGGTCGATGTGGAAATTGTCGGTGACCTTTCCCATGCTCTGTGGATGCTTAACCAGCGAGTTGAGAACAAAGGTTCTTTTGATTTTGATCTTGGGTATCAACACAAACTCAGACAGCAGATGGTCGATGATTTTGAACAGTATAAAGATGATGACCAGAGGGATAGGATCCGTCCCCAGAAAATCCTCTGGGATGTCCGCCAGGTTATGGGACCAGGGGATATACTGCTGAGTGATGTCGGCGCCCATAAAATGTGGGTAGCCAGATATTACCACTGTGAAGAACCCAACACCTGCATGATCTCCAATGGGTTCTGCTCCATGGGATTTGCATTGCCCGGGGCTGTAGGAGCAAAACTGGCCTATCCGGAAAAGAATGTTGTAGCCGTGTGTGGAGACGGCGGTTTTCTGATGAACGTGCAGGAGCTTGAAACTGCCAGACGACTGGGAGCCAACATTATTGTGTTGATATGGGAAGATAATGAATACGGTCTGATTAAATGGAAACAGCAGAACCAGTTTGGAACCCATACCGATCTCTATTTTAATAATCCTGATTTTGTTGCGCTGGCCCAGGCCTTTGACTGTGTCGGTATTCGGGTAAGTAATTCGGATGATTTGAAACCGGCGCTTGAGAAAGCCTTTGACTGCGACAAGCCGGTTTTGTTATCCATTCCGGTCGATTACCGGGAGAATAGACTGCTGACCAAACGATTGGGACGCATCCAGTGTACTATATGACTAAAAATGCAATGTCGTTAATTTAATGGTCTGATTAGCTGTTCATCCATATCGGTATCGGGATCGCTATCGGCATCGGACTGTAAACATTTATTCCGATTCCGATCCCGATACCGATAGCGATAGCGATTTTCAACTCCACAATCCTTAAGTTAATGGCATTAACTAAAACGGAGAAAACGGTGCAACTATGATGAAAAATCAATACCCATACTATCTTGCCAATAAAGCGGTATTTGCCAACAAAGACCTCCCGGTCACCAATAAATTTACAAATGAGGTGGCAACAGAGGTGGCCATGGCGGATGAGAAAGCCATTGATGAGGCGATCGGGGCTGCTGCCCAGGCCGCAGATCCATTGGCCCGAATGGAAGCCTATCGCCGTCGCGATGTCCTGCTCCACTGCGTTGACCGATTTACTCAAAGAAGTGAAGAGCTTGCCGTTTCACTTTGTATTGAGGCTGGTAAACCAATCAGGGACAGCAGGGGTGAAGTTGACCGCCTCATTGAAACGTTCAACATCGCGGCCGAAGAAGCGGTCCGAATCGATGGTGAATATCTGCCACTTGACAGGAGCCCCAGAACCGGTGGATACAGTGGTGTCGTCAAGCGAGTACCCGTAGGTCCCTGTTCCTTTATTACACCGTTCAACTTTCCTTTAAACCTGGCCGCACATAAGGTGGCTCCGGCTATCGCGGCAGGATGCCCCTTTGTTCTCAAGCCGGCCTCATTAACTCCTGTTGGTGCTTTGATCATTGGTGAGACACTGGCTGAAACAGATCTGCCTGAAGGCTCTTTTTCAATTCTGCCCTGTGCAAGAGACGGCGCGGAACTGTTTACCGTTGATCCACGACTTAAGCTGCTGAGTTTCACCGGATCGCCGGAAGTCGGATGGGCATTGAAAGCCAAGGCCGGCAAGAAGAAGGTCGTCCTTGAACTGGGAGGAAACGCAGCCTGTATCGTAGATGAAGATGCCGATCTCGATGACGCGGTTGCCCGAATCGTATTTGGGGCCTTTTACCAATCCGGCCAAAGCTGTGTCGGGGTTCAGAGGGTGATTGTTCACCAGAATATTTATCAGCCGTTTAAAGAAAAACTTGTTGAGGCAACCTTGAAGCTGAAGGCGGGAGACCCAGGTGAAGAGGAGACCTTTGTCGGCCCCCTGATCAATGAGAAAGAAGCTGTCCGCCTGAAGACCTGGATTGATACTGCCCGACAAAACGGCGGCATACTCCTTTGCGGGGGCAAACGACAGGGCGCCATTCTGGAGGCCACCCTGATGGAGAATGTCTCTATCCAGGAGGATATCTGCTCAAAAGAGGCCTTCGGCCCGGTCGCTGTTTTATCATCATTTTTCGATTTTACAGAAGCGCTGCACCAAGTTAACAATTCAGCCTTTGGACTTCAGACAGGTCTGTTTACCCGGGATATTTATAAGTGTTATCAGGCATGGGACACACTCGAGGTCGGAGGACTCATCATTGGCGATGTACCGTCATGGCGGGCTGATCAGATGCCCTATGGCGGAGTAAAAGATTCAGGGATAGGCAGAGAAGGGATACGATACGCCATTGAAGATATGACGGAAAGACGGATAATGGTTTTACGCAGAATGAAAAAATAATCCAATTATCAAAAAAAACTCAGCTGGAAATACATTAAATAGACTAGGTACCAGCTTATTATAACAAAATTAGCTGAGTTTTATGGATAATCGGAAAAAGAATAAGCGACAAACCACCTACTGGAAGAGGATTGTCGCTTATTTGATAATCCCTTTTTAAGTCAGGGTTATTTTGAAAGCTCTTTTGCCTGTCCAATCCAGTTGTCGCGTTCGATGCGGCCTTTGAATTTCAGGTGCTCATCGACCCATTGAATATTCTCATCGGTAAACTCGGCAATCTGTTTGTAATGATAGATACCAAGCTCGTTTAAAGTCTGCTCAAGCTTGGGACCGATACCGCTTATTTTCTTTAAGTCATCAGCCTCACCTTCAGGCGTTTCCAGAGCTGCCGGTTGGGAACCCTGGGGTTCCTCTGCTTGTTCACTCTCTGCCGGTTCTTCGCTTTTCAATGGTTGGGGCGTCTCTGGAGCCGAACTGTCTTCACAGCTTGTGCAGCTGCCTTTACATCGGAAATACCAGATAAGAAGAATGACAACAACCAACGCGATTAACAGCCAAATAAGTGTTTGTGACATAATTTCACCTTCGTGTGGATGGTTTCCAGTTATTTGGTTA
>CAZLGM010000234.1:0-4743 GCA_964558875.1 uncultured Desulfocapsaceae bacterium
TAAATCTCTTCCTTGTTCTGAATCTTCATCGCCTTTCTCATGTTCTTTCTTCTGCGCATGGCCTCAACCACAAAGCCGATCAGACAGCTCCCCAATCCCATCGCATGAGCGGCAAGAAGAATGTTCTGACTGGCCAGCAGCGCATCTTCAGCGGGGCAGGAAGCCTCCTTTCTTGCACTGACCAGAATAGCCGCCGGCGCCCCATGAAAGAGCCGGTCTGTTCCATCTGTTTCATACTCATCCAGGCCGGTTTTTACCGTTGTGTAATATTTACGATAGTATTTGCTCAGCGTCCCGCCAGAGAACAGATCACCAATTGTTCGAATGAGTGGGTTAGCCGCCATTTTATTCAGATATCTGTAGAAATCCGCGGTCATCTCACCGAGTTTTGCCACCTCATCTCGGGTTGGCAGAATGGTGAAGTTCCAGGCCTGTGAATTGGTGCCTGATGGGGCTGTTGTACCGATTTTCACAAGATCGGTCAGCAGGGAGAGTTCAACCGGTCTGTCTTTAAAATTTCGGCAGGAACGGCGGGAACGCATTAATCGGACGAGTTCGTCAGCATCGTATCGGCCGGGTTGAATGGTCTTCAAATTCTCATGAATATGGACAAGTCCAAGTTCGGCTGCAATCAGTGAAACCTTGATCGCCTTTGTCGGACAGACAGCCTGGCAATGCCCGCACACCATACATTTTTCGCCAACCACCTCCGCCTTGTCATCTACCAGCTCTATTGTTCTATCCGGACAGACGGGAACACAGAGCCCACAACCATTGCAGAGTTCTTTATCGATGATCACTTTTTTCATATTCTCAAGAACACCGGTTTCTTTTATGAGGAGAGTGAAACAATAAACCTCCTACTTATCAGCCAGTATAGTACAGACAATTCTTCTCTCAGAATAAGGGCCGTCAAAACCGCAGAAGAAGATGTTCTGCCAGGTGGACAGTCCCAGCTCCGAATTAATGATAGGTATGGTTTCAGAAGGACCGACAAGCCCGGCCTTCAGATGGGCGTCACCGTTGCCGTCCTGTTGATCATGAAGCCAGACTCCACGCGGGATCATCTTTCTCAGCAGGTTGATCACATCGTTCTGAACCGAATCATCCCAGTTTTCCTGGATCATGATGGCTCCGGTTGCTCCCTGGCAGTACACATTGACCAGACCGTTCTCCACACCGCTTGCCAACACAACCTCTTTGACTCTACCGGTTATATCCACAAGGGTTTCTCTCTTGTCGGTGCTGATTCTAATAGTCTGTCGCATTCCTTTTCCTTAACACAATGATCACTAACTACTTATGACACCTGACACCTGACACCTGACAACAGACAACAGAGTACATAGAAATTTAACATTAAAATTTAAAAATGTAAAACCTGACACCTGACACCTGACACCTGACACCTGACACCTGACATCACTCAAACAGGTTCATCGTATTTTTTCAATAACGTGATACAATGGTTATACTCTCAGCTTTCAAAGATGCCCATTTCATCAATTCTCGTAAGGATACTTTGAAAAATTAGCATTTTCGTTCAAAATCGAGGCGCGGGAGAAATTTTACCACAGGCATATAGCTGATATTCCGAGGATAAAATTTCTCTTGCAACGAAGAGTTTGGGTGAAAAGGCAATTTTTCATGGTGGCCTCAAGCATGAAACAGATTAATTGTACCATTGCTTTTCATCCTTCACTCCGTGACCTGCTCCACCCAAAATATAGACACCTTGAAGTAATCAATCATGGTATCAACTATAACGGATCAGTCAAAGATGTGATCGAATCGTTGCGTGTCCCCCATACCGAAGTCGGAGAAATAATTATCAATGGGCAGCAGGCGATTTTTTCACACCAGGTTCAGGATGGTGATCAAATATCGATTGCAGCCCACACTCCGCCGGTCAACCCGTGTGCTGCCGATTTTCTGCGGCCTGAACCACTTGACGATATTCGTTTCATTGTTGATGTGAACGTGGCCAAGCTCTGTTCACTTCTTCGTATGGCCGGGCTGGATAGTCTTTATATCCCTGAAATAAATGATAAGACCCTGGCAGAGATCGGTACCCGGGAACAGCGGATCGTACTCAGCCGGGACAGAGGGCTGCTCAAACGAAAGATCATTATCCATGGACATCTTGTAAGGGCCAATCTGCCGGAAGAGCAGTTAAAAGAAATCATTGGGTTCTATGGTCTGGAACAACAGCTGCGACCCTTTTCACGGTGTATGAACTGCAATACGCCTCTGAACAGTGTCAACAAAGAAGACGTACTTGACAGGCTGGAACCCTTGACCAGAAAATATTATAAAACCTTCTACATCTGCCGGGGCTGTGACAAGATCTATTGGTCCGGCTCTCACAAGAATGGCATGAGTCGACTGCTCACCAAAATCTTAGAAAATACAGATTTCATGGAATAAACTCGCCTAAATCTTTCTCCTCTTTTTCTGACTCTACCTCTATTTTTTTAACCGGCTTGTGATAAACCAGATGGCTGATATCCACCTGGTCACCGTATTTCTCCTTAATCGCTCGAAGCGCCCGCACTCTCTTTGCGAAGATATGCTCTTCCCCGATCACTTCATAGAGGCCGGAACGCTTCAAAGCATCAGTAACTTTAAACTTGGGACGGGTAATATACAATTCAATACCCGCCTCTTCCAACCACTGGGACATATGGGTCAACATTTCTTCACCGGTGGCATCGATCTGATCGACTGCCTCAAGATCTAGGACAAGAACCTTCAACCGCGGTTTGTCGGCTACTGCGTTGAGCAATCGTTTTTCCAGATATCCGGCATTGGCAAAATAAAGATCACCGTCATACCGAAAAATAGCCAGCGTCGGACTGGTCTCCATTCCAAAGATGTGGGCATCCCGGTAAACACCGTCCTCATCCATGGCCACTTCGGCAAAATGGGGGCTCATGGTCCGGTAAATATAGAAGCTAAGCGATAACCCGATACCGATAAAGATTCCCCACTCAAGGTGAGGTGCAAAATAGAGGGTGGTTACAAAAACAACAAAGGCAACGAAACCGTCGTGGGGGTTGACCCGCCAGGCGTGTTTAAAGGGTTGAAAATGGATCAGGCCGATAACGGCCACAATGATCACCGCGGCCAGGGTAGTGACCGGTAAATGATACAGCAGTGGAGTCAGGAAGAGTAAGGTTAATCCCACAATCACGCCGGAGACGATGGCGGTAAACCCTGTTTTTGCACCGGCTTCAAAGGCGACAGCGGTTCGTGAGAAAGAGCCTGAAACGGCATACCCCTGAGAGACACCGGCCACCAGATTGGCCAGCCCCTTACCCACCATTTCCTGGTCGGCCGAGAGATGCTGCCTGGTTTTGGAAGCAACCGCTTTGGCGATTGAAAAAGCCTCGACAAAGCTGAGCAGAGCGATAATAAATGCCGGCATAATGAGCTTTGGCAAATGATCGTAATCAATTGTCGGCATCACAAAAGCCGGTAGACCTTTATCGATAACACCGACGATCTTGCCGCCATGACCGGCAAAATCGGTCACATAAGACACTAAAGTGGCAATAACCACAGTCAGCAGGATTCCGGGCAATTTGGGAGCGAACTTCTTAAAAAGAAAAAGGGACAACAACGATCCTACTCCCATAAGAAGTGTTACCATATGGGTCTGACTGGGGATAGCCTGGATCAACGACCAGATTGTTTCATAAAGATGGTCTCCGGATGGACTGTCAATACCCAGCATTTTGCCGATCTGCAGGCTTGAAATAACGATCGCTGCCGCATTGGTAAAACCGATCACCACCGGGTGGGAAAGAAAATCGACCATCATGCCCAGCCTGAGCAAGCCAAGCACTACCTGGATAATGCCTGCAAGAACGGCAAGCATTGCAGCATAGGCAATATACTTCTCGGCCGACAGACCGAGTGGAATAAGGGCGGCGGTTGTCATAAGTGAGATAATGGCCACCGGACCGTTATGCAACTGGCGGGATGAGCCGAAAAGAGCCGCCACGATAGGCACCAGAAAAGCGCCATACAATCCTATCTGAGGCGGCAATCCGGCTAGCTGGGCATAGGCCATGGATTGTGGAATAAGAACCAGGGCTACAGTAATACCAGCTATGATATCCGCCTTGAGAACTTTGGGATCTTTCAGCTCAAAAATCCAGTCGAGAAAAGGAACAAAACGGCTTTTAGCATCCCGAAGGAGCTGGATCATATAGTCACCCATTATTATATTCTCCCGTTTATTTGACCCTTATGCGCAAGCCCATTAAAAAATGTATCGATATACCCGGTTGTCAGTGTGGAGGCAGTTTCCGCTTTTACAGTTTTCAATTTACCCGAGAGTGAGAGAGAGCAGATACCATGCAGCCCTGCCCAGAGAATACGGGCGGCCCTTTCCGCTTCTTCTGAAGTCGAAAAAAGAGGAACCAAGCTCCTGGCTGCCAGAACAAACGGTTTATCGATCTTCTGTTCCAGCCAGCCGGGTAGCGATGACCCTTCGGGCAGCCTGTGTTCGAACAGGGTATTCCAGAGATGATAATTTTTTCGGCTGAACTCCACATAACACGAGGCGAGCTTCTTTAAAACAGTCTTCGGCTCGGAAATTCCCTCTATGGAAGTTTCCAGTTGAGAGTAGAGATCATCCAGGGTCAGACCGTTGATGGTTAATATGACATCATCGAGGTTTTTAAATACATTATAAATTGTACCCACAGAGCAGCCGATTCTTCCGGCTATCTTGCG
>CAZLGM010000235.1:0-4739 GCA_964558875.1 uncultured Desulfocapsaceae bacterium
TTTTAATCTGTCAGGATTATTTTATGCCTTGACAACTGAAGGCCATATAGATGTTCGACGATCTCTAACATTAAGATAATATTGTAAACAATCAGATAGCCTTCCTGATTGTTTACAATATTGGTATGGATTTAAAGATTGAGCCAAAATATAACTTAAAAACACAATCCGGTATTATAGTCGGTTATTTGCTGGCAATGCAGAAGGTCACATCTTCCGACCGATACATCTCGCAGCCGGGAATGACCCGGTCATAACATTTTATGCCTCGAAACCCATGAGAGTCGAGAAGCTGCTCAAGGTCATAATGGGAAAAGGTGTGTATCCAGAAACGGTATATTGCCACTCCCTCATCCTCATCAGCAACCACGTGTTGAGTAAGAGTGACTTTGGGTTCCTCATAATTAAACGTTTCGGTCAACGCAAGATACGGCCTTCCTCTCCAGAAGCCCTTTTCAGCAGATTCCCAGCTTTTCCTCCCGATTTCCTGCACACGAAATCTATCGTTCATAACATCAAACAGAAGTCTGCCACCCGGCTTAAGAGCACGATAAGCATTGACCAGAAACCTCTCCCGTTCATCCGGAAGAAGAACACCAAAGTCAGTAAATATGATTAAAATAAGATCATAAGCGTTCGCATCCTCTAGTTCCAAGTAGTTCTGACACCTGTAGCTGATGTCAATTTGCTTGTCAGCTGCTGCTTTACGAGCATAGCTAATTGACCTCGGTGAAAAATCAACTCCGGTCACATGATGACCTTTTTCTGCCAGCTTTTCAGCATAGAGACCTGGCCCACAGCCAAGGTCTAAGATGTAGAGTTCTTCTCCAGCGACCTTATTAAGTATCCAATCGATTGTTTCGTCGATGGTAGTTGCCTTGCGACTTGCCAGTTCAATATCAGGATTCAAGTGTACTTTGAGGAGCTGTTCCGAGATATACTCGTCGGTCCACATCACAGCTGTCCCTTTGCAGTAAGCTTCTGGCATCTTTGCCGCTTCAATAATATTATATAATTTCATTTGAGAACCTCTTTTTTGGTCACATTCAGGAACAGAATGTCTTATCCTGTTGATATGCCGATAGTTTATCAGATAAATGGGGTGACGGATAGCAAAGCACAAGGGTGCTCTTAGGACTTCAAACGCCTTACTATCGTTAAAAGAGTAAAACCGAGATATGCTACATAGAGGTTTTCATGATATTTACAACTATACATGAGATCATCCATCAAGCAATACTTTTGCAAAACTGTCTTCTTGCTCATGAATACTATCTACACCGTCGAACATGGTTTTAGCTGGAATCCTTTGACATTTTGGATTCCGAATTCAAACACTCGGAATGGCAATGGAAGTGAAGATGCCATATTCAAGGAGATTTTTTTCCAGGAATCCTGACTAGAGATGATGCTCGGCAATCTTCTTAAACATCTGAACGATGCCGGCGCATAAGGTGAAGATTGATTTGACGTGCAGGTTGGTCGCGCAGCACTCATCAAAGAAGAAATCGAGTTTGGACTCCAAGTCTTCTTCGGCCCTTTGGTAGCAGATAAGGATCGGAATATGGGGCAGGGGGTAGAGGATAAAGCCGATATCAGCCTCAAAGATATCGATTGGTTCTCCCATAAAAAGTTCGATAATATCTTCAAGCAGGTTTGGGTTATCGTCGGCCAGCTTGCGCAGCCGATCCTCGCAGCGGCGGACAAACAGGTTCTGCCACTCCATCCCCCCTTTAAACTCTCTGAATGAAATCCATTTGCCTGTAATGTCGCTATGGGTTTTATAGGTGATATAGGACAAAATAGGAGCGACCACCCAGGAAATAATATGACACTCGGATTGTACTTTCGCCTGGTTATCTACATGAAAGTCTTTACCAAAAGAATTGATGGTCAATATGCTGTTTGTATAGGTTGCCCCGATACGCTGTGCTTTTTCGGCCAGATCTGATTGATTTAATTGCGATATCTTTTTCTCCAGTTTATCGATAAACTCGGCCTGATCCGGTTCACTTTTTTCTATGATTTGGAGTCGTGTAGAGAAATCGAGGATGGTTTTTTCATCCAGAAACGGACACTCTGTTAACCGTATCTTCCCCAGGACGACAGATGTGGCAAAAGCCAGGCATGTCGGCAGAAAACATTGACTGCAGTTGGTCTGCGGCAGTTTTTTATAGATGTCGTGTGGTGAAAGGCTTATCTTTTTCGATGCGCTGCTCATATCTAATAAATGTCGTTACCTTTGAATATACTTGTTTAAACCGGGTAAAAATTAACCGGAAAAGGAGTTTCAACCTAATCCAAACGGGTAAAAGTTTCCCTCTAATTTTTATGCAGCCTGTCAGATCTGCAGCCGCATGTTGCGCATTATATAGTGATATCAACATATTGTGTGCGAGGGTTTAAGTATTGGCATGCTCTTTGCTGTTATGAAAGTGCAAAGGAAAATGTTTTCCATAACACTAACTAGCGCCTATCCAGAAACGGCCTTTTTCTCCTAACTCTTCGTTGTGGAGAAAAATTTATCCTCGGAATATCACTTGTATGCCTGTGGTAAATTTTTCACTACGCCTCGATTTAGAAGGAAAATGCTCGTTTCTGGACAGACGCTAACTTGAGCAAGGAGATAACGTATGAAAAAGACAGTAATTTGCTTGATGTTGATTGCAGGAATGACTCTTGCCACTGGACAATTGGCTTTTGGTAATCCCTACCAGGGTGGAAAAGGAAAAGGTGGTCCTTGTGGTCCTTCTTCGCGAGCTATGCAGCAATTAGATGATGAGACCAAACAGAAATTGGAAGCTTTTCAGCAGGGTAATAAGGCCCTAAGAAAAGAGATGGCGGTTAAACAGGCAGTAAGGCAGGCGATCATGGGAAGTAAGAATCCTGATCCTGATGCGGCTTCTAAAATTACCGGCGAACTGTTTGACCTTCGTCAGCAGATGAGAGAAAAGGCGGTTGCTGCCGGAGTTGCCGAGCATATCGGTCCAATGGGTCCCAGGGGATCAATGGGTGCTGGTGGTCCGCGGATGGGGAAACGTTTTGGTAAAGGACGGTTTCAGGGTGGACCTCCCCATCAAGGAAGGTTCCATCAGAGAATGGGTTTAAGAGATCTGGATGAAGAAACCAGGGCTAAAATCGAAAAATTTCGCACAGACAATAAAGACCTGAAAAAAAAGATCGCCATGAAAAGGACTGAGAAGCGAGCTCTTATGAATGCTGAAACGGTCAACCATGATGCCGTAGCCGCTACAGCAGGCGAACTGTTCGACCTCCATTCAGCCATGCGTGAAAAAGCCCAGGCTGCAGGAATAGAGCAGCATCTCAGACCAATGGGTCCCGGAAGATTTGGACCTCATCATCCCGGCATGGGCCGATATCATCGCGGTCCCGGCCGTTCGTAACATCTATCTGACAAAATAGGATCTCAGCCGGGATTTCTCAACCGCTGCTGGTAAGAAATCCCAGTGAAAAAAAATGTTAGTTTTTTGAACCTTTTTCCTGCCTCAGGGCACAAAGAAGTAACAATCCCTCCTAAAAAAACCTGTCGGGCCTTTGAGCAGCCTGGCAGGTTTTTTGTTTTTGGCTATTGTCGCGTCAATGAAAGACGAGAGTGTGCCAGGAGAAGCTGCTCTATCAACGCATCATTTTCAAGAGGGGAGTTACCAAGAACTTTATCAAACATATACTTATCGGCCAAGGAAGAGTTATTTCCAGGTACCCAGGGAGCGTCGTGGCCCAGCTTCCTGTAACGGGATATCGCATAATCAACCAGATCCCAGCCGCGTGCAAGGCCGTCCAGCCATAGGACCAGCGGTATATTGATGTAACCTGGAGTGTCAATATAATTAGGGAACCAGTCAAAGAAGCAGTCAGGCCGCCGATGTCCTGTTATCCGTTCCATTTCATCTTCCAGTCGCAGACTGATGGTGTTCAGCGGCTCATTATCCTCAAGGTGTTTGACAGCTTTGAGATGTTCATCAAACTGATCGGGCTCGGCTGCTCCCACACTGATCGACACAACACCGGGTGTTCTGAGACAGAATAGGTCGTTGAACAGCATGGGGGAGAACGGCTTGCAGAGTTCCATCATCTTTTTTGGAGGTGATTGAAGCCGGCCACCCTTATCAGTCGGGCTGATGATATATACGCCTAAATCCCGTTCAAGCGCTTGTTGAACAGCGGGCTTATGAGCAGTGAAAATAAAATAGTAATGGAGGTTCATATAATCAAAGCCGCCATCCTCTTCATGTTCGACCGCAGACAGGATGACGTCTGTGGTCCCGTGGCCGGAAAAGCCGATATGGCCGATTTTCCCTTGCTCCTGAAGTCTCCTGGCGGCAGCCAGACAGCCGTTCTTCCGGCAGCTATACCAGAGGCTTCGGTGGTCGTTGATCCCGTGAATGGCAAGCAGGTCAACATGATCGACCCGTAATCGTTCCAAGGATTGATGAACACGTTGTATAAATTCATCGGCATCGTTGCAGGGAGGGACTTTGGTCTGCAGGATTATTTCATCTCTTTTGAAGTTGCCAAGCAACTCACCAAGCTGTCTTTCTGAAGAACCGTAGCCGGAAGCGGTTTCAAAATGATTGATCCCATGACTCAAGGCGGAATCCATTATGGATTGCAACTTTGTCTGGGACCAGTCAGGAATTATGTTCAACGGTTTGTCGGACCAATTGTACATCGAGCGCATGCAGCCAAAGCTGATCACCGGCATCTGTATTTCTGTTTTA
>CAZLGM010000236.1:0-4738 GCA_964558875.1 uncultured Desulfocapsaceae bacterium
GTCCCCATCGTCTAGTCAGGTCCAGGACACCGGCCTTTCACGCCGGCAACACCGGTTCAAATCCGGTTGGGGACGCCAGATAGAAAGGGTGACCAGCCTTCGGCATGGTCACCCTTTTTTTGTCTTGCCTGTTGATGGAAACGAAACCTCACTCCTTTTCATTCCTCTCTGCCTTGGAATCTCCTGTTAAACCAAACGTCTGTTCTGTTTTCTCCAGGTGCACGGTTGCATGGACCACAATTTATTTTTCGCCTTTTTTCGCCTGAAAACGAGCCATCTGCTGAAATTGTCATCAGGCCCTGGATAATCCAATATATAATGAAGCCCTCTGGACTCCTTTCTCTCCAGACAGTTCCGTATAATCATCAATGATACCAGCACAATATTTCTCAACTCGACCATGTTCGGTGTTACGAAAAACTCTCTGTAGTGCTGCTCAATCTCTTCAGCAATCAGTTCAATTCTCCTTTGAGCCAAACGTAACCGCCTTTCCGTTCTCACGATACCGACATAGTTCCACATCGTTCTTCTGACCACATCCCAGTTATGGTTGATAAGAATCTCCTCATCTAAGGCAATAGCTTTTCCGGCCTGCCACGGATCCACAGTACCAACCTTTCTCTGTCGAATAGTTTCCCAGTTTTCGGAACAATACTGATAGGCACGATCTGAAAACACCACTGCTTCAAGAAGGGAATTAGATGCCAGGCGATTTCCACCATGTAATCCAGTGCATGCCGACTCCCCCAAGACCAGCAGACCATCTATAGAACTTCTGGCCATGGAATCAGTTACCACACCGCCACACATATAATGGGCAGCCGGCACTACAGGGATTGGCTCTTTTGTTATATCCAGGCCAAAACCTGCACATTTTTGATAGATTGCAGGAAACCGCTTCTTGATAAAGTCTGGATTTTTATAACTAATATCCAGAAACATACTGTTAGCACCACTCTCCTTCATCTCCTTATCAATCGCTCTTGCCACCGTATCCCGTGTTGCCAGCTCCCTTCTGTCATCATACTTCTCCATAAACCGGTTCCCGGCCTCGTCGATCAACAGGCCGCCTTCTCCCCGAACAGCCTCAGATATCAGAAAATTCTTTGATAGTGGATGATACAGGCAGGTGGGATGGAACTGGACAAACTCAACATTTGCTATATCGGCACCCCCTCTAAAAGCCATTGCCAGACCATCTCCAGTTGCAATATCCGGGTTGGTCGTATACAGATAGACTTTGCCGGCCCCACCGGAACAGAGCACAGTCACCCTCGCTGAATATGGTTCAACAATACCCTGATCATCCAGCACATACGCCCCACCACAAAACCTGCTGCCGTTAACCTCACGATCACCTGAATGGTTACCCATCATCAGAAGGTCGACCGCCGTATGATTTTCAAACACCTGAATGTTTTTAGATTTTTTTGTCTTCTCCAGCAAGGCCCGCTCAATCTCCCTTCCGGTTAAATCGTATGCATGAGCAACCCGCCTTCTTGAATGCCCCCCTTCCTTTCCCAAATCCAGGCCTGATGAGCTTTGGTTATCCTGGACAAACCGCACCCCAATATCGATCAACTCCTCTATTCTTTCAGGCCCTGAATCAACAACCAGTCTCACAATCTGCTCATCACACAACCCAGCACCCGCTACAACAGTATCTTCGATGTGAAGCTCAGAAGAGTCCTCTCTGTCCAGCACCGCAGCGATTCCCCCCTGGGCGAGATTAGTGGCAGTATCGATTTTATTCTTTTTTGTAACCAGAACAACCGAACCAAGCCTTGCCGCCTTAAGTGCAAATGACAATCCCGCTATCCCAGAACCGATAACCAGAAAATCCGATCTCATCCCATTCTCCCTTCAATCAAGATTGCCAAACCCTTCCGTTTTTCCACACCGGAGTACCTGCCGATAAGTGGGGTTGATTTTTCCACAAACGTTTCACGTGAAACATGAATTGTTATTATCCTATTGTTGTTTTTAACTCGAAGCAAGATTTATCCAGAAAATCAGAAAATGAGGTGTTGAAAACACCAAATTGGAAGAAGAAAGTTGAATTTGGTTGTGGTTCTTCTATTGATCGTTTAAAACTATTTTTGCTCGACCATATAGGAGAAGATTATTATGGCAAATCGACACAAAGGGAAAATCATCGCCTTTGCCAACCAGAAAGGTGGGGTGGGAAAAACAACAACATCGGTCAACCTTGCGGCAGCTCTAGCTGAAAAGAAGAAGAAAATTCTTCTGGTCGACTCAGACCCCCAGGGTAATGCCTCAAGCGGCATAGGTCATCGACCTGAGAACGGCGCTTCCCATCTGTACCATGCCTTTTCGGGTTCCGTGCAGACAGCGGACATTATTCATGATACCACAAACCCTTATCTCAAGGTTATTCCCTCCGCCATTGATCTTGTGGCAACCGAAATGGAACTCATTGAAGTCAATGAGCGGGAGAGTTATTTGAAAAATATTTTAGAGCCTGTTCGCTACTCGTTTGACTTTCTGTTTGTCGATTGCCCCCCTTCTCTTGGTTTGCTAACCGTTAACGCGCTAACCGCCTCGAACTCGGTGCTTATCCCAATGCAGTGTGAATATTTTGCCCTGGAGGGTTTGGCTCAACTGATTAACACCATCCGGTCTGTTAAGAAATCCTATAATAAAGAGCTCTACATCGAAGGGCTTTTACTGACCATGTATGACAAGCGTAACCGCCTCACCTTTCAGGTTGCAGACGAAATAACCAAGCATTTCAACAACCAGGTGTACAATACGGTTATTCCGAGAAATGTCCGGTTGAGCGAAAGTCCGAGCCACGGACAAACTATTCTGGAATACGATAACAGCTCAAAGGGGGCTAAAGCATATAGAAAGTTAGCTGAAGAATTTTTACACACACGAGGTAACTAAGGTGGCAAAAGCAACAGGCCTGGGACAGGGCGTCAATCTTCTTTTCGGAGATCAGGACAAAGAGGATCAATTTTTTGAATGTGATGTTGACAAAATAGTTGGTAACAAACACCAACCCAGGAGACATTTCTCAGAAAAAGAACTCCAGAAACTTTCCGCCTCAATCAAGAAAAACGGTGTCCTTCAACCGTTGGTGGTCAACTCCAGAAACAGTGATGGTTCATACGAGCTTATCGCCGGTGAGAGAAGGTTGAGAGCCTCCAGGCTGGCTGGGTTATCCACTGTGCCAGTTATTATCCATAAGGTTGATAACGAGGACGCCCTGCTCGAACTGGCCCTTGTTGAAAACCTGCAACGCCAGGATCTGAACGCTATAGAAGAAGCTGAAGCTTACCAGAAACTTATTGATAAATTTGGCTATACCCAGGAACAGACCGCCAAGCGGGTTGGAAAAAACAGGTCAACCGTTACGAACATCCTTCGTTTGCTCAACCTTCCCCAGTTTATCAAAGATGATCTCATCCAGGGTCTATTGACCGAAGGACACGCCAGGGTTCTGTTACGGTTAGTTGATGACCCGGATATGATTAAAGACGTACGTAATGAAATTATCCAAAGAAAACTTTCCGTTCGTCAGACGGAACAACTAGTAAAGAATCTCAAAACAAGTAAAAAAAGAAGCGAAGCCAAAAAGGTCCACAAATCAGAAGATGGCATGCCGAACACATATGCATCGGCACTATCAAACCAGTTAACGAACAAACTCCACTCAAAAGTTGCTATCCGACAGAACGGGAAACGTGGAAAAATAGAAATCGAATATTACTCGATCGATGACCTTGAGAGGTTGATAGCTCTCATTGTTGGTGAAAAGCGTTAGCACAAAAAGAGACAACATTATCAGCAATCAATTTTTCGCACTGAATGCGTGGGATCGTACAAACACGGTTGACTCATTACATTTCAATGAGGAACTCCCGCCTTTTTCTTTCCAAAGGTAGGTGAGCTGTTGTTGGTCAGCACCACTGTTTAATTATACCTTCTCCCTTTTACCTCAATCAAAGTACAGCAAAAATGTTTTTTAATCGTTCAACTTTTATCCTTGTTTTTGTTTTTATTGTCATTCTCCACTCCCCTCTTTGTGCTATTGCCAAGATGATGAGTGTGAGTGGAGAAAGTGTCAGGTTACGCTCCGGCCCCGGTCAACGGTATGGGATTCATTGGGAGTATGGGAAAGGTTTTCCTCTTGTGGTTCTATCCCAAAAAAAAGGTTGGGTAAAGGTTAGGGACTTTGAGCGGGATGTTGGCTGGATCAAGAGAGAGCTCCTTTCAAAAAAGCCCCATATGATTGTCAAGGTCAACAGGAATAAAAAAAGGAAAATTAATATTCGCTCCGGTCCTGGCAGGCGATTTAAAATTGTAGGAAAAGCTTATTATGGCGTAGTGTTTGAGACGGTACTCCAGAAAAAGGGCTGGGTCAAAGTGCGCCACGAATCCGGACTTGTTGGCTGGATAAAACGTACTCTGCTTTGGGGTTTCTAGATAGGAGTAGTTCTTGGCGGAGAGAGAGGGATTCGAACCCTCGGTGGAGTATAACCCCCACACTCGCTTAGCAGGCGAGCACCATCAGCCAACTCGGTCATCTCTCCGGATCAGAAG
The DNA here is from genome assembly GCA_964558875.1 of uncultured Desulfocapsaceae bacterium. Classification (GTDB taxonomy): domain Bacteria; phylum Desulfobacterota; class Desulfobulbia; order Desulfobulbales; family Desulfocapsaceae; genus CAZLGM01. The sequence continues at coordinate 4,570 of CAZLGM010000236.1, forward strand.
ACAGAAGTCAGAACACAGATGACAGAGTTGCTAGACTTGACCACCATATTTTAACAGACTGCCGGAGGCAGCAAACTATTCTGTCCTCTGGCTTCTGTCATCTGACTTCTGGTTTGGCGGAGGGAGTAGGATTCGAACCCACGGTACTTTCGTACAACGGTTTTCAAGA
>CAZLGM010000237.1:0-4668 GCA_964558875.1 uncultured Desulfocapsaceae bacterium
AAGTTGATCATCTGTCGTTCCTTGATGATGATCTCCTCACCGGTCTGAGGATTGCGGCCACGCCGGGGCTTTTTATCTTTGACGTTAAAAGTGCCGAAATGGACGAGTTTGATCGATTCACCGTCTATCAGGGTCGATTTCATTGTGCTCAGGAGTTCATCGACCAGTTTGATACAGCTCGATTTTGGATAGCCGAGCTTCTCATGGATCGCTTCACCGATTTCTTTTCTGGTTAAATTCTTATCGCTCATATTATGCCTCACGGAAACTGCCACCGAATTTCTTGGTCAACTTCCCTACGATTTTCTGATGGGCTTTTTCCACTTGTTTTTCGGTTAAGGTTTTTGTTTCGGATCGATAGATGACGGAAATGGCAACGCTTTTAAATCCTTTTTTGATTTTGTCGCCTTCATATACATCAAATATCTCACAGTGTTCAACTAGTTTTTCTCTGGAACCGGCGATTGCCTCAAGCAGCTCGCCAGCGGATATCGACTGGGGAACCAGCAGGGCAATATCACGTTTTATAGATGGATACACCCATAAGGGAGCAAATGTTTTCTCCTGCGATTCAATCGACGAAATGGTGTCAAAATCAAGATCAAAGAAGTAGACATCCTGCTTGATGCCGAAATTAGAGACCACCTGGCCGTCAACTTTTCCCAGATATCCTATTAGGGTATCCTCCGCTTTAACCAGCAGGGATTGTTCTGCAACAGCGTATTTCTCGACCTCATTTTCAGTTGGAACAGCAAAGCTGACCAAGTTGGAGCCGTTTGTTCCCATGAGACGCAGGCCTTCCATTAAGTGCTCGACGGTCCCTTTCACATCAAGGATATCGGCAGGTTGACTCTTAAAATGGTAGGGTGAGCTTTCACCATGAATATTACCGCTTACAACTCCGGCCAACCGATGGCGTTCAAAAGGCAGGCTGTCTTCATTTGTGGGTATAAATACTTTCCCCATTTCAAACAGTTTGACAGTTGTCTTCTGAAAAGAGATATTTCGTTTTACATTTTCCAGAAGAGACGGAACCAACATGGTCCGCATAACTGACTGCTCTTCGCTGAGCGGATTCAACAGCCTGACCACCTCTCGTCTCGGATCTTCCGCGTCAAGCCCCATCATATCACTGTGGTTTTCAGAGCAGAATGAGTAATTGATTGCTTCTGAATAACCGGCAGAGACCAGAAGATTGACCGCATCACTGCGTCTTATCCGGTCTTGATCCTGCTCAGGGTAGCTTAAGTCGACGCTGGGCAGGGATACCGGAATATTATTATAACCGATGAGACGGGTAACCTCTTCTACCAGGTCTGCTTCCCGTTCGATATCAACTCTGAACGATGGAACACCAACAAGAAGTGTGTCGTCATTTTTGTTCTTGCACCGAAATTCAATGGATTCCAACAACCTGCTTATTTCCTTGCTGTCAAGCTCTATTCCGATCAACGAGGCTGTTCTGGAGACTGACAGCTCCAGAGTTAGAAGCGGTTTTCTGCCTTCATAAATGTCAACACCGTCTTCGGCAGCTGTACCGCCACCAATTTTACAAAGCAGTTGGACAGCTCTTTCCATTGCTGGGAGAACACCATCAGGATCGGTGCCCCGTTCAAACCGATAGGAAGCATCGGTGGCCAATTTCAGAATTCTTGCAGTTTTGCGGATGGAAACCGGATTAAAACAGGCCGATTCAAGGAGAATATCAGTAGTCGAATCGGTGACCTCAGAGTTCATGCCACCCATGACACCCGCCACAGCAACAGGTTTTTCACCATCACAGATCATCAGGGTGTCACTTTGCAGTTGCCGATCTGTGTCGTCTAATGTTGTGAACGTCATCTCTTTTTCAGACGGCGTGCGGACAACGATTTTTTTACCGGCTAAGGTATGAAAATCAAAGGCGTGCAGCGGCTGGCCGTATTCCATCATAACAAAGTTGGTGATGTCGACCGCATTGTTGATAGGCCGCAAGCCAACGGACAGTAAACGTTTCTGTAGCCACCATGGAGAGGGGCCGATTGTAACACCTTTGATCAGCTTTGCTGCATATCGTGGGCACAGTTCGGCTGACTCCACGACAATGTCAAATTCAGAGCTTGTTTTTTCAATTTTTTCAAGCTCAACAGGCCTGGTCAGCTGTTTCCCTGTAAAAGCGGTAACTTCCCGAGCTACCCCGATAACCGAAGCACAATCTGGTCGATTGGGGGTCAGGTCCACTTCTATAAGTGTGTCGTCCAAGCCAAGAGCTTCACGTAAATTCAGGCCGGCGGCAAGAGAGTCATTGAGTTCCATGATGCCGGATTGGTCTTCGGACAGGCCGAGTTCCTTTTCCGAGCAGAGCATACCGTATGAATGTACGCCACGGACTTTCGCTTTTTTGATTTTCATGCCGGATGGCATCACTGTACCCGGCAGGGCGATAACCGATACCATGCCCTCACTGACATTGGGGGCTCCGCAAATAATCTGCAGATCCTCTCCGGTTCCAGCATCAACCGTGCATACTGTGAGCTTGTCTGCATCCGGATGTTTTTCGACTTTGAGAATTCTAGCGGTAAAGTATGAAGAAAATTCCGGATACAATTCGTCAACGGATTCGACTTCAAGACCAGCCATTGTCAGATGGTCGGCCAGCTCTTCGGCTGCCATTCCGTCCGTGGATGTATATTCCTGTAACCAGTCAACTGTGAATTTCATGGTAATGTGAACGAAGAATTAGAACTGGGAAAGAAAACGAAGGTCGTTTTCGTAATAGAGCCTGATATCGTTAATACCGTACTTGAGCATGGCAATCCGTTCGATGCCGAGTCCAAAGGCAAAGCCGGAATAGACATCCGGATCATAGCCGACCATTTTGAACACTTCCGGATCAATCATTCCTGCACCCAGAATTTCCAGCCAGCCAGTCTTCTTACAGACACGGCAACCTTCTCCACGGCACATGACACAGGCGATGTCTACCTCGGCGCTTGGTTCGGTAAAGGGGAAAAAACTCGGCCGAAAACGAAGGGCCAGATCATCATCAAACATCTTCTGAGTGAAGACCGTCAGCACCCCTTTAAGATCGGCAAATGAGACGTGGGTATCAACCAGGAATCCTTCCACCTGATGGAACATGGGCGTGTGGGTGATATCCGAGTCGCAGCGGTACACTTTGCCCGGTGCAATGGCCCTGAGCGGTGGCTGCTTAGCCTCCATAATGCGGGCCTGCATGGGAGAGGTATGGGTCCTGAGCAAGATGTTGTCATTGATATAAAAGGTGTCGTGCATATCCCGGGCCGGGTGATGCTCGGGAATATTGAGCGCTTCAAAGTTGTAGTAATCAAGTTCCACATCCGGGCCTTCGGCCACAGAAAAGCCGAGTCCTTCAAAGATAGAGCAGACCTCGGTCATGATCTGGGTAATAGGATGCAGTCGACCTTTTTCCCAGTGACGACCGGGTAAAGTCAGATCAATAACGGATTGGGAAGCGGTGGCTGTCAGACTGCTTATTTCCAGCTTTTTTTGTTCAAAAAGTTTGGTCAGCTCGTTTTTCAGGCTGTTGGCCTGTTGACCGAGCCTTGGACGATCTTCCTTGGCAACAGTGCCAAGCTTACTCATGATCGTTGAGCAGGCACCTTTTCTGCCGAGATAGCGAATACGGAAGTTCTCCAGGTCCTCTGTGGTCGAAATGGAACCCAGATGGTTGTACGCTTCTTCCTGTAAGCTCTTTAGCTCTTGCTCCATGTTGGTTACCCAGTGTGCTAATAAGGACTTGTAAGCCCTAAAGAGCATGCCGGTTACGATGGCATCGAAACCGGCATGGTGTCAAGTCTTGTAATAATTAGGTATTACTAAGCTTTACGACTTATATTCAACCGTTGGCTTTAGCGGCAGCCTTGGCCACTTGACTAAAGGCGTTGGCATCCAGGACGGCAAGATTGGATAGAACTTTTCGATCAAGATCAATACCCGCTTTTTTCAGTCCGCCCATCAGCTTTGAATAGCTCATGTCATTCATGCGGGCTCCGGCATTGATGCGGGTGATCCACAGACGACGGAAATCACGCTTTTTACGACGCCTGTCTCTGTATGCATAACATAATGCACGATCAACAGCCTCTTTGGCAGTTTTGAAAAGGCGGTGGCGGCCACCTCGATAACCTTTAGCCTGTTTTAATACTCTGTTTCTTCTTCGTCGGGCCTTAAATCCCCGTTTTACACGCGACATAATAAATACTCCTCAAACTACAGATAGGGAAGAATCTTCCTGATTGATTTGGCGTTGCTTTCGTCAACCAGGCCGGATTTTCGTAAATTTCTTTTTCGTTTTGTCGATTTCTTGGTGAGAATATGACTGCTGAACGCCTTGGAACGCTTTATTTTACCTGAACCGGTTTTCTTAAAGCGTTTGGCGGCGCCTCTATTCGTTTTCATTTTCGGCATAACATAACTCCTTTGCCATGTTTATTAGCTGTTATTTAGGCTTCTTTGGTCCAACAAACATGACCAACTGTCGTCCTTCCATCTGTGGTTGCTGGAGAATTGTTGCATCTTCTTCCAGACTCGCAGCAATTTTTTCCATAGCTTCAAGGCCAATGGATTGGGAATAGACGATTTCACGCCCTCTGAAACGCATGGTGATCTTCACCTTGCAGTTTTTTTTCAGAAATTTCTTAATATTTT
>CAZLGM010000238.1:0-4658 GCA_964558875.1 uncultured Desulfocapsaceae bacterium
CCAATTACGATATCCGTACCATTCAAGAGCTGCTTGGCCACAGCGATGTTCGAACTACCATGATTTATACCCATACTGTTAAGAGCAGAACCATAAAAGAAGTCAAAAGTCCCTTGGATTTTTAAGCCATGCATGATTGCAAAAGGCACACAATGTGCTATAGTTAGTTCATGAAATCTTTCAGATGGAATTTGGAAAAAAACACTCAGCTAATCAAAGAAAGAGGGGTGTCGTTTGAGCGTGTCCTGTATCATCTGGAAAGAAAAGAAATCCTGGATATCATAGAGCATCCGAATCCGTCGAGGTATCCAAACCAAAAAATGTTTATTGTGGGTATTGAGAAATATGCGTATTTGGTTCCATTTGTAGAAAGTGAAACGGAGATATTCCTGAAAACCATCATTCCAAGCCGTAAAGCAACAAAAAAGTATATAGAGGTGAGTGATGAAAAATAAATTAAATAAGGAAGAAAAAGATCTGCTGGAATCCTATGATAATGAAGAATGGAAGTCGGTTTTAAAGCCTTCAGAGGTAAGCAAATATAGTGCAGCAGCAAAAACAACCTTTAAAAAAAATAAAAGGGTAAATATCCGCATCTCTGAACTTGATCTTGAGTTGTTGCAAGAAAGGGCTATGATTGAAGGTCTTCCTTACCAGACACTGATGTCCAGTGTTCTCCATAAATATGTTACGGGAAGATTGACTGAAAAAAACACATAACATTGCAGTACCTTCAGCGAAAGGAGTCACGGGTCGTGTGAAGACAGAGGTCGCATGGCCCGATTTATAGCTGGATCACTCTCCCTTCTCCGGCAAGAAAAATTCTACTCAATCCATGTTTATTCATATGTGCTGTGATTCTATTACACTCTCGAAGAGTTTTGGCAGATAAATGAATTAACTCTAACTGTTTTAGCTTAAGCTGTTCTGCCAGTGTTATACACTCTTCAATGGAGCAGTGGGTCGGCAGGGTATCGGTGAGTGTATAGGCCTCATGGATGACAAGATCGCAGCCTTTCATCAGCTCTTTAGCTTCATCAGTCGGTTTGCCGTCACCGCTGTAATAGAGTCGTTTTGAGCCGTTAGCGACCAGCAGGCCGAATGGCTCTTTGGAGTGGATGACGGGAGCTGCCTGCCAGTGCAGGTTGCTGTGTTCGATTGTTGAGTGGCAGGGTACGGTGAGGTAGACGAGTGGGTAGCTCAGTTTGTCGAGCAGGCCGGCGTAGGCCAACTCCATGCACTGTTCCACTTTATCTTTCCCATTGGTTCCTGAGAGAATGGTCAGGGGGCTGGTTCTTCCCTGCTGGTGGAGATAGAGGATCAGCTGCGGCAGGCCGAAGAAGTGGTCGCCGTGGAAATGGGAGATCCAGACGCTTTCAAGAGGTTTATCCTGTGGTGCTTGGGACATGAACCGCTGGACTGCGGTAAAACCGCAATCCAGCAGGTGGAGCGTGTTGTCATTTTCAATCAGAACGGATGTATTGGCGCGAACTGGATCGCAGGCTTCACCGGTACCGAGAAAGGTGATTCTCATGCAGCCTGTTCTCCAGAACCGTTGGGAATAATTGAATCCACAGAGAAATGGTTCCCCAGATCTTCAGGCGGGAAGTCGATAAAGGTGAACAGGTGGGTTTCCATATCCTGGCAGCGCTTGAAATTTTTACGGATCAACTCGTGTCTTTCTTCAGAACTGTCCCCGTAAATATCCAGGATGTATTCCAGACGCTGCTCCAGGGTGACCACTGCATCGTGGCGGACCCGCTTATCGGCGTAATAGACGATTTCTTTTGCCAGAAAATTACCCCGTTGATACCGTTCGGGTGAGAAGTCGTAGAGAACCACATGTTCTCTGACGATCTCCCCAATATCCGGGTAGCCTATCTCGACACAGATGTCCCGTCCGACTTTGGCATGATTACAGCGATTGCCCAGGCAGGGTGTCTTGGCAATATCGTGAAGCAAAGCGCCGGCCCGGACAAGGTCAAGGTCGGGAAGCCGGTGACGGTGCTTCCCCTGGCCTAGACCATCCATCACCGCTTCTGCGACCCGGGCGACCTGAAGGGAATGGGACCTGATATTGTCGAGCATCCCGTACTCATCCATCAAGGATATGCATTCCTTTATCGACGGAACGCACTGTGCGCCGTTCAATTCCATCCGGTGAACTCTATTTGCTGCTTAATTCATGAACGGTATCTACCAGAATTCTGGCCTGCTCGGGCGGAGTAAATTGGTGGATACCGTGGCCAAGATTGAAGATGTGGCCATGGGCTCCCCTGGCGCCGTCCAGCAGCCTGGCGATCCGTGCTTTGAGTTCAGCTTCGGGAAGAAGCAGGGCAAAGGGATCGATATTGCCCTGGATCGCTTTTTTGCCGACCCGTTTAATGGCATCACCGATATTGATCCGCCAGTCGATACCCAGAACATCGGCTCCCGAGGTGACGGAGAGGTCGAGCAGGGTAGCACCGTTATTGGCAAAGTAGATAATCGGCAGTCCTGTTTCCTGCAGGTCATTGATAATACGCTGCACGTAGGGCAGGGCGTACTGCTCAAAATCACAGGGCGCCAGGACTCCGGCCCAGGAGTCAAAGATCTGCAGCGCCTGGGCGCCGGCCTTGGCCTGGGCCTGCAGATACAGGCTGGTGGTTTCGGTGATCTTCTCCATGAGCGCGTGGAACATGTCGGGCTGGGTGAACATCATCTTTTTGGTATCCCAGAACACTTTGGACGAGCCGCCCTCGATCAAGTAGGTAGCACATGTAAAGGGAGCTCCGGCAAAACCGATCAGCGGCACTTTCAGCTCTTTTCTAAGCAGCTTGATAGTCTCCATGACAAAGCCGGTTTTTTCAATCGGGTCAGGAACGATCAGTGAATCGATGTCGGCCTGGGTTCGGGTGGGGTTGGGGAAAACCGGTCCGCGACCTTCATGGAACTCAAGCACCGTTCCCATGGCTTCAAGTGGAATCAGGATGTCAGAGAACAGAATGGCAGCATCCATGCCGAAAATATCGATGGGCTGCAGGGTTACTTCAACACACAGCTCAGGCCGTTTGCACATCTCCAGGAAGGTGACGTTTTTTCTGACCGCCTGGTACTCGGGCAGGTATCGCCCGGCCTGACGCATCATCCAGATCGGGGTGTAATCGGTTTTCTCTCCTCGACATGCTTTTAAAAATGTATCATTCATAGTGTTGTTGTCTTTGCTGAGTATTTGATGTTAATCGCTAGTTGTTATTTGTTGAGCGCTCTTTCTACCTTCATGGGAACGTAACTGCAGAATGGTTCCTGGGCCAGATAATCGCCGGTCATGGCATAAGCCCTTGCCCGGCAGCCGCCGCAGACATTGACATATTCGCACTGGCCGCAGTTGTCCTTATAGCCTTTAAAATCCCTGAGTTTTAAGAAGAAATCGGATTCCTCCCAGACCTCTTTAAAGGGTGTTTTTATAATATTGCCGGCTGATTTAGGGAAATAGCTGCAGGGCAGTACCTCGCCATCCACATCGATAAGGCAGATAAGCTGACCGGCAAGGCAGCCTTTTGAACCGCCGGTGGAGAATTTCAGATTTCTTCGTTTAAACTGGGAGCCTTCTTCCTTGGCCTTTTGCCGGACAATTCGGTAATAGTGCGGTGCGCAGGTTGGCCGCATCAGAATGTCTTGTTCGTTCTTCTCCACCTCATAATGCCACTCGAGTATTTCATCGTACACCTCTTCAGGGATCAGTTCTTCCATGATATCCTCACCCCTGCCGGTGGGCACGATCATGAACATATACCAGGCGGTGGCACCCAAACCTTTCACCAGTTTATATATTTCCGGAATTTCCTCACGGTTTCGCACGGTAAATGACGAATTGATCAGAAAGGGAATGTTGTTTTCGTTGAACAGCTTGATGGCATTCATGGTGCCGTCAAAAGCGCCTTTCTGGTTCCTGAAATCATCGTGGGTTTCTGCCTTGGCTCCGTCAAGGCTCAGAGAAACCATCTTAATATCGGCTTCTTTGATCTTTGTGCAGACGTCCTGGGTGACCAGGGTACCATTGGTGGCCAGGCACATCCTCAGCCCTTTTGAAGAGCCATACTCGGCGATGTCAAAGACATCCTCTCGCAGCAGCGGCTCACCACCGGAGAGCACCATAACCGGGTTGGCATAGGCTGAGATATCGTCCAGGATCGATTTTGCCTGGTCAAAAGAAAAATCTGGATGCTCCTCCACCTCCATCTTCGATGAAGATCGGCAATGGACACAGCCGAGATTGCAGCGCCGGGTTATTTCCCAGGCAATCCATTTCGGTTCAAATTCCATTCATAACTCCATAAACAAAAAAAAAACGGTTCTAGGCCGCCAAAAACAAACAGTCACAACCGTGTAGATTTTTAAACAAGCCGGATAATACCACAAATAACCAATCAGTATATTGTGTTTTTTGCAAAGAAGAAAGGTAAAATGAAGTTGACTGGCTGAAATTTCGTCTTAAGATGGGAAAAATGTTCACGGATTCAGGTAATAGATATGGAGCCGGTTGAGCAGTCGGATAACATGGCTGCGGCCTATTTGGGATAGATTATAATTAAAGTGAAAAACTATGATGATCAAGCCTGTACAGCAAAACAGCCCTGAGGGCAGTCAAATAATTTCAACCCTGTTGAATCGTTTTC
>CAZLGM010000239.1:0-4645 GCA_964558875.1 uncultured Desulfocapsaceae bacterium
TGGCACGTAAAGAGTTGACCGATCCAAACCTGCTCAAGGAAGAGATCAAGAAAAAAATCGCTTCCTTTTTCAATCAATCCGGCTCAAACAACACACTAACATTTCCTGATGACGGTCCGCTCATCATTATGGTGGTTGGTGTAAACGGTGTCGGCAAGACAACCACAATCGGCAAGATTGCCTCCAAATTCATTAAAGCCGACCATTCCGTACTGCTTGTGGCAGCGGACACATTCCGGGCTGCGGCTTCCCGTCAGCTTTCCATCTGGGGTGAAAGAAACGATGTTCGGGTTGTCCAGCGGCAGGAAGGAACTGATCCTTCATCGGTGGTTTTTGATGGATTGGATATTGCTGTTGCCGGTAACTATGATGTTGTTCTCATCGATACTGCCGGACGACTGCATACCCAGAAGAACCTGATGGAAGAGTTGAAGAAAATCAAACGGGTGATCACAAAAAAAATCCCGGATGGCCCTCATGAGGTGATGCTGATCCTGGATGCGACTACCGGTCAAAATGCCTTATCCCAGGCCAAGATGTTTCGTGAAGCTGTTGATGTCACCGGTATTACGTTGACCAAGCTGGATGGTACGGCCAAGGGCGGCATTGTGATCAATATCAGAAAAGAGCTGGATATTCCGCTGAGGTTTATCGGCATCGGTGAACAGATAGACGATCTGAAGGATTTTGACGGTACCGAGTTTATCGAAGCGCTATTTGAACCTGAATCCGTGACGTAAATTGATTTTTCCGTTTACAACAAACTGATATAGTTAGAACTTATTTAATTTAACCTTTTATCCTGGAAACACAATTTGCACTCCAAGAGCACTTCCTGCGGGGCGCTCTCGGATTCAGGTTGAATAAACAATGAAATTTCAACAACAGAACCAACCCGGCTGCGGCGGCTGCCTACTGGTTGCCCTCCTGTTAGCCCTTCTTTTCGGAGGTGCTCAGGGCCTGTTTAATTTCCTCGGCGCCCTTATTTTTTCCGGCCTTGCCGGAATTGTTCTGTTCATTGGTCTTTTCTGGGGACTCTCCTACTTTATTCAGAAGAAAGTATCCTCATATGAGGCTTCTCAGACCGAAAGTCATAACAGGTTTGTCTGGCTGCTGGTCCAGATCCTTGTCCGGATTGCCAAAATAGACGGGGAACTAACCAAAGAAGAAGTATCCACCATCAGGACCTTTTTTCAGCACAACCTTGGTTATTCCCAGACTCAGATGCTCTGGGTCAAAGACCTGATCAAAGAAGCGCTTAAGTCCACCAATTCACTCGAAACGCTGCTGGAAGAGTTTCACTCCTCATTCGGTTATGAACCCCGGTTAATCCTTCTGGAGCTTGTTTATCAGATCCTGTACACCAAAGAGGTGGTGCCCGAAGACGAGCTTCAAGTGGCCAGAAATATGGCCAGCTACCTGGGCATCTCCACTTACGATCAGAGAACCATCGAAGCAAAATATATGTACCGGCAGCAACGCACCGGAGCAGGACCTGGAACGGCTGCCTATCCAGGTACGGCAGATCAGCATTATGCTACCCTGGGGCTTGAACCAGGCGCCGATATGGCAACCATTAAGAAGGCCTACCGAAAATTATCGATGAAATACCATCCGGATAAAGTCAGGCACCTGGGTGAGGAGTTTCAAAAAATTGCTGAAACCAAAATGAAGGAAATCAATGTGGCCTACGACTATTTTGAGAAGATAAACAAGTAGTAAACAACTCCGTTTTAATGACCTTTAATCAACAATAAACTTTTCTGTTTCATAATCGATATACCAAGGAGAATCATATGACCGTTTCTACTAAAATGAAAATATTTGCCGAAAAATCCTCCTGGATCAGGAAGATGTTTGAAGAGGGTGCCAAAATGAAAGCTCAGTTTGGCGCTGAAAATGTCTTTGATTTCAGCCTCGGCAATCCTGATGTGCCCCCACCTCCGAAGTTCTCTGAAGTCATTCAAAGAATTGCTGCCGACGAATCGCCTGGTGTACATGCCTATATGCCCAACGGTGGCTACCCTTGGGTTCGTGAAGCCATTGCAGCCAAGATGTCGCAGGAGCAGGGTGTCACCATCGATCAAAATGACATGCTGATGACCTGCGGCGCTGCAGGGGCGCTCAATGTCATATTAAAGGCAATCCTCAACCCCGGGGAAGAGGTTATTATGCTCGCCCCCTACTTCGTAGAATATAACTTCTATGTTGATAATCACGGCGGTGTGGGAAAAGTCATCAACACTGATGCAAATTTCGATCTTGATCTTGCTGCTATTGAAGACGGCATCACCGAGAAAACAAAAGCTATCATCATCAACTCCCCCAACAACCCTACCGGTCGCATTTATTCCGCCGAGTCTCTCGCGGCCTTAGGCAAACTTCTTGAAGAGCAAGGGAATAAATATAATACTACCATTTATATCATTGCAGATGAGCCGTACCGGAAGATAGTCTTTGATGATAACGAGGTTCCTTCCATCATGCAGGCGGGACGCAATTCGATTGTCGCCTCTTCCTACTCAAAGGATCTTTCCTTGCCGGGTGAGCGGATCGGTTATCTTGCGGTTCATCCGGAAATTGAAGACAAAGCCGCTTTATTGGGCGCCATGACGCTGGCGAACCGAATTCTTGGGTTTGTTAACGCACCTGCCCTTATGCAGCGGGTAGTGGCCGAGCTGCAGAATGAATCCGTCGACAGTTCTATTTATACACATCGCAGGGAAAAGTTTTGTAAGATTTTAGAAGATGCCGGATATGAATTTAACAAACCGGACGGCGCCTTTTACATTTTCCCCAAGTCGCCACTGGAAGATGATGTGAAGTTCTGCGCACTGTTGGCTGAGCAGAAGATCCTTGCCGTTCCTGGCCGCGGCTTTGGAGCGCCTGGATATTTCAGGCTGGCTTTCTGTGTACAGGATTCGGTTATTGAGAACTCAGCTGAGGCCTTTAAGCGTGCCATTGAAGCAGCAGCCGGTTAATTAGAAATACTGGCAGGCTCGCATAGCTATTTTAAAAAGTGAACGCAAAGGTTACCAGCAATACTGAAAAACAAAGGACGGAAATGTATACGGTGCCCCTGCCGGTTATTGTGGCCGAAAAAAAATCTTCACTACTTCGTCATTCGACATTTTTTGTTCGATATTCGATATTTGATATTCGCTGTGAAAAACAACTGATTGCAATACCAGATCAGGCAGGCGGTTTATAGAAGAAATCTTCAATAAACCGCCTGATTTCATCACAAACCTTACGATAGCAGTCCAGCTGTTCCTCTTCCGATTGAAGTGAGTCCGCAAATTTTAGCGGATCAGCAAAGGAGTGGTGTATTTATAAAGCCTTTCCCGGAAAGATCGGACAATTTTCCACCGCATTATCGCAAACGGTAAGAACATAATCAAACTGTTTGATATCGAGATCATCAATCAGCTCTGACCGATGGATGGCCAGCAATATCTCCCCAGCCTCCTGGCACGGCCCTCTGCCATTAGGGATCGGCAGGAATTTCCGGTACAGAGAAAAAGAATGGACTGTTTATTGGCTGCCTTGCGTATTACTTCTTTTTTCGCTGGCTTGCTTTATCCCGAAAGATAATCCTGATCGGCACCCTGTCCAGTCCCAAACCATCCCGGAATCGGTTGATGAGATACCGCTTATAGGAAAAATGGACACCCTTTGAGCTGTTGGTCATCACCACAAAGGTGGGCGGCCGGGTACCGATTTGAGATGTATAATAGAATTTCAATCGTTTGTTCTTATAGATCGGCGGCGAATGGTCTTCGGTGGCGTCCTTTAACAATCGATTGAGCGCGGAAGTCGGAAAGGTGACGCTGAACTGGCGATGGATTGAGCCTATAACGGGAAAGATTCGTTTTATGCCGAAACCGGTCAGCGCCGATACCGGCATAACAGGGGCAAACCCGACAAAGGGCACTGCCCTGCCGATCTCTTCCATTAACTGCTTCTGACGCTTGTTATCATCTTTGATCAGGTCCCATTTATTGATCAACAGCATCAGCCCTCTTCCGTGCTCCTGGGTGTAGCCGACAACTTTGGTATCCTGCTCGGTAATACCTTCCTCGGCATCGATGAGTACGCAGGCGATATCACACCTCTCCAGTGCCGACAGCGCCTTGAGAATGGAGAACTTTTCAAGCTTTTCCTTTGTTTTCCCCTTTCGCCTGATCCCTGCCGTATCGATGAGCAGATAACTGTACTTGCCATAAGTGAGTAAGGTGTCGACGGAATCCCTCGTCGTTCCTGAAACATCGGAGACAACCATTCGTTCTTCTCCCAGGATTCGATTAACCATCGACGATTTACCCACATTCGGCCGGCCAAAAAAGGCTACTTTAATTGTATTTTCAGGTAGTTCATCAAGACCATCATCTGTTTCAATCACTTCACTGAGGTCGTTCATTAATGAATTGAAACCGTAAGAATGCTCAGCCGACAGGCTCCACAGTTTTTCAATTCCCAGCTCATAGAACTGGGAGAGCAACTCTACTTCCTGCTCGGGAGAATCGATTTTATTGACCACATGAAAGATGGATTTATCGGTTTTTCTCAGCAGCTCGACCACTTCATAATCCGCTGGAGTCAATCCCTGTTTACCGTCCATCAGAAACAGGATAATATCGGCCTC
>CAZLGM010000240.1:0-4623 GCA_964558875.1 uncultured Desulfocapsaceae bacterium
TATTATTTCTGGTGGGCGAGGCGGGATTCGAACCCGCGACCTTCGGCTTCGGAGGCCGACACTCTATCCAGCTGAGCTACCCGCCCAAAGAGGTATGTTGAGTTGTTTCCTGATTGGGAAACTGAAATGGAGGCGCTATCCTACACCTGCATTAGTCATTTGGCAACAGAAAGATAGCGCCTAATCTTTCTGTTTTTCCAAGTACTCCTGCCACTCGATGGGCATCATCGATTTCTTTTTATTATTGCATGTTTTGCAGCAAGGGACAAGGTTGTCCTTGGTTGATCTGCCACCCATGGCGAGCGGTACCAGGTGGTCCATGGTCAGCTCTTTGAAAGGGACTTTGTTGTCGCAATAATGGCACCTGTTATCGGCTGTTTTCTGCTGCCACCAACGGGTTTTACGTAACTCCCGTGCCTTGGCTTTTTCCCGCCTGATGTCGCTGTCATCGACTCCGTCAAAGCCGAAAAAATCATCGCTCATTCAACCAGCTCCCCTACCAGCATTCTTCGTATTGCTCCAACAAGATATAACGAGCCGGCAATGACAACCATGTCGCCTTTCTGGGCCATGTCGGTGGCTTTGTTCAGGGCCTGTTCCGCGTCACGGATCATAGTGCACCTGTCTTTCAAATCCTGATCAATCACATCGAGAAATTGCTCCGGTTCAGCGCTTCGCTCACCCTCCAGCCGTGCAAAGACGATATGATCGGCAAGGGGTGCGATCATTGAAAGGGTTTTTGATAGATCCTTATCGATCATAGCACCCCAGATAAGGATCAGTTTCGAATAATGATACTCGTTTTTCAGAGTCTGGACCAAGCTCTCTACACCTGCCGGGTTGTGAGCGCCATCAAGCAGGTATGAGATATCCTGTTTATCCTCAAGGACGATATATTCAAGCCTTCCAGGCCAGTGCACTTTCAATAAACCGGTTCGAACATCTTCTTCGCTGCAGGTTATCCCGTGCTTTTCAAGCAGCAGCAGGACCGCAATGGCCAGAGCCGCGTTGATCTGCTGATAATCCCCTTTCATACTGCAGCGCAGGTTGGGATACTGGATTTTACCCAGTTGGTCATTTTGGCTCTGAAATATAAAACTGGCGCCACTTTCAACGGTATCAAACTGCTCGCCATAGAGATACAGCGGCGCTGAGCGTTCTTTACAAGCCCTCTGGACAACTTCACGGCTGACATCATTGGCGACGCCTGATATTACCGGAACCTTTTCCTTTATAATCCCCGCCTTTTCATAGGCCACCGCCTCAAGGGTGTCGCCCAGGTAGAGTTCATGGTCCATGGATACATTGGTGATTACCGAGACCAGAGGTGTGACCACATTGGTGGCATCAAGCCGGCCACCGAGACCGGTCTCCAGAATAGCCAGGTCTAGATCAGACCGGCTGAACCAGAGAAATGCAATGGCGGTAGTGAACTCGAAATAGGTGATCATTCTATCACCAAGCACATCACGTATCTCAGTTGCGATTGAAGCAAACTCCTCTTCACTGATGAAGGCGTCATTGATCCTGAACCGCTCCCGTACAGAACTGAGGTGGGGTGAAGTGTAGAGCCCGACGCGGTATCCAGCCTCTGACAGTAGAGTCAACAATGTGGCACTCACCGAGCCTTTGCCGTTGGTGCCGGCCACATGGATATACTTGAGACCTTTCTCCGGCCCACCAACCAGAGACAGAAATTCCCGCATCGAGTCGAGTCCCAGCTTCACTTTATGCATTTGAAGACTATCCAGATAGTCCCATGCCTGTTGGTAGTTCATTTGTTTTGAGTTTCGTGTTTCGAGTTGTTTAAAATTATACAATTTCAGGCTACAGTTCCTTTGTATAACTAACTGAGATTGCCACGGCCTCCGGCCTCGCAACGACCCTGATTTAATTTTGTTAATTCAGCAAGTTAGACATGGCGTTACTAATTGTAACTCATCAGATTATTTCAAATGGTTGAGGGTGCTGCAGATTTGTGCAAGCACACCGGACCGCTATAGTTATTTCTATGCGGTGCGGTGTGATCGTGCAAAGCTGTAGTGCCCTCAATCATTTGAAAGGATCTGAAGTTTGGCGTAGTCTAAATGCAACGTCTTCAACCCATGCCGATCAAACCTGACATTCAGAGACCTCTCCCCTGTCTTCTGCTCAACAATCCCTGTACCAAAGAAGGGATGTTTCACCTTGCACCCCTTGGCAAATTCCGAAATGGATACTTTTTTGCGTTTCTTCTTTGCAGGCGTGAATCCGGGCTTTTCCGTTGAGAACGATTGCTCCGAAGAAAACGAACGTTTTCTGTCTTCCACCCGTTCATACAGTCCTCCTCCAATCTCCGCCAGAAAAGGTGACATACCCACCCGTTTGAACTGTCTGTCCGGGGTCATCAGCATGCGGGGATAACAGAGATACAGATGCTTCTTGGCCCGTGTTGCCGCCACATACAGAAGCCGTCGTTCTTCTTCCCACTGTTCACCGAATCCGGCTGAAGCATGGGGAAAACGGCCATCGGCCAACCCGATGACAAACACTGCTTCCCACTCAAGTCCTTTTGCCGAGTGAACGGTCGACAGCACCAGCCTGTCAGCATTATCAACAAACAGCTCGGCAGCAGCTTCCGGAGGATCAAGGGTTGTATCATCGATGAAACTCTGCAGGTCGCTATAGGTAGCAATAATCCCTTTGAGCTGATCGAGATCTTTCTGTCTTTTGGGATAATCGTCTTTATAAATCAGCTCGAAATAATGCTGATAATATTTGAGGCAGATCTCGTATAAAGCGCCCGGGCTTTTATCACCACTGCGCAGGTCGACAAACAGTTGAACCAGTTTTTCAAGTCCCTTTTTCCAAGTTTTTCCGGCTGGATAAGCTGCAAGCGCCGTAAAAGGATCCTGCTTCTCAGTGATGGCGGCTGTGATCTTTTTGGCTGTTTTGGGTCCGACCTTTTCCAACTGCAACAAAATTCTGTTCCATGACAGGTTGTCGCGCTCATTGACCATCAGCCTCAAAAAAGAGAGGATATCCTTCATGTGGGCCGACTCAGTCATCTTCAGACCGCCACGTTTTTCAAAGTCGATTGACGCAGAATTGAGCTCCATCTCAAGTTTGTAGGAGTGAAAACCAGAACGAAAGAGTACGGCAATCTCTTTGACATCCACGCCCTCACTGATCAATTCCCTGATCTTACCCACCACAAAACCGGCCTCTTCCATCTCGTTGGAACCGCCGAATATTTTGGGTTTACGATCCCCTTCAATCCGGGTGAACAGAGTTTTGGTATATTTATCCGCGGCGTTGCGGATTATATCGTTTGTCAGTGAGAGGATGGGCTGGCTGGAGCGATAGTTCTCTTCCAGTTTAATGATCTGCGTTCCGTCAAATACTTTGGGAAAGCGCATGATATTGTAAAAATCGGCGCCCCGAAAGGAGTATATGGATTGCGAATCATCTCCGACAACCATCACATTGCCGTGCCCGCCACCGATCAGCCGAACAATATCCGCCTGGATCAGGTTGGTATCCTGGTATTCGTCCACCATTACATATTGAAATCGTGAAGAGATCTCACTGCGCACCTCCTGAACTTCCTCCATGATCCGCTTCCAGTTGATCAGCAGATCATCGTAATCCATGAGGCCATTGTCCAGCTTGAATTCCCGATAGTGACTCCGCAGCAGAAGGATATCGTCCAGGTGTTCGGCCAGGTGGGAATACTGGTCGTAAAGCAGGTCTTCAATGTCGATAGATTTATTGATGGAACCGCTGATCATATTGACCACGATCCTTTTGGAAGGAAACCGCTTGTTCCTCCCTCCAAGGCCAAGTGACGATTTGAGCAGATTGATGATTCCTTCGGCGTCAGCCCGGTCGATGATGGAAAAGGAAGAGCCGAAACCGAGGTGAGAGCCGTATCGTCTGAGCAGCATATTGCCGATCCCGTGGAATGTGCCGCCGGTCACCCTGTTGCAGGTTTCGTTCAACAACCGGCCGGCACGCCACAGCATCTCCTGGGCGGCCTTTCTGGTAAAGGTCAATAGAAGAATGTTCTCAGGCGCCACTCCCTGCTCGATCAGATGGGCCACCCGGTAAACCAAGGTTCTGGTCTTACCGCTGCCGGCCCCGGCAATAACCAATACCGGCCCATCGGTATGGGTCACCGCCTCATACTGGGCCTTGTTCAGATTGTCCCGGTTGATAACCGAATGAAAGCTGCGGTTGGCCTGATCTTCGATCTCGCTGCGCATAAAATAGAAGCTCTTTATATTCCCACTCTTGCTGACTTGAATACGATTGAAACTGTTTCGACTCTGACGAACACAGGAAAATACCAGGAATAGGTGAAATCCACAACTCAATCCGACCCTGTTTATATTTCTCTTTTGAAAATTCAGATGTGGTGCTCAGGGAGCTATCAAACAGGTACACAGGAATATCCGATTACCGGGGATTCTCAGCCTGACAGTGTTTAATGAGCTGGATAATGGCCTGATAATATTTCTCTATTTACTGAACATTATTGGTAAACAGATAAAAATAAGCCGCCCCTTGCCCTGCAGCCTAACAATCTGTTATCTGATTACCCCTAAAGTTCAGTAACGGAAAAAAAGTAACAGGGTAATCACT
>CAZLGM010000241.1:0-4494 GCA_964558875.1 uncultured Desulfocapsaceae bacterium
CACATAAAACATGCCGCTGGGGCTGAACAGTCCATCGGCTACCAGGGCGTGTAGAACACTCCAGAGGTAAACCCTATCACCCAATGACTCAGGGGAAAATTGAGCGCTATCACAGAACAATGAAAAGTATTATAAAGCTAGAGCACTTCTTTTTTCCTGAAGACCTGAAGATGAAATTAGAGGCCTGGGTCGAGTATTATAATCACCATCGTTTTCATGGGGCCATCAATAACCTTACTCCAGCAGATGTGTATTTCGGTCGAGATAAAAAGCTTCTTCGTGAAAGGGAGATTCTAAAAAAAAGGTCTCTTAATGAAAGAAGAGCGATATATTCTTCGAAGAAAGATCTGGGACATGATTAGTCCAATTGATTGTGTAATCGACGAGGCGACCGAGGAGAGCCTACAACAGCTCAGACGAGGGAGCCGGTACTAAATTTATATGAAATATTTTACTTTTACGCTTTCTGAATTATTAGGCTTTAATGTCCCAAAAACTCTGACTTGCTACAAACATCCTCCTATAATATTCTACGTGACACACTTATGTACACTTCGGTCCACGAGTATTATTTTTTAAAGCAAATCACCTCTCCATTTTTCAGAGCAATGTAAAGATTTCCTTTTGCTGCGGCCATCCCATCCCAGACCGACATCTCGAGCAGATCATATTGATTAACCATAACGCCTGATTCTGTTTCAAATACTCGTATTTCGGCTTTCCCCGTACTTTCGTCGACTGCTGCAGCAAAAAGCAGTTTATCCGCAAGTAACAGTGAGTTGACATGCAGTTTGGCTGGAGTGATCCATGTGTGAGTCAACCAACCTGCATATCTTCCTTCGATTGCCTGTTTGGCTTGCTTACTAACACAAAACACACTGTTAGATAAAAAACGTGCTGCACGATTATATTTGGTAAAATAGCCGAAGACATTCTTATCATCACAAACTAAAACATGGCCGGATGCTGCGCCATGATCAGTATCCCATTCGTCCTGTGCACCTCCAAAAGCAACTTTCCCGTAGACCCACTTGTTGCGGTGAAATCTTGAGTCATCAAGAAATCCTTGAGGACTAAAAATATGCCGTCCTTCACCTTGATGCATTTCATATATGCTCTTTTTACTAACATCCTGCAGATAAACCTTGGTGCTCGTCCGTTTACCATCCATATTGAAGGATTGTTTGCCCATAAAAATATGCTTACCATCGGTTGAGAGTATGTCCGGAATAGTTGCCGGCATGGTTTGTTTGATCGTCTTAAGCTGTATATCTTTGCCAGTAAATGGATCTATCGCATTCATACTATTGAGTGAAAGCTGTTTACCCGTATCAGCATCCAGTCGATAGAGCCGCAAACCACCATCAAGGAACATGGACCTGCCTGCAAGACAATAAACAATCCCTTTGTCTATTAAAATACTACCATGCAAAGGGTGCACCGACTCAATCTGCCCATTCGCGATAATTCGTCTATCGTCAGCAGCGGCTAGAAATCGCCATACAAGACTTCCATCGACTGAGTTCAGACAGTACAGGTATCCATCTGAAGATCCAAAATACGCCCGTCCGCCATACAGTGTTGGCGGAGAGTCAATTCGTCCGCTCGCAACAAAATTCCATATTTTTTCACCCGTTTCAGCAGAGAGGGCACTAACGGTATGCTTGTTTTTTTGCGCTACAAATACCAGTCCTTCAGCCACGGTAAGTGCACTGAGTTTTCCGCCAAGCTTAGTTGTCCAAGCCTCATTCATAGAACGGCTTAGTTTTTGCTTTGTTGAACCGGTACGTAGATTGTTACTTCTATATGTGGGCCACTCCTGCTCATTGTTTTTCTGCTTTTCAAGTGGAATATAAGTCCCCTGCTCCAATCGATTCAAATCAGACTTAGAAGTTATTTTTGTCGCTCCCATAGCGTCACCGTAGACCGCAACAAAACCTTTGACTTTGGATTGCGTAAAACAGGTGCAGGCATGAGATGGAACATATATCATGCCGTGAGACGGCATTAACCCGAATGAGCAACCGGGTCGAATCCAATTATTTATAGACCATTTTTCATTTTTATGGTCTACCAGCTCAACCCCTCGAATACTTGGCATTAGGTAATTAACGGTTGCTTTATTCGGGTAACACCGTTGGTGATAAGCAACACCCGGCGTTTGGCGCGTAAATTGTTTAATAATCTTGCCTGTCTTTAGGTCAAAGCCGGTATAAGGATTTACTCCTATTGCAGTGGAAGATGATCCACCGGTACCTACATCACCTGACCAGACAACATCGCCGATAGCAAAAATCCCATGTTTCGCCTCTGTGTAAAGTTTTCCCTCAATTGTAACTTCCCACATTTTTTTGCCGGTAGTCGCATCAAATGCATAGAGTGGCTCTTCATTATACATTTGCTTACTGAGACCACCCGAGCGTACCATTTCTTCGATGCTTTTCATTTCAGAAGTAGTTTCTCGAGGTGCTAGTTTCACCCCCTTTTTCACCCTCATGCGGCGTGTTTGTTCAGATAAGTATGAATACCGGGTGCCGCCAATATATAATACGACCCCTTTATGAACAATAAGCGTAGGTGCGAAAGATGGGGTGATAGGAATAGCTGTTGCTACAGGAATACTTTCCCACTTCTTCTTTCCGTCTTTCCTGTCGAGGCAAATAATCTTACTGCCGTTATGATAGTATACATTAGCTTCGTCCACTGAAAGTGTAGTCACAACAATATTAGACTTCTCTTTCCACAGGAGAACACCAGTCTGAGCATCAATTGCCATAATTTCTTTTTCTGTTTCGGGGTAAGGTGTGCCATAGTAAAAACCTTTCGTATTAGCTCGTACGGGTTCTCTATGATTTCCGGTAGCCCGTTGTGGATTTCTCAGTAAGAACAGAACCTTGTTATTGCTGAGAATCTCCTCGGTGCCGGAAGATCCTACGTACTCTCTAATGAGTTCTCCGGTAACGGTATCCCTCGCCTGAACGGGCCCATTTATATCCAGAGTTACGTACACACGATCACCATCTGTCACAAGACGTTGAGGCAACTGTGAAGGACCAGATTTTTTAGACCATGTATGATCGTGGAATTTTTGTATTGGCACTTCCCAGAGCAAGATTCCATTATAGGCATCACGAGCAGTCAGCTTCCAATTTGCCGGTGCGATGTCGCTCTTTTCATCAAAGCCAACATCGACAATGGAAAAGACCCTCCCTTTTGCAGCTACTAGACTCGTCATACTGCCCATATAACTATGAGAACGAGACCAGCGTGTTCCACCAATCCATTTTAGATACTTTGGTGGCGAAACACGAGTATCATCAGCAACAGCATTTCCTGTCGAACTATGCATAAAGTGAGTCCAGTCATCAATGCCTTCCATTGCCGGTTTTGTCTGGATTTTTCCGCTGGCAAGATAATAGAGCCGTCCGCCGGGCGCTAATACACGCATCATCTCATCTTCATTAATGCTGCCGGGATTATCAATTACGATTAAATTTACAAGGTTATCTATATATGGAAGTTTGTCACCAAGCCTTTCAGAACTAACTCTGCCGTACAGGCCAAGGGACACTACATAATCGCGCAATTTTTGAACATTCCCACTACCCGTGTCGAGACCATGGACTACATAACTTCCAGACTTTCCGATAGCGGCAGATAAAACACCATCACCACTTCCAAGGTGGATCACCAGGCCGCCTGAAGAACCTGTAGCTTTCAGAATCTCTGCTGCCTTTCCCATAGAATCAGCAGGTATCTGAGATTTTCCGCCTAGCAAATTTGAGGCGATAAGGTTATCATTCGCCTGTACACTATTCAATAGGCACATCATCACAAACGCTGTAAACATTCTCTTCATTATCAACCTCTCAATTCATTATAAAATTTACTAGATGCGTTATTCGCCATATAAGTTAATTATATGATAATTCATTGTATGATAATTCATTGTAAAGTCAATACCTATAAGTATCCATATATGGCCTCTTATATTATTACTCTAGATATCCCATGTTATCAAAAGATACAACGAAGCCCTTTACTGAAAATAACAGTGACAGAGAAATGTTTCAACTTTTTCAATTAATTAAAGAGCATAATTTACTACTATTCACCCACTACTCTTTATAGCTCTTAAGGGCCCAACCTTGATCGCACAGTCTATCAAAATTACTTGGAAAAGCAATTACGTTATTACGCCAATATAGATGAACTTACCTAATGCAGTTTTACTCTTTGAGTTAAAAATCATTCGCTACCTTTAGTACAAGCGCTTATCACTTACCCCTATTAAATATTTAATCCATTTATTGAATGTTTTCGCCACTTGCGCCTTTGTTAATCCAACGAACAATTGTCATGATCTCGCCATCTGACAACCTACCCTTACCCTCGGGTGGCATCACCTCATCATCATCATGAGGAAGGGTCAACAGTAAACTGATAGGAATTTGCTTTCACACTTATCATTCACTGTGCCCTCTATTAGCCGTT
>CAZLGM010000242.1:0-4485 GCA_964558875.1 uncultured Desulfocapsaceae bacterium
TCAAGCAGATTGGCTTATGATCGCTGGCTGCCACAGAGGGTTTTAAAAAGCGAATATCGAATATCGATCACGAAATAACGAATGTCGAAGGACGAAAAACTTGATATGGTCTCTACAAGCTGTTGTTGCCGGTAATTTTTTCACCACTTCATCATTCGACATTTATTGTTCGATATTCGATATTTGTTGTTAAATACTCCTGTTATCTCAAAGTTGTTTGCCTGAAAGGCTGAGGTTTCAACTTTGAATAAAAACAATCAAAGTTAACTCAAATCAGGAGCGGCCGATACCCATATAGGTGAACCCCTTTTCTTTGAGTGTTTCCGGCTTGTATACGTTTCTCAGATCGACAACAATCTTCTGTTTCATATGCTCTGCGATTCTGTCAAAATCCAGTGCTCTATACTGATTCCACTCAGTGAGGATGATAAGTGCATCGGCATCTTTGCATGCCTCATATGAGTTTTCCACGTATTCAATACTTTGAGGCAATAATTTCTTGGCCTCTTCTATCCCCTTGGGATCATGGGCCTTGATATGCGCTCCTCTTTCAATGAGAGCGGGAATAATTGTAACTGATGGTGAATCACGCATATCATCCGTTTCCGGCTTAAAGGTAAGACCTAATACAGCGATAGTTTTACCGGACTCAGAACCGCCCAGAATGTCCCGAATTTTCTTGATCATCTTAGCCTTCTGAGCAGAATTGACCTCAACGGTTGCCTCGATAATTCTCAGTGCCTGACCATGTTCCTGGGCTATGCGTAACAGAGCCAGGGTGTCTTTTGGAAAACAGGATCCACCGTATCCCGGTCCCGGATGCAGAAATTTTGCGCCGATACGTCCATCCATACCGATACCCTTGGCAAGTTCAACAACATCCGCACCAATGGCATCACATAATGAAGCGATTTCATTTATAAAACTGATTTTGGTTGCCAAAAAGGCGTTGGCCGCGTATTTGGTTAACTCGGCAGTCTCAATATCGGTTTTGACAATGGGTGTTTCCTGAAGATAAAGGGGTTGATAGATCTTCCGCAGAACTTCTTCAGCCTTTTTGGATTCAACACCGATAACAACCCTGTCGGGTCGCATAAAATCCGCAATTGCGGCGCCTTCCCTGAGAAATTCAGGATTTGAGGCAACGTCAAACTGAGCTTTAGGGTTCACTTCCCGCAGGATTCTGGCAACCTGTCGCGCTGTACCAACCGGGACTGTACTTTTGTCGACGATAACTGTGTAATCAACAAGATAGGGAGCAATATCCCGGCTTGCTTCGAAAATATATGTGAGGTCGGCATAACCATCACCTCTTCTGCTGCTTGGAGTACCCACAGCAATAAAAACCGCTTCTGCGTTGGCTATCGGATCTTGCAGCGATGATGTAAAAGACAGCCTGCCCTCGTTAACGTTTTTGGCAACCAGTACATCCAGACCCGGTTCATAGATGGGAATTTCACCTTGGAGAAGACGTTGTATTTTGGTTTCGTCTTTATCAACACAGGTCACATGATGGCCGAATTCCGCGAAACATGTTCCCGTCACCAGGCCAACATATCCTGTGCCGATCATTGTTATCTTCATATCCTGTTAATCCTTGTAGTCAGTAATGTCGTTATCCTGATATCGTAGAATTGATTAAACCAATAAAACAGACTCTCTTAAAATCAGTTCAAAAGAATGTAGCCAGATTTGTAAAGAAGCAGAGTCTGCGGCAAATTATCAGATATTCCTATTAATTCAAAGCAATATATAAAATATCTCAAGTTTCTGAGTTGTTGTAACAGGTTGAGTTTGGATGAAAACTTTTTAAGCCAGTAGCTTGGCAACCTCGCATTAGATAGTAGCGATTGGCTGTTGGCTTGAAAACCATTCAAAAACCCAAAAAAGCTATCCGCTAAAAGCTAATGCTAATTGCTGATTAAACCCTGATGTGCAATCGTACTATAAATGCTCGTTAAATTAATTAGTTAGATCAAGTTGGAAATTTGAGTATTAACTAATAGGCCCGAGGGCCGAAAATTGCCGTGCCAATACGTATGAGAGTTGCTCCTTCTTCAATAGCAATCTGATAATCCTGCGACATTCCCATGGATAATTCGACACGAATAGTAGAATCGAACAGCCCTTTTTGTTGGAAATCTTCAGCCATCAGTCGAAGTGATCTGAAATGGATTCTGCTCTTCTCAACGGATTGTGAGAAGGGTGGCATGGTCATCAGGCCATGAACGGAAAGGGCAGGTAGTTTGTTTATTTCCAAGAACAATTCTTCAGCCTCGTCCGGCAACACACCTGATTTGTTCGGGTCCAGGCCACAATTAACCTGGATGAGGACCTTGAGGCTGCGATTTATGTTAACACAATGTTTGTTCAATGCCCGAGCCGTTTTCAACCGATCAACCGTCTCGACCATCTGAAAAAGTTCGCAGGCCGTCTTTGCCTTATTCGATTGTAGGTGACCGATGAAATGAAAATCACAACTGGAACTGAGTTCCTGTATCTTTTGGGACGCTTCCTGGATATAATTCTCTCCAAAAAGGAGTTGGCCGGCCTCTATTGCCTCTTTGATGGCCTCCGGTGGATGTTTTTTCGAGACGGCGACGATACGGATGTCTTCAGGGTTTCGTCCACACCGTAGAGCTGTCTGGTTGACCTGTTCTCGAACTCTTTTAAGGTTTTCAGCAATCATGGGTCACCCTTGATCAAGGGGAAAGTGAAACAACTCGATACTGTTGCGGCTTGTTATTCGTGCCAGCTCATTTATATCCATATCCCTTAACCCGGCTACTTTCTCAGCTGTATAGGTAACATACAGTGGCTCATTGCGCTTCCCTCTCCATGGTTCCGGAGCAAGAAACGGTCCGTCGGTTTCAAGAAGCATGGATGACAGAGGAATCCTGCGGGCAACTTCCTGCAGTTCCATACTTTTTTTAAAGGTCACAATGCCTGGGATGGAAATGTGAAGGCCAAGGTCAAGAATCTTTTCAGCAAAAGTATAGTTACCGGAGAAGCAATGCATAACGCCGCCACTGTCGAATGGAGACTGTTGTTGAAGGATGGACAGTGTGTCTTCATGAGCGTCACGGTCATGGATGATAATAGGAAGGCACAGCTCTTTAGCTAAAGTCAGTTGGTTCCGAAATTGTTTGCGCTGATTTTCAGGAGAAGAATAGCATTTAAAATAGTCAAGACCGATCTCTCCATAGCCTAATACCAATGATCGATTGTCATCAGCCAGACTGCCAATTGCATCCAGAGCGAAGTGGCCCATATTGTCCACTTCATGGGGATGAACACCGACCGCGGCAAAAACCGAATCAAACCGACGGGCAAGTTTAACAGCCTGGCGGGAACTTGACTCATCGATTCCGATTGTCAAAATTGAGAGTACATTGCGGTTAACGGCTCGAGAAATGACATCTTCAAGATCGCTTTTATACTGCTTCATATCGAGATGGCAGTGGGTGTCGATCAAATAACAGTCGCTATTTAATTGAGGTGGTTTCCTTCTCTTTTTTTTCACAATTGCCTATGTAAAGTGTGTATTACGAGCACCATAGTCCTAAAGCAAAAATAGAGAGCCATTCTCATTTTTGCTGAGCTTTAGTGGTAATAAGATTTATCTTTGCTGCTTCTAGTGAAACTTTAACGAAATATTATACAAATCAATTACAGGCGTCCATCATCTAGTCATAAATAGTTTTTTAGATTCAACTGTTTTATCGATGACAACTTGCTGTAGCATATGATCGATCACTGAATTGAGTCATGGTGTAAAAGACTGTTTACTTATCAGAATAGCTAGTGAGAAACAACGAAAAAAACAATAGGTACTTAGTGATCTGGTAGTAATTGTATTTTAAGAAAAGGATGTGATACTCATCACTAACCGGGAGGAAGGGTGATTGATGTGGATGTTTCTTGGGATGAAAAAGATATCTTGAAAGAAAGTGATGTTATTGTAATATGTTGTAGACTATTTAATGAATATTTATCGGCCTTTTAATCAGCTCTATCAACAAAAGGAATATATCTTGGAATGTGATATCTTTTGGCTGTAACAAGATAAATTCAC
This sequence comes from uncultured Desulfocapsaceae bacterium, assembly GCA_964558875.1. Classification (GTDB taxonomy): domain Bacteria; phylum Desulfobacterota; class Desulfobulbia; order Desulfobulbales; family Desulfocapsaceae; genus CAZLGM01. The sequence continues at coordinate 4,076 of CAZLGM010000242.1, forward strand.
TTAGATTTTTTTTTTATTAGATATTTTAACCTGATAGATATAGAATAGAAGATCGACTAGATGGGGGAATGTACCGGTAAAGCTGGCAGATGCGGGAGAAAAGAATGTGGGGCTCGTGTTAGAATCTTCTGTAGAGATTTGTCGATTAGACCTTATAGGGTAATTCGGCGTTTCTTATGTGATATCCGGTATACTTTGAGTGAGTGCAAATGAGCGCCGAATTTATCGGCCGGTAACCAAGAAGGGGTAGTCAGCATGAACTATGGTATTGTCAGTCAGGAACAACTTGAACAGATTGACAAAATATTGTCCGATAAGCTTATAAAGTTGGGAGTTGACTGTGTCATCATTATCGATATGGCTGGTAATATCATTACAGCGAAAGACAATGGTGAGAGTAAATATGACGT
>CAZLGM010000243.1:0-4452 GCA_964558875.1 uncultured Desulfocapsaceae bacterium
ATTCCTTTCATGAATTTATTGTTGCTGTTGAATATTTACGCATAGAGTATGAAGACGTTGATGGTATAACTGGTGCAACACCCATTGGGCTGGTAGATGCGGTGGTTAACGGGGCGGCTTTATCATCCTATACTTTTTGGCATCTTGTTTACGGGGCTGCCAGGGATACCATAAAACAACAGGTGAGAAAAAAAACAGACCAGGAATACATATCGCAAAAACTAAGAAGTAACAGGTCAAATTTCAGAATATGGGCTATTAAGGAGGCTAAAGAATTATTCCAAACAGAGGATTCTATCAATCAGTTAATTATGCGATTGGTTTCTGATGATCCTAATAAAAGAGTTTCTGATGAAGCATTGAATTTTTTTACTGATGCTCAGTTGGAAAAAAGGGATATTCAGAAGAAACTAATGGATCAATTTTACTTGGCCAATCATGAAATGAAAATTGATATCCTTAATCGACAAAAAAAAATTCGGGTAGTTCATCCGGAAACCCTAAATTTTCTTTTAACTGAATTTACAGAAGAACGGATTGGTGTTTTAGCTTTTTCACCAATAATGGAAATAGCTCAATCTGTTAAAGAACCCTCCGAGCAATCCTTTAAAATAATGCGGGAATTGTTGTTGTATGATAATTATTATGTCGCAAGAAAGACTTATGATTTTGTTATAGACCACCCATCGAATATCAGGGGGTTAAAAAAGGATATAAAGATTTTTGAAAAAAAGTATGCTGACAGGCTTGATTAAAGGATTTGGTCAATGCGATTCATCTCATTTCTAAATCGAATGAATAAAATGAAATTCAAGTTATTATATGTTTTTATTTCGGTTCTGGCCTTTTCAAGTTGTCAAAACCGGCAAAATCAGAAACCAAATATCCTTGTGATCTTGGTTGATGATATGGGATACAACGGAATTAGTTGTTTTGGAAATAAACCATGGAAGACCCCTAATATTGACCGGTTAGCATCCGAAGGGATGAAATTCACTAATGCCTATGCTTCACCTGTTTGTTCTCCAACCAGAGCAAGTATTTTGACCGGTAAAAATGCTGCAAGGGTAGATATTACCAATTGGATTCCGGGCGGAGTAGAATTATATGCCAATCCGAAATTGATAGAGAAACCTTTTACACAATTTTTGCCACTTAGTGAATATACGGTAGCGGAAGCTTTTAAGGAGAATGATTATGCTACAGCACATATCGGTAAATGGCATTTGGGAGAAGGCCCACTATATTTGCCCGACAAACACGGATTTGACTATTCATACTTGGTAACGTGGAGTAACCTACCTACTTATTTTGTTGGAAAAGAGAATAACCAGCTTATAGGATTGTACAAAAATGATGCAGTCGATCTACAATTCTTAACCGACCATTTAGCTGACAAAGCAATGAATTGGCTCGACGATCACAGGGATTCACCTTTTTTTATGCTTTTTGCTACGCAAGTGGTGCATAAACCGATCGCTGCCAAGGACGAAGTAAAACAAAAATATATTGATAAAGGACTTCCTGATAAAGGACGTGATGCCGCCGACTATGCAGCAATGCACGAACAAATGGATATTGCCGTTGGAAGATTACTGGATTATCTTGATGATAATAATCTAACTGAAAATACGATTGTTCTGTTTCTTTCAGATAATGGAGGAAGAGAACCGGAAACAGTGAATACGCCGTTTCGAGGGGGAAAGGGAGAGATTTTGGAAGGAGGTATCAGAGTGCCGCTATTAGTGCGTTGGCCAAAGAATATAGCAGCAAACTCAAAATCAGAAGTACCAGTAATCACACATGATTTTTATCCAACACTTTTAGATCTTGCCGGATATAGCTTAATACCTCAGCAACATATGGACGGAGTTAGTTTTGCACCTGTATTTACGGGCATACAGAAAACCCTCGATGAAAGAGCACTGTATTGGCACTATCCACATTACACCAGTATGAAATTTGGACAACCTTCATCTGCAATCCGAAAAGGAGACTGGAAATTAATAGAGTTTTTGGAAGATAACAGATTGGAACTTTACGATCTAAAAAAAGATCCGAGTGAATCAAACAATTTGCTTGGAGAAAAACCGAATATAGCTGATGAATTAAGACAGTTGCTTGACGTTTGGAGGAAAAATGTTGATGCAAAAATGCCGGTTCGGAACCCCGACTACGATTCAACAAAATACTCGGGTTGGCCGAAATCAAGAAAATAATTGGTTCAAAAAACAACATGAGAATTCATAATTCAGACCTCTCGGAAATTAAATTACAAAATCGTATAAATCCATTGCCACACCTGCATTAGAGGCATTTTGCGCCTAAAATTGGACACTCGTTCAAAATATTAATTGGACATACATATTATTTATACAACAAGTTAATAAATAAATAAAGGGAAAAAGAGTATTTCAATAATTATTGTTTATATTTAAGTTGTTCGAGAACAAAAAAGTAAACAATATGAACACTCTTTTTCCCGCAGATAAAAGTACGGATTTGATACCAATTGGGAACGGTTTTGGGCTAAAAAAGATCAGTGATGATAGAGTTGAGTTCTATCATTTCGATAAATTGCAAAAGGTAGTACCACGCAAACCACAGATAGATTTTCGGCTATTCGTGATTGATCTGGCACGGTCTTATGCGTTGAAAAAGAAGAAGATAGCAGATGCCTTGGGCATATCCCGCCAGAGCATCGATAACTGGCTTGACATCTACCACCAGTATGGGGTTTCGGGACTGGAAAATTCTCCCCGCACACCCACCGGGAATAAAGCACGGGAGTTAGAGCTTCAGCGCAAGGAGGAGCGGGAAAAGCAGGAAAGGAAAGAGTTTCATGTTAACTTTTCATTCGATCAGCAAGGAGATAAGAAACAGGTAGAGCAGGAAGAGTCCCCTTTTCAAAGAGAGCATCCATGGCAAAAGAGCCGTTATGCCGGGATCTTTGTACATCAGGTAACCCTGATGTCAACATGGCAATGGTTCAAATTCACCATTGGCTATTTTGGCGAGAGGTACAAGCTGTTTCAGGTGTTTTTGTTAATGGTATGCCGTAATATCGGTTCGATAGAACAAACCAAGCACATCAGAAAAGAGGAAGCCAGGGTGATATTGGGCTTGCCACAGTTTCCTGGAAAAGACAAACTGTGGGAATGGTTTTACCAGGCGACAGGGGAGTGCTTATCGCCCCGTTTGCTGAAAGACTTTTTCCGTTTCCAGATACGCCGTGGGATAGTAAATCTCTGGTTCTGGTTTATTGACGGGCACCGATTGGGTTATACAGGAAAAAGAAAAGTTCATCACACCTACAATACCCAGCGGCAAATACCGGAACCGGGGCGCACCAACATGGTGGTGTGCGATCTTCAGGGCAATGTTGTGGACTTTGAGATACAGGAAGGCAAGGGTGACTTAAAAACATTTGTGTTAAACCTGGACGACCGCTGGGAAGGTGAGATAGGAGAAAAACCAATAAAGGTGTTTGACCGCGAAGGCGATGGTGCAGGTTTTTTCTCCGACATGGTACGCAACGAAAATCCTTTTGTCACATGGGAGAAGCACTCTGACAGTAAGAAGCTGGATGCGATGCCTGCGGAGTTGTTTTCCATCAGCTTTGAAGTCAACAGGAAGGAGTATGGGGTATTTGAAGATGAAAAGAAGAACACCTATGAGTACGAAACCGGGGAGAACACCGGGGAAGAACCAGTCCACCGGTTTTCGTTGCGAAGGATTTACTTATGGAATAAGAGCAGTGACAAAAGGACCAGCGGCCTGGCCTATACCCCCCACAATGAGTTAAGCACACAGGATTGTGCCTTTGCTATACTCAGCAGGTGGGGGGCATCGGAAAATACGTTTAAGCATTTGCAAACCCGCCATCCCTATAATTACCAGCCAGGGTACCTGTTCCGGGAGAGCGACAACCAGTCAATCGCAAACCCGTTGATAAAGGACAAACAGAAGTTGATTAAGCGACTGAAGACAGAAACAAACAAGCTTTACAAGCAAATGGCAACCGCCAAAGAAGGACTGACAAAAGAAGGGACTCCCAGGCAAAACAGCATAAAAGAAAGGCTTAAAGCAAAGATCGGGGAAAATGAACTGATGATAAAAGAATTATTGCAGAAGGTAAAAAGTTTACCTGAAAGGATCGAGCTGTCATCGCTTGATGGTAATAAGTCATTCAAGGTCATAGATAATGAGGGTAAAAACCTGTTTGATTTTGCAACAAGCGCTGTATGGAACTCCAGAAAGCAGATGATAGAATGGTTGAGGTCCTATTACCCAAACAAAAATGAGATAGTAGATCTGTTCTATGCCATAACCCAATGCCAGGGGTGGGTAAAGACAACCCACACGAATGTTACTGTACGAATTGAACCTCTGCAGCAAGCAAGCCGCAGGGCTGCCCAGGAACAGTTATGCAGGAAACTGACATCATTGGGG
>CAZLGM010000244.1:0-4441 GCA_964558875.1 uncultured Desulfocapsaceae bacterium
GACTTCTAATCCGTAGGTCGCAGGTTCGAATCCTGCCGAGCGTGCCAAATATATCAAGCACTTAGCTCTTTAGGGGTTGGGTGCTTTTTGTTTTCCGCTAACTGAAAGCTAACATTTAGCTGTCAGTTTATGTCCCATCTTGTCAATTGTTTTCTAGTCACGAGGTTTTAGAAGTAAGACCTACTGCTGTGATGAACTATAGAAAAAGTGTTGTTTGTAAGGCGATCAGTGTGATGATAATGTTCGTAAAATGTTTGAAAGCATAGAAGGTGGTAAGAAGAGTGTAAAACTGCACTTTATCTTCCGCTGTTATTGTGTTAGGATGTGTGTTTGAAGATCTCTTTTTTAATTTAGAAAAGAATGTTGTAGCTTTATAAAACCCTAGCTAAATAAAAAGTGGTCTTAGGGAGTGTGCTTATGCCACCAAATATTTCATTGCCAAGAGAATTAGAAGAAAGATATGAGGTCTCAGACGTTTCTGCTGTTTTTTCTGGTGGTCAAAAATATGTTTTTTTGGTGACTTGCAAAATGGGCAAATGCGCCATCAAGATGTTTAGGTTTGGATTTGGTGAGAGAGAAAAAAGAGAAATAGATTTTTATATTGATAATGAATCACTAGTAGGGATCCCAACAATTAAAAAAGTAGATGCTTATCAAGGAGAAACTATTGTTGTTGAAGAATGGGTGGAGGGTGAACCATTAGTAGATGTTTATGCAAGTTATCATGGCAACGCAAAAAAGATATCTAGCATGATAAAGGAAATTGCAAATATCATGGAGCCTATTTGGAATGAAAAGAAAGTTCATAGAGACTTGAAACCTCAAAACATAATTATCAAGCCAGATGGAAATCCTGTTGTGATAGATTTTGGGATTTTTAAAGATCCGAAGCAGACTACAATTACAGATACTGGGTTTCAGCCTCACAGTTGGGCTTACGGTGCGCCTGAGCAACTGCTTGGAAATAAAGAGCATGTTTCTTACAGAACAGATTTCTTTTCTTTGGGTGTTATTGCTTATGTCTTATACTATGGAAAACTTCCGTTTGGTAAAAAAGAAGATGATGTGATGAAAAAAATGGCAAGTAAAGATTTGTCATATAATAGTGATGCTAGCTGTAAATTGGACTCTTTTTTTAGTTCGGTATTACGGTTTGAAGTATCTGCTCGACCACGAAATGTTGATATGTTCAAGGGGGCAATAAAGGTATGAAGGTATATCACCAGCTGGGCCATAATCATAAATGGCCATTAGATGCACACTTCCAAAATGATGTAGGGGATGGCTTTGTTTTTTTGGCATATAGCTTTGATTATACAAAGCCTGGAAAGCCTATTTCTACTTATAAGCCACAGGAATATATCTCTAAATCAATGATTGATTTACAGTTTTATGGGAGCAGAAAAAACGTAGGTGGAAAGTTGAAAACCTACCCCTTTAACCCAGCAAATCTGGATGACACTGACTCAACAAAAGTTGATGGATTATCATTCATTGTTAAAGGAATTGATTTCCAAATTTCGGCCGGATTTAAAGATATTATTGTTCCAGTTTTTTATGAGGAATCATGTGACTTGGAAAAGCTGGTTGGTCATTATAAATCAATAAATAAAAAGATCAAAAAAGACAAGAAAAAGGGGAATTGGGGAGATGTGAAGTTTTGGATGACTGTGCCATTAAGTAATATACAAATAGTAGACGATGATTATGTTGAATCATTATTGCTTGAACTCACAGATATGTCAGTTGTTTTTGATGGATATTACGTAGTATGTGATGCCAAGCCAGAATATAAAAAGAAGATTAGTATTGATTACAATTATTATGAAAACCTGTTAAAGGTTTTTACTACATTGAAATCTCAAGAATTCTTGACTTGTCATGGTTATGCAAACTGGGACACGTTAGTTATTAATGCATTATGTGATATTGATATTGTAACAATAGGAACTTATGAAAACCTTAGAAATTTTAACTTAAGTAGATTTGTAGATAGTCAAAGTGGCGGGCCATCGAAAGGATGGTACTTCTCAGAGAAATTGTTGAATTTTATACGGGCTGAAGAACTTGACAATTTAAGAAGAAATGGATGTCTTGATCTGATTTCTAACGATAAAAATATATTTTCAGATGCGATTTTGAACAAAGCCTATGTTTGGAACACACATAAGCCTGATGTTCATAAGAATTATTTGTTATCGATCGACAAACTGTTAAAGAAGTTGGGGAGGGTAGGAGTATCCCAAAGGGTAAGTGTTCTTTTAAAGTTGATTGATAATGCAAAAAAATTATATGAAGAGCTGGCAACTCATCATGGCGTTTATTTATATGACGAAAGTAGCGATTACCATCTCAGCACTTGGGAAGCATTCCTTCGGAACCATTTATCTCGCTGAGAATGCTTTCGTTTAACAAGATTGACATATCCTCACTTATTGGGTTGTGTGGCTTGGGTGCGTGAAGAATAGTCATCCCCTCATCTGGGCTTATTTCTATGAGTCCAACATTGGTTTCTCTAAAGGAATCAATATTTTTAATAGCAGGTTGAACGTTAGAGTGGGGCAGGCAAACAAATGATCTGTCAGAAAACCATTTATATCTATAGGCTTGTTTAAGAGCTCTTTTCCAGTTAATTAACTTAGCTTCTATAGCAATTACACTTTTCACTGTCATTCGGTAAGTTCGTCCCGGGGTAAATAATTTATTTCGACCAATGATGTAATTAAGATCAGCTAGCTTGTTGATGGAGTATTTTACTTTTCTTTTTCTACATTTTGTGATATTGCATATTTTGTCAATCGTTGTTCCAGAGCTAGTATTTATTATTGAAAGTACTCTTATATCTATTGGTGATAAGTAGTCTGTACGCATTTCTTTTATCTCTTCGCATTCTGTTAAGACAACATCTGCTATCCCATACCCTAAATTGACTTCTGTTAACATTATCTGATTTTTTCTTTTAAAGTCAGATGGTATGTTATTTGAGCCAATAGATATCAAATTTGTAATATCGTTAACTAGTAATTGCTCATTCTTATACATGACGGAACCTTGCAAATATGTATGAGGCATCATCCGAATTATCTTTTGATATGTATTTGTTGATACCATTTTGTACTCTTTTCATGTACTTGAAAAGCAACACGTTGTGAAACTTGCTTAAGTCTTTCCCTAAGTTTTCAATTAGATTGTATGCTCCATCTGTACAAATGAAAAAGCTATATTCATGGGTTGTACAAATATGTTCCTTGTAATCTGATTTTTGGAGGTTTTCTTTGCCAAGATATTTGGTTATTACATTAGAGGTGCCTTGTAATTTATGGTCTGTTGATAGTCTTGAAAAATACTGTTTCCCAACAGCATAGACACGTGAGTCACCAAGGTATACATACTTCACTTCTAAGGAGTTGTTAAATGGGAGGTAAAGCATTACGCATGTGGAATATGCTTCTTTGATGCCTGAGTTGAGAATGGCTTTGTTGAGTTTCCTTAGTAGCCCACCAAGGTCAAAATATTGTTGGATATATGAGTTTTTATATTCCTTAGTTAGAAATTTTTTTGCAAATGTGACGCTTTTTTTTGCACCTTTCGCACTACCAACCCCATCAAAGATAGCAAGAAGATGGTAATCATTGTTACTTAAAACCAACACACCATCTTCGTTGGTATGCTTTCCTCTTCCTTTAACACTTCCTGTGATTATTTGGTAAGGGTTTGTCATGCCCGGGTTGATGATTTAAGTTTGTAGTGTTGGCTGCTGCCAAGGTTGATAATGTTGCGAATAATTCTTGAGTCAGTATTTTTTATAACAACTTGCTGTTATTTTGTTTGCTTACAATGAAGGTTGCAATTAGCAGTAAAAGCGCCGTAGCGACATAATGGGTGTGACTCATAGTCAATAATTGTTTCTAACATTATACAGAGGTTTTAGGTCAATATTTATCTGTTCTACTTCTAAGGCTTCAAGACATTGAAGAAGCCAAAAGAAACTAAATGTTCCGCGATGCATTTTCCCTCTTATGCCTGGAATTGTTTCTTCTATCCCAATATTTGCGAGTTTTTCCGTTAGGTCATGATAGCTGATGTCACGACGAGCCAGTTCAGCCTTCAAGATTCGGTGTGCTTCTGAACGCCATCTGTTGTTTTTGTTGTCCATATACTACCATAATAGCTCATTGAAGTAAGACTGTAAATGAAATTAAAGTTTCGTATACAAGATAAAAGTTTTATATATGGAATGTAGGAAGGGGTGTCTCAATTGTCTTAGGAGTCCTGGCAGCATCTTATTCATTTCTTCCAAGTAACTGCTTGTACTTGAACTGATCACAAAATTCCCACCCACAATTGTGGTGACTTCCCACTTCAACATTTGAAACCGAGTTCCAAGAAAAAATGGCAAGGGGGGTGTGACCAATTGGTCACACCTCTATGTGGATGTTTA
>CAZLGM010000245.1:0-4406 GCA_964558875.1 uncultured Desulfocapsaceae bacterium
CCAGGCAGCCAAACGTGCCAAAGAATACGGTTTTGATGCTGTTCAGTTGCATGGAGCCCATGGATACCTGATCAATCAATTCCTTTCACCGCTTACCAACAGGCGACAAGACGAGTATGGCGGTAACGATGAAAACCGATGCCGCTTTGTACTCGAAGTCTATCGTGAAGTGAGAAAACAGGTCGGTGATGATTACCCGGTGCTGATTAAACTGAGCTGCAACGATTTTCTTGATGGTGGCCTGGGCCTGTCACAGGCTGCCACAGCCGCCCGTTTATTGGACAAGGAAGGTATTGACTGTATCGAGGTCAGTGGAGGTACTCCGGCATCAGGTAACAAGACGCCAGCACGAATGAAAATCAACAAACAAGAACAGGAAGCTTACCATCTGGAACTGGCGGAAGAAATCAGAAAACATGTCGATTGCCCTCTCATGGTCGTCGGTGGCATAAGAAGTCTTGAAATTATGGAACAGGCTGTCGTTTCGGGAAAAACGGACTATATATCAATGGCCCGGCCGTTTATACGACAGCCCGACCTGGTCAACCGGTTCCAGCAAGGATTAATGACACGAGTCGACTGCATCTCATGCAATGGCTGCTTTCTCCCAGGCATCAAGTATGGCGGGATCAAGTGTGTAATTCTTGAAAAAGAGGAAAGAAAAAAGGCCTCCGCCTGACAATTGGCGAAGGCCTTTACTAGCTCGGCTAATTGAAACTTATGAGGTTATTTTTTTCAACGCCTCATCATATCGCAGCCTTGTTTTCTCCAAAATCTCATCCGGCAGTGCGGGAGCAGGAGGAGTTTTGTCCCAGTCAAGTGATGACAGGTAATCCCGCAGGAACTGCTTGTCAAAACTTGGCTGGCCTTTCCCAGGCTCATATTCATCCAAGGGCCAGAACCTCGAAGAGTCGGGGGTCAGTACCTCATCAATGAGAATCAGTTCGCCATCTATCTCACCAAGCTCAAATTTGGTATCAGCGATAATAATGCCCTTCTTCCTGGCATAGTCTGCTGCCCGTGAATAGAGCTCAACACTGATTGCGGCAATCTTCTCCGTCTTTTCCGCGCCATATATTTTTTCCATGGCCTCTATAGAGATATTCTCGTCGTGATCACCCTGCTCCGCCTTGGTGGAAGGGGTAAATAGAGCCTGCTCAAATTTATCCGATTCCCGCATGCCTTTGGGAAGCTGGAATCCGCAGACTGTGGTATCTTTCTGATACGCCTTCCAGAACGATCCGGAAATATAACCCCGAACAATACACTCCACGGTCAAGGGAGAGGTCTTTTTCACCACCATTGATCTACCCTCTAACTCGTCTCTGTACTGGGCGCAAATCTCGGGGTACTCATCAACATCGGCGGTGATGAGATGATTTGCAACAACATCCCCCAACAGATCAAACCAGAACAGAGACAGTTGGGTCAGAACTTTACCCTTGCCGGGGATCGGATCGGTCATCACCACGTCATACGCGGAGATTCTATCGGTTGCCACCATCAATAACTTATCATCATGGCCGGGAATAGCATACATATCCCGAACTTTGCCGCGATGAACAAGGTTCAATTCACTAAAATCCGTGGAAATCACAGCATCAGTCATAACGTTTTACTCCTTATTTTCTCCTTTTTTTTACAGATATAACCCTCAATTTTCTATCAACTTTGTAAACATACTCTATTGTTTTCATCAGCAATGGCCTAACGTTTCAAACAAAGGCTTTCGAGAGTCCAAAAACAGAAATTACAACCTGAACCCGTGAGTTTTCGATAGCGCAAAGATGCAGTGCTAGTGGATGCTCACGGATTCGGGTACTATACAATATTTGCTTTTTGCTGCCTCAGTTTTTCGATCTTTTTACATCTACTTTTTTGTACTTTGTACAATTGGGACTTTCCCAACCAACAAGATTGGATGTCAGAGAACCCAGGATAATTTTTGAGTTGATTTTAACCGGCACCCGGCATTCATCATCCGTGAACCAGATTACCGTATCACCCCGCTTATCATAGAGGCCTTCAAATTTCATAATCGGCATGACTTCAATGGTATCTACTGCGCCTAGGGCTGTATCCTCAAGCCTCGATTTGGCCATTACTTCAACAACAACTTCGTTTCGTCTGTGATCTGCAAAAGTAGGCACGATAAATGGCTGATCCAATTGCAGATCCATCACCCTGGTTGCCAGAAACGATGAAAATTCGTTGTGGACAAATCCGTCAACATGATAAACAACCAGGGGATTCTCATTATGCCAGTACCAGACCTGTTTCAATCGCTGCCGATATCTGGTAATCCGGTGAGCCTCGTAGCTCCATCCCTCCTTCTGCCACACCTCATACCGAAAGGGCAGCCTCTTTTTGCCGTAGACTTTGGTAACATGTCTGTCCCTCACCGGATAAATCCGTTCTATAATACTATTCTTTGTTGTTGCCAGAACATGGATCTCCAGAACCTTGTCTTTCTCTTCGGATCGTTTGATTTCAATGTGCAGCTCGCCGATTTTTATGCCACCTGTCCATGAGATATCATAAATAAATTTTTCACCGGGATGATAGGCGGTCTTGAGTAGTTCAGGTTGCTGTTTGCCGTACGGAATTGTCTGGGTCGCATGACTTTCAGTTCCCGACAACAGAATGAAAACACCAACAACAAGGAAAGAGTAGATGGCTAGAAAAAACACCAGGCGTCGAATGGCAACGCCCTTTGTACAGGATGGGACTGAAAATAACATAGGTCAATCGTCTGTGGTCCCTATTTACTTTATAGTCGATCCAGTAATAGAGATAGCCAGGTTGCTATAAAAATGGTCATGGAGATAATACCATTCATTGAAAAAAAGGATGCATGAATACGGGACAGATCCCCAGGTCGAACGATTCGATGCTGGTTGAACAAAGCGCCACCGGCCAAGAGCAGACCAACAAAATAGACCCAATTCAACTGTTGAACATATCCGGTCAGACCAAAGAAGAGAAAGGCCAGTACATGAAACCCACCCGCCAGTTGAAAGGCCCTGCGCTGACCGAGTCTGGCCGAGAGCGAATAGAGGTTCTCATTCTGATCAAAGTCGCTGTCCAGACAACTGTAAATGGTATCAAATCCGGCCACCCAGAAAAGCACACCTATAGAAAGTACCCATGGATATTCTGACAATGAACCGGCAACGGCAACCCAACCGCCCATAGGCGCGCAACCCAGGGCAACCCCGAGCACAATGTGACAGAGTGAAGTGAATCGTTTTGTCAGGGAATAGACCAGGGTCAGTGCCAGCACAAACGGTGAGATTAAAAATGTCAGCCTGTTGAGTTGATAACAACTCAGGAAAAAGAGCGCGCTGAAAGCAAGGACCATAATCCAGGCTTCAACCAGCTTGACTTCTCCCGCCGGGATGGCCCGGTCGGCAGTCCTTGGGTTTTTCAGGTCAAACTTTCTATCGACAATCCTGTTGAAACTCATGGCACTGGTTCTTGCTCCGACCATGGCAAGAATAATCCAGAACAACGCCACAATCCCCACCTTTCCTTGTCCGGCCAGAAAGGCGCCGGTCAGTCCAAAAGGCATGGCAAAGATGGTCAATTTGAACTTGATCATCTCCAATAAAGTAGCGATCTTTTGCTTTAATTGACCATTCATGTCCAGCGTTGTCTATTTTCTATTTGCAGATCAAGCTGGTCGGCAAGCCTCCAACAATAAGTCATGGCGGCATCCTTTAATGTTTCCGGCTTCAGATAATAGCTGGGAAACGGCGGACAAATAATTCCTCCCCCATCGTGTACTTTAAGCATATTTGCCAAATGGGTACGATTAAAAGGGGTTTCCCGAACCGCCAAAATGAGTTTTTTTCTCTCTTTAAGCATTACATCGGCTGCCCGATGAATCAGGTTTGATGACAGTCCCCCGGCTATGGCCCCAAGGGTTCCCATGGTACAGGGCAAAATAACCATCCCATAATATCCGCTGGAGCCGGAGGACGGTGCGGCTGCAAAATCTTTTGAATCAAACCAGTGGCTGACACCCGGCAACTCACTTTCGCTGCACCCCAGTTCAAGGTCAATGACCTGCCGGCCGGCACTTGAACAGATACCGTGGATCTCAACCTGGCTGTTGTCTGTCATCATCTCCAGAAATGTCTGGAGAAAGACCATTCCGCTGGCCCCGGTGACACCCAGAACGATTTTTTTAAGATGCTCCATAACACTGTGTGATTTATGGAATAGGTGGTCCGCTGACTACGAGGTTAAAGAGGTTGGATTTTCAAAGGCAACGCGTCGGACGAAGCCTCACCGCGCTTAATCAGAAAAGAAAAGAAACGACTCAACGCCTCCTGCTTTTGCAAATCCAGGTCATACTCTATTCCGCTGAGATAGTTTTGACAATCCTTTCTGTCCATCACCAA
>CAZLGM010000246.1:0-4382 GCA_964558875.1 uncultured Desulfocapsaceae bacterium
AATGGAGTTGAAAGGATTTACCGGCAGCAAGAGAACCGACAAACAGGGCCTGGCTCACGGCCCCGCCGCCAATGGCTATTGCGGCCAGTGCAAGTCCAATGGTAGCCAGCCCAACCGATGTGCTTTTCTTAATCCTCGAAGCAATATGCCTCGATGTTGCGTGGGCAATCTCATGGGCCAGGACAGAAACCAGTTCATCTTCGTTTTCAGTGGCCTCAATGAGACCGCTGTTAAAAAAAATCAGCCCGGAAGGCGCGGCAAAGGCGTTGAATTCCTCCGAATTCACAATAAAATAGCGGTAGTTGAAATATCGGCCATCGGCAACCTGCAGGACCTCATCTCCCAGGGTTTGGAAGTACTGCTGGATATCGGGCTCGTCTACCAGTTTGAGAACCTTACGGATCTTGTATAACAGTTCCAGGCCGACTTTACGCTCCTCTCCGATCGATAAAGCATAGGCAGGATGTAAAAATATAGTCTGAGAAAAGGCAATCAGGCAAAAGACAGCCACAACCTTGTTCAGCAGTGGCCGGATATTGCTTTTGCTTCTTTTAAATAGTCGGATCATGCGGTTCAGTAGCACATTCATATTGAATGAATCCATTTAATGAGTTTTTCCATCCCTTCATCTGTAGAAACGACCGGTTCATACCCCATGTCCCGACGGGCTGCTGAAATTGAGAAAAAATGCGACCGTCCCAGCTGCTCTGCCAGAAACCGGGTCATTGGAGGCTCGTTTCTGCTCTGTAAAACAGTATACACAAATTCCAGAAAAGCTCCTAATCGGTAGGCTAAGGGCAAAGAAACCGATTTTGATACTTGGTTAATATTGAGTTGATCAAACAGATCATTAATCCACTGCCAGAGGTTGACCGGTTCACCCTGACTGATGAAATAGGGTTTGCCGCAACATGTTTCTGCCTCTTTAAGCGCTTTGGCGGCCAGGAGATGGGCATGGGCAACATTGTCGACAAATGAGATATCGACTCGGTTGGCTCCAGCACCAACCATTTTCAAATCCCCAGCTTTTCCTCGTTCGAGCAAACGGGGAATGAGATGCGGATCGCCTGGTCCCCAGATCAGATGAGGTCTGATAGCGCAGGTACGCAATTTAGCCTGATCAACTTGAAGTACCATTTTCTCTGCCATCATCTTCGATCTGGCATAGTGACAGAGAAAACGATTGGCATAGGGCAGCGACTCGTCAGCTCCCTCAATGTCCTGTTCATTAAAAACTACCGACGGTGTCGAAGTGTACACAAGATTGGCGACACCCGACTCGAGACAACCGGTAAGTACGTTGTCAGTGCCCTGGACATTAGTGGAATAATAATCGTTCCATTTGCCCCAAATACCTGCCAGAGCCGCAACATGAAAAACAGTGTCCACATCCTCCATGGCTGATCTGATAAACTCTCTATCTCGTATATCTCCTCTCAAACAGAGGACACCATCGTTCTCCAGTTGAGGATAACTGCTGCGTCCAACTACAACACATGAAACAGATTGTTGTAGAAGCTGTCTGACAATAGCTTGGCCGACAAAGCCACCTCCACCTGTGATCAGTACCTTGTTCATCTGTCTCCTTTCAATTCATTTTCAGCCCACACTGCGAGCTTCTCACGCAGGATCTTGGCATTGTGGCGGACATCGACTGGAAAGTCGTTATGAATGAGAAAATGATCAATGTCCCGGGTCAGCTCATGTGCGGCTGCCAATTGGGCCACCTCGTTGAGCAGACGGGAGTTGTTTATCTGTTTATCTTTACAGGATTCAACGATCATAACCGGCTGATGATAACCGGAATTTACAACATCGGGGATGCCTACAAGGGCCGATCTGAACACATTAGGATGCTCGTTGGTAATTGCCTCGCAGCAGATTGGATACATGGTTTTTCCAATTCGTTTTACTCTGTGGCTTTTACGACCACAGAACCAGAGTCTTCCACTGGCGTCAAAGTATCCGGTGTCACCCATTCGATGATAAAATGAATCGCCCGCCCCTATCTTTGCCAGTCTGTCTTCGTCAGGATGGTTGTCATAGCCTGTTGTGACAACATCGCCTCTGACAACAATTTCGCCGATTTCGCCTTCACCTAGAAATGATACTGCCTCTATGGATACTATTGGATCATCGGTAATCGGGATAATAGCCACTTCGATTCCAGGAAGCGGTCTACCGACACAGATTCCCTTGCCATCTCTGGTTTGCTGCCAAGTCTGGCTGACAATCTCCCGGCCGTCCATGGAAACGATAGGCAAGCTCTCGGTGGCTCCATAAGGAGTATGAAGGCTGGTGGATTCAGGCAGGACTTTTACCATACTTTCAGACAACCAGCCTGGTACTGGAGCACCGGCGATCAGAACCAGTTTAAGTGACTCCAGTTTGATTTCAGCGCTTGAACAGTATTGGGCAACAACCCTCCAGAGCGCCGGGGATCCAAATGAGAAAGTGACCGCGTACTTTTTGATCGCTTCCACATATTTCCCAGGATCGACCTGAGCAGGCCTGGTTGAATCCATATCCGGAATAATGGCTCTTGCTCCAAGAGCTGTTGAAAACAGGCCGAACAGCGGAAAAGCGGGCAGATCGACATCATCACCGGAAATTCCATAAAACTCACGGATCAACCTGAGTTGAGCCAAAAAAGTGGAATGGTGATAGAGAACTCCTTTAGGAATTCCGGTTGAACCGGATGTGAAAATAATTGCCGCAAGATCCGAACTGGCGGCAGGACTCTTCTGTGTCTGTGGTTTACAATGGCGGACCTGTTTTCGAATATCCGCTCCCAACAGACCAAAGGAAAAACCGACACAGAAGGTTCGTTTAACTGTCTGAAAAGCTTTTGGAAACAGTCTTTTGAACAGAATCGCTTTTGGAATGCCAATAAGGGCATTCGGCTTGACATGGCTGATACATTTTTTCAGATTGGTTATGCCCATACCTGAATCAATAAAGATGATAACCGCCCCAAATTTAAACAGGGAAAAACAGAGAATATAAAAATCGATGGAGGGTTTGACCAGCAACATGACCCGGTCATCCGGCCGTAATCCACTGCTTTGGAAATAGGAGCAGTACCGGTTGGCGGTATCGTTGATCGCGCCAAAGCTGATCTCCTTATTTGTAGCGGCTTCTATAAGAGCAACCCGCTCTCCCTGTTGTTTTGCGACAGCCGAAAACAGCTCTCCAATATTGCCATATTGATCCAGGTTCTGTTTCATGGAGCCACTTTCACCTTTTAGTCAATGTTAAAAAACCTGGTGGCCAGTTGCTGGATTTCAGGCCAACCATCTTCAAGTACATAATGTCCGCAATCTTTGAGATAGTGGTAATCCGCGTCCGGAAAGCGTCTGCGCCATTCATTATAATAATGATCGTTGAAGCAGAAATCCTTTGCTCCCCAGATAACCATCATCGGTATATTTCTTTTTCTCAACGAATCGAGACCTTCTTCAACAGCACCCAGATCACTGTATGATGGATGAGAAGGAGAGAGCGGAATATCCCGGACAAAAGCGTTGATAGCCACTCTGTTTGCCCAGGAATTATACGGCTGAAGATAACCTTTTTTTACATCCGCCGGTAATCGTTTATTAACTGCCATAAACGTAGCCGGCAGACAGAAGCCGTTAAGCCCTCTGACAATCAGGCTACCAATAAACGGATAGCGACAGATTCTGATACGGAACGGAATACGCGTTGATCGAAATGCCGCTGTATTGAACAGCAGCAGCTTGTCGACTCGTTCTGGTTTCCTGACTCCACAGCCAATACCGATTGGTCCTCCCCAGTCATGAACGACCAGGGAATAGTTGTCTATTTTCAGATGATCCAGCAAGTGGTTAAGTGCGGAAATATGGTTCTTGAGTGTATAGTCGTATTGTTGCGGTTTGTCGGACAAACCACAGCCCATATGGTCCGGCGCAATAACCCGGTACTTTTCAGAAAGCAATGTCACCAGTTTACGGTAATAGAAGGACCATGTGGGGTTGCCATGGACCATGACAATAACCTTCCCCTTCCCCTCAGCCAGATAGTGGAGGCGATGTCCATTGTAAGAAAAGTAATGACTGGGAAATGGATATTGATTGTGCAAATGAACGGCTCTGCTGTAATTTGTCCAGGTGGAAAAGAATCAAACAGTGGGTGAAAAATAGCAATCTGACTGGAAGATACTCAACAGGGAATATCTGTCAAGCTCTATACCACTACCGGTTAATACACATAAAAGCATCGGTTATTACAGTACAAACTGGCATCACCTAACTCATTGATCCGTCCTAACTTTGTCCAAAAAAAGATTGCATTTGAATGACCGATATGCTATCAACCTTTGCAATGTGTGTAACATCCTGTTTGTAATAAAAAAACATCAG
>CAZLGM010000247.1:0-4371 GCA_964558875.1 uncultured Desulfocapsaceae bacterium
GACGGTATCGGCCAGGCCATTGATGGTCAGGGGCCGATCAACACTAAAGAAACCGCTAAAATCGAGGTTCTGGCCCCGGGTGTTATTGCCCGAAAAGGAGTCCATGAGCCGTGTTATACAGGAGCAAAAGCGGTTGACGCAATGACCCCGGTAGGCAGGGGACAACGGGAACTGATCATCGGTGACCGTCAGATCGGCAAAACCGCTCTCTGTGTCGATGCCATCATCGCCCAGAAAGAAACGGATATGCATTGCATCTATGTTGCTGTCGGTCAGAAAAAATCAACTGTTGCCCTGGTTGTCGAGGCGCTACGTAAGCACGGCGCCATGGAATACACAACCGTTGTTGCCGCCTGTGCCTCCGATCCGGCTCCCATGCAGTATATCGCTCCCTTTGCCGGGACATCCATGGGTGAATACTTCCGTGATAACGGCCAGCATGCCCTGATTATTTATGACGACCTGTCCAAACAGGCCGTTTCCTATCGTGAGCTCTCACTGTTGTTGAGACGTCCTCCGGGACGTGAGGCCTATCCAGGCGACATTTTCTTCAACCATTCACGTCTGCTGGAAAGATCTTCCAAGGTGAACGAGGAGTTGGGTGCCGGATCATTGACCGCTCTGCCGATCATCGAGACCCAGGCCGGTGATGTTTCCGCCTTTATTCCCACAAACGTCATCTCCATTACCGACGGTCAGGTATACCTTGAGCCCAACCTGTTCTTCTCCGGTATCCGTCCGGCGATCAACGTTGGACTCTCCGTATCCCGAGTCGGCGGCGCCGCCCAGGTGAAGGCCATGAAGCAGGTTGCAGGTACTCTGCGGCTTGATCTGGCCCAGTACCGCGAACTGGCAGCCTTTGCGGCTTTCGGTTCCGACCTTGATGCTGCTACTCAGGCCCAGTTAACCCGTGGCGAGAGGCTGGTTGAAGTTCTCAAACAGCCGCAGTATCAACCGCTGCCGATGGAGAAGCAGGTAACTATTCTCTACGCCGGCGCCAACGGCTATCTCGATGCGCTGCCGGTTGACACACTGGCCGACTATGAAAATGAGATGTACAATTATATCGAATCCAACGATCCTTCAATCTTCTCCGATTTGAAAGAACAAGAAGAGTTTACCGATGAGATCAAGGAAAAGCTCAATAAGGCGCTGGACAGCTTTGGTGAAACGTTCAAGGCAAGTAAAGGTATAAATTAACAGAGGATAAGGTCCTGACATGCCGAGTTTAAAAGACGTTCAAGATAAAATTGTCGGTGTTAAAAAGACTGCGCAGATAACAAAGGCCATGAACATGGTGGCCTCTGCCAAGCTGCGTGGCGCCCAGGAGAAAATGGAGTCGTTCAGACCCTATGCCGGGAAGTTCAACGAAGCGATGTCCAATCTCTCCGGTGGATCAACCAGTTCGTCAGCACCGTTAATGCAGAGCCGTGATGTTTCAAATGTCGAGTTGGTGGTTATTACTTCCGACCGCGGTCTCTGCGGGTCATTTAACAGCAATATACTCAAATTAACCGACAAGCTGATAGCCGGCTATGAAGCGGAGGGCAAGAAAGTCAGCCTGATCTGCGTCGGAAAAAAGGGTAACGCCTACTATAAGAAAACAGATAAAGTCCGTAAGAGCTTTATCGATATCATGGGCAGTTTTCAGATGTTTAATGCCCGTGAAATTGCCCAGGAAGTGGCCGAATATTTCATTGCTGAACAATCGGATAAGGTGGAGATTGTGTTTGGCCAGTTCAAGTCGGTTGCCGTTCAGAAGCCGGTTTCCATGAACCTGTTGCCCATTGAACCGGTTGAACAGGGTGAGGAAGAGGCTAAAAAGGCAATCAGTGGTGAATACATCTATGAACCGTCAACCGAAGAGATCATGGATGTTATGCAGCCACTTTATCTTAATGTGATTCTTTATCACGCCATGCTTGAGGTCGGAGCGTCCGAGCAGGCCGCCCGGATGACGGCTATGGATAACGCCACCAACGCGTGTAAGGATATCATTGATAATCTGACGCTTGTATACAATAAGGCACGGCAGGCAGCCGTTACCGGAGAATTGATGGATATTGTCGGTGGTGCTGAAGCCCTGAAGGGATAATCAGACCATTAGAAAATAAACGACTTTTGAGGAGGGGTACAGCCCTATGAGTGAACAAATTGTTGGAAAAATCATACAGGTTATCGGCCCGGTTGTTGATGTTGAGTTTGAACCCGGAAATCTGCCAAAGATCATGAACGCTTTGACGATTTCGAACCCCAGTATCTCCGATGAAGCTGACAACCTCGTTATCGAAGTTGCCCAGCATCTCGGTGATAATGCTTGCCGGTGTGTTGCCATGGATCAGACCGATGGTCTGGTAAGGGGTATGGAAGCCCGCGATACCGACGGCCCCATTCAGATTCCTTGCGGTGAGCCTGCTCTTGGCCGGATTATGAACGTTGTCGGTCGTCCCGTTGACGGTCTTGGCCCAATTACATCGGATAAAATGCTGCCGATTCACAGGGACGCTCCTCTATTCACCGAGCAGGATACCGAAGTTCGCGTACTCGAGACCGGCATTAAGGTTATCGACCTGCTGGTTCCCTTCCCGCTTGGCGGTAAAATGGGACTGTTCGGCGGTGCCGGTTGTGGTAAGACCGTTATCATGATGGAGATGGTCAACAATATCGCCATGCACCACGGTGGTATTTCTGTTTTCTGCGGTGTCGGTGAGCGGACACGCGAAGGAAACGACCTGTACCATGAAATGAAAGAATCCGGCGTTCTGCCGAAAGCCGCGCTTGTATACGGTCAGATGACCGAACCTCCGGGAGCACGTGCCCGAGTCGGCCTGACCGGGTTGACGGCGGCCGAGTATTTCCGTGATGAAGAAGGACAGGATGTGCTGTTTTTCGTAGATAACATCTTCCGTTTCACCCAGGCCGGTTCAGAGGTTTCAGCTCTGCTTGGACGTATTCCTTCTGCCGTTGGTTATCAGCCAACCCTGGCCACCGACCTTGGCGCCCTCCAGGAACGAATTACTTCAACGAACAAGGGATCCATTACAGCCGTTCAGTGTGTTTACGTTCCCGCGGATGACTTGACGGACCCGGCCCCGGCTACAACCTTTGCCCATCTCGACGGTACAGTTGTTCTTTCCCGTCAGATTGCGGAGCTCGGCATCTATCCTGCAGTTGATCCACTGGACTCGACTTCCAGGATTCTTGATCCCAACGTTGTCGGTGAGGAGCATTACAGTGTTGCCCGTGGTGTTCAGATTTCTCTGCAGAAGTATAAAGACCTGCAGGACATTATCGCCATCCTCGGTATGGATGAATTGTCCGAAGAAGACCAGGTGCTGGTCGGCCGTGCCAGGAAGATCCAGAAATATCTGTCCCAGCCGTTTACTGTCGCCGAGGTCTTCACAGGTATGGCTGGTAAATTTGTCAAGGTTGCCGATACTGTACAGGGCTTCAAGGAGATTCTCGACGGCAAGCACGATGAAGTCAACGAGAATGCCTTCTACATGGTGGGAACCATCGATGAGGTTCTGGAGAAAGCATCGGCTGAATAGGCACAATGTCCTTCCTATACAGTGAGCTGTAGCTTTAAAGCAGCTTTTCATTGGGAAAAGAAAAAGGGAATATAATTCCCGTTAGAGGTAAATGAGGTTAATGCAATGGCGGAACAGATTCGACTGGAAGTGGTGACACCGAAAGGAGCTGTTGTCAAGGAAGATGTTGATATCGTCAACGCTCCCGGTTACGGCGGTGACTTTGGTGTGCTGGCCAACCATGCTCCGTTTCTTTCGACGATCAAGATCGGCCTGTTGACATATGAGCAGGGCAAACAGAGAGAGACGTTAATGATCAGCGGCGGTTTCTGTGAAGTTTCCAATAACAAGATCACCTTTCTTGTTGAAAGCGCTGAGTTCGGTCATCAGGTTGATGTTGAGCGGGCCATGAGGGCAAAAGAGCGGGCTGAGAAGAGACTGCTGCAGGTCGCTCAGCAGGATGAGACAATCAACCGTGTAAGAGCCGAAGCTGCTCTGCAGCGGGCGCTTGCCAGGATTAAGGCCAGCAACGTTCAATAAAACAGTAGTTTTTAAACTTAAAAAGGGCCGCCCCTGTAGAAGGGGTGGCCCTTTTTTTTATAGCTGTACTGCGGTAACCACTCGGGCACCAGCAAGCGCTAATTGCAATTGTTGGTGATAATTGCTGGCTGTTGGTAACCCTGTCGGTTGTTATGTTGAATCAGTTTTAGCTTTCCGACTCCGCCATATAATCATCGTACATTTTTTCCAGCTCATATTTATGCTTTGCCTCTTCCTGTACCAGGATCAGCATTACTTTTTTTACTTCTTCATTTGAGGTCTGGTCAGCCATCATGGTATA